>JBAXOJ010000133.1:0-5275 GCA_037133315.1 Clostridia bacterium
GGCCCCGGTTGATGGATGTTGACGCGCGGATGTTTGTTTGCTAATTCGATGACTTCAAGACAGTTGATATCTAAACGAAAACAGATTTTTGCCAGTTCGTTTGCGAGAGCAATATTGACGTCTCGGAAGGTATTCTCCATGCATTTTGAAAGCTCCGCGGTCTTCGCCTCCGTGCGATACACTGTACCCTTGACAAAGAGTTCATAAATGCTTGCCACTTTTTCCGTGCACGCAGGCGTAATCCCACCCACGATGCGGTTGTTGTAAATGATTTCGTAAAGAATTTGCCCTGGCAACACGCGTTCAGGACAATGCGCAAGGTATAAATCCTCGCCGATGTGGAATCCAGCTTCTTCAAAAATCGGCTTGATGAAATCTTCCGTCGATCTCGGCGCAACCGTCGACTCTATGACCACGACATCGCCCTTTTTCAAAAAAGGCACAATCGATTGGCTCGCTTTGATGACGTACGAAAGATCACAGCTCTTCAGCGCATCATCGAAATTTGGCGTAGGCACAGTGACAATAAACACATCCGCCTGCTCTGGTGTCAGCGAGGCCCGAAACGTCCCATTCGCAACCGCTTTGGAGATGATCTCCTCCAACCCAGGCTCTTCTATATGAATTTTACCACTGTTTAATTTATCGACAATTGACGGAAACACGTCCACGCCAACCACTTCACAACCAATACTTGAGAAAACTGCTGAAGTTGGTAATCCGATGTACCCTAACCCAAGAATGCAAACCTTCATTTTCACGCCCCCAAAAATACTTATTTCTCTAGGAATTCTAATATAAACGCGGCAAAAAGTCAACGCATCCGCTTCTCGGAAACGTCAGCGACTGTTATTTTATTTGCTCAAGATATTCAAGAATATTCTTGCTTGGTCTGCTAGAAGCTGTCTGAACAGCAGTTTCGTGATTTCCTGCAAAACTATATTCAAGTTTTGCTCCGTGTTCGACTAACGATTTAACGATGTCAAACGAACCGCTTTGAATTGCTGCAACAATGATTGGATCACATTGTGAGCCGTCACTGTATTTTCCGATAGCATTTACATCTGCACCTTTTTCAATTAAAAAATTAGCAATTTCCGTTCTTCCATATGTTGCAGCAAAGAATAAAGGAACACCCTTTGCTTTTCCTCCGTTCACTTTGAATCATGCTATTGGGTAAAGATCTACTGTCCTTTTTCCCAAATTTCATATTCACTTAAATCAATTTCATCAGTCCATGCTACTCCAAAACCGCCACATTCGACATGTACCATATTGAAGATATTTCTATTTTTCAGAAGCTCAAATACAGGGTATCTCTCTATTAAACTCTTAACATCATAATTCTTAGTAACATTGTTTGCAAATGTTACTAAGATTACCATGTTTTCTAATGGTTTTACATCGATTATTCTTGGGATATTTTTCATAAAAACACGCACCTCTATTCTAAAGGACTCAATTTCTTAAATTGCTGACTATTCCAAATTTCCATTAATTCAACCTGATTGATTTTTGCCCATTCATTGATTAATCCTTTCGCCTTTGTTGGCAAATCCCCCTCAACCATTTCAAGTGTTCTTATATCAAACTCCCCAAAATATTCACCATAAATTGCACTGTGTCCAACATTCTTACTATGGCTGTCGTAGAATATATTTCCGCTCGCAACCAGGTTAGCCGATAATTTTCTTCACGCTTTTCTCGAATTTTTCACGGGAGAGCATCACCTGATGCGCACAACCGAGGCATTTTATGCGAATGTCAGCGCCCGTGCGGATGACCTCCCATGTCACGCTGCCGCATGGATGCGCTTTCTTCATTTCAGCGATGTCGCCCAGATTGATTGCCATTGGCATTTTGTTTCCCATAAACGGTCACCTCCGTTTTGTCTGTGATGCGGAACCCGAGCTCTCTTGCCAGTTGCAAATAGGCCTGTTCCATTTCTTGCTGCATCTGCATTGTCACAATTCCACCTTGCGCACGCGCTTCCTGCCTCTCCGAAGTTCTTGGAATGACTGCAATCGTCTTGCGTTGCACAAAATCCGACACAAGACTGGCTTCTTTCAATGCTTCAGAATTTAGTATACCATCAAAAATCACAGTTCGAAAGTTGTTGGGTTCGATTTTCATTTGTTCGAACGTCTCCACAAGTCCTTGCGCCTCCAAATTGTTTTCACTAACACTGAGGATATTGAGCTCTGCATTGATTCCTTGCTCCATCATGGACACAAAAATCAGGCAGTCAAATTCCTTTTCTTTTTCAACGAGATAACCGCGCGTGGCTTCTTTTAAGTCTGCCTGTTCTGGAATCACAAGTGCATAAACACCGCGCAAGCCATCTGGTTGGACCGCAAACTCCTTGACATTCGTCTTTCTGCCATCCTTCTGCGCCTCTACCGCCTGAATCAGAGCGACCGAATTGTGGGCATCAAAGTAAATCAGCCTTTCATCTAACAGTTGAAACGCTTTGTGGGTAATCCCAATGAGGACATTCTGTTGGAGGCGCTTTGCTATCACATAAGCGAACTCCAGCGCGAGCTCTGCATTGTTTACAAAATTGATGGAAGGAATTTTCATTCCTCCCGTTCCGTTTCGGGTATCCGAAAACTGCGCGAGGACCTCGTCAAAGTCAAAATAACGCTCCGTAGGAAGCGCTTTCAGACATTTCATGATTACAGTTTCGACCGTTTTGTCGATTTCTTTGTTGTGCAACGACGGCAAAATCAGACGCTCTACGCTCGGGATGCGCCCCGTTGCCAAAAAGTACAGGGTTGCGCCATACGCAAACACATCCGCCATCTTAGACTGCGTGCCGAAATTGCACACCTCTGGGGCGGAATATCCTGGTGTCCCAAACTGATGCGGACATGCCGCAGAACCCACAAAATCAACGCACGCCACATCGACGAATTTGATCTCATCATTGGCACAAAAAATCAAGTTCTCCGGCTTCAGATCCGTGTGAAGTACCTTTTTGACCTGATGCAGGTAGTTCATGGCATGGCAGATGCGAACGGCGACCTTGCGTAGTTGTTCGCCCTTCAATACGCCGAAATTTTGGACATAAGCGGCTCCGTTCACCCCGTCGAGGTAGTCCATGACAACGTATTGATTGCCTTCCTCGCTGAAAATGTCGGTCACCCGTGGAAAAGCCGGATGATCCATCGCTATCCCGCGCCCTTGCACACTCTCATCAAAGACTTTTTCACTGACGAATTGTTTGACTGCGACATCAATGCCCAGCCGCACGTCATAGCCTTTGTACACCGTCCCCTCGCCCCCGGTCCCCAAGGATTCCTGAAACGCATACCGCCCCCCTACCAGTTTCTTGCTTTCATTGCTCATCTCTTCTTTCATAATATGCACCCCCACAAACACCGAATGTTAAATTCTTCCAATACAGGGGTAAATTATAACCCTCTCGCTGTCGAAATGCAAGAGGGTAGGCGTAAAATTTCATTTTTTTATGAGTGCAGTTATACTTTTTCACCTCTCAGAGAAAAAAGTGATAACGAGTTATCCACAATTTTTGTAGGAGCGCGAAATTTCTAACTGAGTGCTCCGTCTAGCGCCGAATCGCAAGGATTGGGCTTAGAATCAAGCGAAAAGGTCGAAAATTTCGCAGAAATTTCCATTTACTGGCTAATTCAGCCCATATTTGAACTTGCAAACTCGCTGAATCAAAAGAAAGTTATACTTTTTTGCCTCTCAGCGAAAAAGGTGATAACGCGTTATCCAAAATTAAAGCCAGTCCAGGAAGACCGCCAGCCCGTCCCCTGTCTTGCAAGAGAGTTTGAAAATTGGCGCGTCCGGCACCAAAGCGTGCACGCCGGCCTCAAAGCTCTGCATATCAAAATCGATGTATGGAAGCAAGTCGATTTTACTCAATACAACCGCATCGGCATAGCCAAACATCGACACGTATTTGTACGGCTTGTCGTGTCCCTCCGGCACGCTTGCGACCAGCAAACGCAGGGTGTCGCCCAAGTCAAAAGCCGCCGGGCAGACCAGGTTGCCGACGTTTTCAATCAAAATGAGGCTGCCCTCCTCAGGCTGCAACACAGAAACCGCCTCGCGCAGCATGTTGGCATCCAGATGGCATCCGCCGCCGGTGTTGATTTGCATCACCGCGACCCCCATTGCATCGAGGCGATCCGCATCAATGGTGGAAGCAATGTCCCCCTCCACCACGTAGACTTTGCGCTTCCCTTTGAGGTGATTGCAAATCGCGGTGATCAGCGTCGTTTTGCCAGCGCCTGGGGATGCCAGGACGTTGACGACGGTGATGTTGTGCGCAGCGAAATTGGCACGGTTTTGCGCCGCAATTTCGCCGTTTGCATCCATGATGCCCTTCATCACTCTAATTTCCATCGTCGTCCACCTCCAAGCTTTCAATGAAGAATTCCTTCCCGATTTCGGTCGGCGAGCCTTGTTTACCGCAATTCGGGCAATCAAACCCAGTGCGCGGTTTTAAAAAATTCTGCCCGCACGTCTTACAAAAAAAAGCGGCAGGAATTCTCCGAAACACCAGTTTGGCGCCTTCCGCGAGCGTTCCTGCGCTAAAAATATCAAAATACATCTGAATGGATTCATCTACAAAAGTCGACAAATCCCCAATTGCAAGCCGAATCTCCGTGATGCGATGGCCGCCCGCGTGGAGCGCCTCATCGTTTGCCATTTTGACAATTTGCTTTGATACGGCATACTCATGCATTTGCCGGAACCGATTCTTCGACGGGCGTTTCTGGCTTTGGCGTTTCTGCCTTTGGCGCAGCGACTTTCTCGGGCTTCGGACTCCCTTTGCAAAGAATCCGATCTTGTTTCGTAGAAGAAGTCAAATGCTTTGCGTCCATGTAAATGCATTGCTTCGGACACACGGTCACGCACTCGCTGCAGACGATGCAACGGTAGGTTTCAATCTCCCAAGTCCGATTCACCTTGTCCACGACAATCGCGTCAGACGGGCATTTTCTCTGGCAAATCCCACAATAGATGCAGGCTTCCGGATCGATCCCCGAGATATGACCGCGCGCATTGACTGGCACCTCGCGAACCACAAACGGATAGTTGCGTGTAGCCGGCTTTGAAAAAAGATTTTTCACGATATTTCCAATCATATCAAACATGTTGCGACCTCCTATCTCTCTGTGCAACTGATGCAAGGATCAATTGTCAAAATCAACACTGGCACGTCAGCAAGACTGCTACCCGGCAACATATGAAGTAAAGATGGCAGATTTGCAAAGGTCGGCGTCCGAATTCTCAGTCGATC
>JBAXOJ010000134.1:0-5160 GCA_037133315.1 Clostridia bacterium
TTCAAAAGTCGATTGCCGTGATAGATGACGCCGTCCATGTCGCAAATAAATGCTTTTTTATCTTTGATGTTACTCATCTGGTTCTCACCTTTCATCCTACAAATTAAACTAAAATAATTCACCCTAATATGGTATAATCCATTATAACACAGCCGAAACAATGGCGAAACCAGGAGGTTTTTATGGATATTCGACTTGAAAAACAAGAACTGCTCGCGCGCATTGATAAGTTTCACGCCTTGATGGCGAAGACTGCCCCAAACTGGGACACGGCCATCATCGTAAACAAAGTCAATCAATACTATTTTACCGGAACCATGCAAGATGGCCTTCTGGTGCTCAAGCGAACGGGCCAAGTCGCCTATTTTGCCCGCCGCAGTTACGAACGCGCTAAGGCAGAATCACCACTCGACTGGATTTATCCAATGGAGAGTTACAAAGACGCGATTTCTGTCGTGGGCGAGGATTGTGGCAACACCTATTTTGAGCTGGAAGTCGTTCCTGTCAACATGCTAGAGCGCATCAAAAAATACTTTCTCACGACCTCCGTCAACGCGATGGACCGCATCCTCTTGTCGCTCCGCGCCATCAAAAGCCCATACGAACTTTTCTATATTGAGAAATCAGGGGCTCAGCACCAACAACTCATGGAAGAAATCATTCCAACGATTCTAAAAGAAGGCATGACCGAGGCGGACTTCCTCGCTGAGACCTTTGCGCAAATGTATAAAATGGACTATCATGGCATTTCACGTTTTGCGATGTTTCAAACCGAGATGGTCATCGGTCAAATCGGGTTTGGGGACGGCTCCCTTACGGGCAGCAACTTCGATGGCCCTGGCGGCGCATTGGGGTTGTCGGCCGCCACGCCGTTTGGCGGAAGCCGCACAAGACGCTTGCAAAAAGGGGATTTGGTCTTTGTCGACATCGGCTACGGAGTCAACGGCTATCATAGCGACAAGACGCAGGTATATTCCTTTATGGCGCCACCGCCAGAAGCCGCGATTGCACAACATGCCCTTTGCATCGAAATCCAGAAGGAGCTTGCTACGCAACTTGTGCCTGGGGCAATTCCGGCAGATATTTATAACAACTTCTATGCGACGCACCCATCCATCCCAAACTTTATGGGCTTTGGCGCACGTCAGGCGAAATTCCTTGGACACGGGGTCGGCCTTGTCATCGATGAATATCCCATTATCACGAACAGTTTCCCTTTCGCAATTGCTGAAAATATGGTGATTTCGCTAGAACCGAAAATCGGCGTCGCGGGACTCGGCATGGTCGGTGTCGAAGACACTTATGTTGTCACCCAAAAAGGCGGGCGCTGCATTACGGGTGGCGGGCGCGAGATCATTGTAGTTTAGTCTTACGTCTGCTTTGGATTTTTAAAGAAAAATAGCCCACAGTTGAAACCACGAAAGCACTCGTTGTATTCACGATGATATCCTTCATCGTATCGGCCAACGCCGCGTGACCAACAAGAAGCGTGCCATCCAGCAATCTGAATTTTTGCATGTTGAGCTTAAGGAATTCATCGGCAGAATACTCATAGATTTCCCATAATGCGCCTACCGCTAGCGCGAAACAAAAAGCAAAGAGCGCGATAAAAACTGGACTGAGTTGAATACCAGTGTGCTCCGAATCACTTAACGTGCCACAAATTGTGAAACCAAGCGCCACCAGCATCGCCGCGCTGAGCGAATGCAAAATAATGTCCCAGAAACTGATGTAATAGTAAAAATTGTTTACTTCGCCTAAATAGATTGTGCAAAATAAAAAGACGAAGTATAGAATATACATATAATTCGGAATTCTCAAATGCAATCTCCGCTCCAATAAAGAAGGGACAAACATCACTAAGATTCCCAAAGCGCATTCCATCAGCATAATCACATAGTCATGCTGCGAGCGAATTGATAAGCCTACGGCTGCAATTGAACTTGGCGTTGTAATGATTTTATAAACCGCGTATATAATCGTAATCATGAGGATTGAAAACAAAATCAAGGCAATCCGCTTTTCTAAATTCCATTTCATTTTTTTGATATTCATTTGAATTTGGTCTCCTTTTTTGATTGGTTGCTCAGCCAGATGTAAGAGGAAACGGCTCTTGGATAATGAAACCCGTGTTCGCTGACTTTTCCTTCATATATTTGGTCTATCCCTGGACAGTCGCAGCACCCGTTTATCCACCAGTCCATATGGGTGTAGTCTGCCTGCTCATCAATCTTCAACAGTAAGATTTCCTCCGCGGAAAACTGACATAAAAAGATTTTGCTAATCCATGAATTTGAATTCTTTGAGGAAAGCTTCCACCCACCATCTTCAAACAGACAAAGGCCTGGTTTTAATATGTTTTGCGTATGCTTTTTCAGTATTTGGAGATAGTTTGAAAACGGTCCATCAAAGCTTAATGCTTCTTTACATCCAGAAAAATACGGATAGATCAGTGCTTCAATCGCTGGTATAATGGCGGATTGATCTTGATGGTCCAGAATTGCTGGGATGAACCCAAGTTTTTCGTCGTAATACGAGGAAATGGTGTTGGCACATAAATGTGCCTGGGTATCGCAGGTTGAAATTAACGCTTCCGCATCCTGTATCAACTGAAATAAATGGGACATCACGACGTAGGAAGACCAACATTTTGTAGCGACATAAAGATTGCGGCGTGCCTGCCCAAGGCTATGGTCTAATGAATCATACGTAGTAATTTCCGAGGATGCACCGCAGCGGTCTGAATCCAAATCCATCACACCATCTCGATCGACTTCCTCCGTCGCATCTCGATTGACCATGGATGTCAGACAGGCTTCTAAGATGCCGCGGGTTTCCATCAGCCATTCCAAATCCTGCGTTTTTTCAACATACAGTCCTGCTGTCAAAATCCAATTACAGAGTTGTTCCTGGGTCATATAGGAAAAGCATCCATCTTGGTCAGTAATTTCATAGGAGGAATATTGATGTGGTGTAAAAGTGAAGTGCGACCCGTGGTCATGGGTAAATGAGATTCCACCTGGGAGCTTGTGCGCATCTGCAGAATGTAGCGTATCGATATAGGAGTATTCCTTCACATAAATGTCTAACACGTTTCTGACAACCCAAGGATTTTTGGCCAGCTCATAAAAAGCGTGGTCAATTGCTAAATCAAAGGTGTTCATCATCATAAACGAGCCCTCATTGACACACCATCTCGGCTGGCTATTCCCCGGCAGAGAGGAAAATTCCTCATCAAACAGCATGGTGCTGACGTGATAAGACTGGATGGAATGCCCCAAAAGAAACTTTCTTGCTTCGTTCAGCTGTGAGGAAGCGCATTGCGCTTCCAACGCAAAGGCCTCTTGGGTAATACGATCGGCAGTCCGAAACGTCTCCGAGAAAACGTCAAAAATGTTTTTATAAAAATGAGTGTAGTAAAACTTGCACCGATTCGCCCCCTGCGTGACGCAACCCTCTTGATACCACGCGAGCGCAATGTCAATTGAAATGATTTCTCCCGCCGGCACATCAAAGAGCAACATCGCCATGGGCGCCAAAGGCAGAATCGCTGGGCGTTCACGCCCAAACACACCGACAGGGTCAAAGTCCGCAGCGACGCGTAGTCCTTTTTGTGTTTGCGCAGCAAAGCCATACCCGTCTATGGTCGCAACGCCAACCATTTCGTCGAGAAATGCCAGTCCTTTTAAACCGCCAACGCCGAAAAACCCTTTAATATCAACCGTTTGCTTTGTGTTATCAATCGTAAGCCGCGTCAAAATCGAAGGACAAACAGCATATTTCATTTCCTCATGGCTGAATGGTTTGCTTGGGTCGGGAATGCAACGACCAGGGCTAAACAACTCGAATTTCAAGTCAATCTGTCCGTTTTTTGCATCAAAACCGTCGTAGGCTTGCCCATAGGTGCGTTGTATTTGATCCTCGGTATAATAACTGATTTTCAGAGGATTTGGGGAGTTGTCACTTTTCACAAAGGACTCACGATAATCACTTGTTGCTTTTGCGAAAAACGGAAGCATGGTCAGGCTATCTTTGCAACAGGTTCCGATATATAAGTCTTGCTCTGGAACGAAGGCGTCTTGGTGCATAAATCCGCCACCTCGCCCTGCCATGCCGATTGCAAACGCAGCATTTGCGCCAACTGGACCGTGTAATGACTGATAAGAATTTGATTTTTCCATTGTGCCCTCCATAGGTAAGTTTCCTAATGATTTTAACATAGCGACCTCAATTATAAAATAGGCAATTGATTTCCTTCTGTGATTCATATAGAATCATTGGGGAAACCATCAGAGGGGGAGAACAAAATGCACGACAACCAAAAATCATTACTTCAATTATTCTTAGTTTTTGCACGCATCGGCACATTCGCCTTTGGCGGTGGATATGTCATGATTCCAATGATCCAAAACGAAGTCACTGAAAAACACGGATGGCTCCCAAAAGAAAAGACGGGCGAAGTCATTTCCATTTCCTCCTCCATGCCTGGCGCCATTGCCATGAACTCGGCGCTCTATGTCGGTTATTTAGTCCGCGGTACGATAGGTGCTTTCGTTGCCTTGGCTGGATGTATTTTACCTGCAATCATTTTTATGACGATTTGCGTTATGTTTTTTGCAGGATTTCAGGATAACTTTTTTGTGAAAGCCGCCTTAAAAGGCATTATCCCGGTCGTTTCTGGGCTCATGATTGCGGCAACCTACAAACTCTTCCAGGGTAACGTCAAGGATCGCGGCTCGTTGTTGTTGTGCATCTTGTCACTGATTGCAGCGGTCATTCTGACTTTTCTCAACATCAATACAGCAAACATTTTTTTGGTCGCCGCGATCCTCGGGGTAATCATATATACCACTTCGTTATCTCGCCTTGCGTTCATTCAACTGAAACAGGAGGAGAACTCAAAATGAACATTATTCTCCAACTCATCCTCTTATTCATGAAAATCGGAACGTTCGCATTTGGCGGTGGCTATGCCGTCATGTCTTTGCTTTTCGAAGAAAATACTTATAATCACCTGATCACTCCGGATCAAGTTAGCAGCATTATTGCGCTGTCACAAAGTTTGCCTGGCCCGTTTGCAGTCAATTCAGCAATCGGGTACGGATATCTTTCTTACGGAATGCTTGGGTCCTTTGCAGCCTTGCTGGGATTTCTCATTCC
>JBAXOJ010000135.1:0-5131 GCA_037133315.1 Clostridia bacterium
TATGTTTCGGCGGCCAATGCAAAAGTTGTAATGAAACTAATTCCGTACGCATAATGAAGGAGGGTATTTCCAATGTCTAGAGTAAAAGGTGCTATGAGGACGAGAAAAAGGCACAGAAAAGTTCTCAAATTAGCAAAAGGTTATTTTGGTGCAAAAAGCAAGTTGTTTCGGACGGCTAATCAGGCAGTGATGAAGTCTCTGGTTTATGCCTATAGAGATAGAAAAGCGAAGAAGAGAGATTTTAGAAGATTGTGGATCACAAGAATCAATGCAGCTTGCAGAATCAATGGACTTTCTTACAGCAAGTTCATCAATTGTCTAAAGAACGCAGGCATCGACTTAAATCGTAAAATTTTGGCCGATATGGCTGTGAATGATGCGGCTGCGTTTGCAATGTTGGTTGAAAAGGTAAAAGCATAAAATATTTTTGAATAAACAAGCCGGAGGGGAATTGATTCCCTCCGCTTATTTTTATTAGGAGGGCACGAAATGCTTGTAATTAATAGCCAAGAGAATCAACACGTAAAAGAAGTGCGTTCGCTGAGCACTAAGAAACAGCGCGATGCGAAGGGTCTTTTTGTGGTTGAGGGCGTCCGAGCAGTCAGGGATGCGTTTGAGGCAGGCGCAGTGATTGAAAAACTATTTTTGTCTGAGAAGGTGTTACACGCAGGAGAACTCGGCGAAACAATCATGTCGCGTTTGACTACGGATGAGCACAGTTACCTTTTGAGAGAAGAATTGTTTTCAAAAATTTCAGGAACGGAGACACCGCAAGGGGTTTTGGCGGTGGTCAGACAACCAAAAATTGATTTGGCACAGGTGATGCAGCAAGCAAACTTTGTAATTATCTTGGAGAATGTACAGGATCCCGGGAACTTAGGGACAATCGTACGCACAGCGGATGCCGTGGGGGCCGATTTGGTACTTCTCACTGACGGTTGTGTGGACATTTACAATGCAAAGGTTGTCCGAAGTACAATGGCGTCTCTCTTTCATATCCCCGTCGCGAGGATTGAGCGCGTTTCGCAGGTCGCATCGGAGCTGCATCAAATTGGGTTTCGACTCATAGCAACCAAAGGGGAAGGTGCAACGCCATACACAGAGGCTGATTTAGAGGGCAAGGTGGCGTTTGTTTTAGGGAATGAAGGCAATGGGTTGGCCGAGGAATCCATCGCGTGCGCAGACGTTTGCGTGAGCATTCCGATGCCAGGTCGTGCCGAGTCGTTGAATGTTGCCATTGCGGCAGGAGTATTAATGTTTGAGAAGATTGCTACTCGTAAAAAAATATGATATTATTTGAGAAAATAAAGAATAAAGGAGTCGGGAATGATGCACGATTCACACGAAAAAATGGAAATATCAGTAATTACTATACCAGGGGTAAGTGAACGTTTAGTAGATAATTTTTTCATTAATGGTCGGACGCGCGAGTGGCTGGATTCTTCCATTATAAATTTTGTTTTGGAGAACCCGGTGGCGGATGGGATTTTTGCCGTTACTTCAAATATGGATATAGATGGGAAAGAAGGGGAGCCATCGATTTCCTTTGTCAAGGAACTGAGAAGGTTTCAACTGAAATACAGCACGAGCGGTGGCGAGTTGGAAAGCAAGACGAATTTGTTGCGCGAGCAGATTGCGGAAGTCAACAATTTCATTCATAGCATTGGTCTCGTGAAAGAGGATAAGGTGAAAGCGGACTCGGACAGCGATGAGACCGCGAGGGCTGCGTGGAAGGCAGAATTTCAATTGATGCAAGAGCAGGAGCATTCAGAGGAAGGTGCACAGGAAACTACATCGGAAGCGCAAGACTCAGAATTGCCGGACGCACCGATTGTTTCAGAGAATCAAGAAGACACGGCTCAACAAACGATGTTTGAACAAGCACCAGTGGAAGCGCCTGTGATTGGTGAAATATCCAGCGAGCGTTCCGTTGCATGCGTTTATGTGGAGAATGGGAAATACACCATGCTTTCTTCAGGGAATGCCAAAGTATTTGTGCACTCGAATGGTGTTGCGAAGCAATTGACGAATGCAAAAATCAGAATCGAACGCCTTGTGAAACTTGGCGTGATGAGCGAGAACCAAGCGAAAGACATATCCAATGCAGAGCACGATGGGATTTCTCAGTTTTCAAAGGCGACACTATCGAGCGGAGATACTTTGGTCCTTTGCACTGGTGGCGCGACGGAGTACATTGATGAGCAAAAATTATCCGTCATTTTGTCAGCACAAACGAATCTTACAACGAAGTCTTCTGATATCTTAAAAGGTGCAGCGGCAATGGGTTTAGATGATGATTTGACTGTGATGATGATCCATGTGGGTGCTTCTGAAAAATTTGAAGGTGGCTATGCGGATGATTTTGATGAAGATGAGAACAAGTTCTCAGGAAAGATTGCAGCGGTGTTTGCTGGCATCTTGGCTCTGGTCATTGGATTAGCAGTGGGTTATATGGTACTGCCAAGTGTGTTTGGGAAAAAACTTGTGGATGTCAATGCAAAGTATTCA
The DNA here is from genome assembly GCA_037133315.1 of Clostridia bacterium. GTDB lineage: Bacteria > Bacillota > Clostridia > JBAXOJ01 > JBAXOJ01 > JBAXOJ01. The sequence goes on from JBAXOJ010000135.1 coordinate 2,509, forward strand.
AGCGTCTCTGGCGCAAATAAAACGACGAACCCCGGTACGCAGGCGACCAAAGCACCGGTTGTCATCCAGACAGAAACGCCTGTGGACGAATCAACACCAGAGCCAACTGTGACGACAGCACCGACAGCCGCACCAACGCCAGTATTGACCATTGAAAACGGAAAACAATATTATACTGTGCAACCTGGCGATACGTTTAGTGGCATCGCAAAAAAAGTATATGGAAATTCTTCGAAATTTCAAATCATTATGGACGCAAACAAAGGGGTTTCTGCGAATTCGCTTAAAATCGGACAAAAGCTAGAGATTCCTAAACTTCCGTAGTTTCAATGACAGGTTGATTTTTAGAGGGAGGGAGACGTAACGTGTCTCCCTTTTTCCATATTCCTGACCGATAAAAGAAGTAACTAATGATGGTCATTGTAATAAAACTGATGCTGATTGCGAGCCAGACGCCATGCGTACCAAGCCCGAATCCAAAAGTGAATAGCAAGGCAAGTGGCACACGCAGAAAGATGACCGCACCGAGTGAAAAGATCATCGTGATGAACGTTTTGCCCGAACCGTTGATGATTCCGTTGGAAACCATCATCAACCCGAAGAAAATGTAGGACGGTGCGACAAAGTGGATATAATCGACACCAATTAAGAGTGATGGCAGGTCTCCTCCAAAGCCAAATACCTTCAAGATCGGTTCCGCGAAAGCAAATAATACCACTGAAAGAATCAATGTGACGGAGGCTGAGAAAACTGCCGCCCAATTGTAGATGGAATGAATGCGTTCTATCTTTTTTGCACCATAATTTTGTCCTGTCAAAGCGGTTGCGGCCATGCCAAACGAAAGCGCGGGCAAGAAAATAAACATCTCCAAACGCCCGCATCCACCGTAAGCATTCGTTGCTGCTTCACCAAATCCGTTGACAATCGAAAACACGACCGCAGCGCCAATGGAAACGGCACTTTGTTGAATCATCGTAGGAAAGCCAACCTTTACGATTTTTTTAGCCGTCCGTTTGTCGAAGGAAAATGTGCTCAATCGTACGGCTACAAAATGGTTCTTGCTATTGAGATAGAGTAATGCGATCGACAGACCAATCACTTGTGAGATAATGGAGGCGATCGCCGCGCCGTCTGTGCCAAGACGCGGAAATGGGCCGACGCCAATGATGAGCAGGGGGTCTAGGCCCGCGTTGATCCCGACGCCAATCGCCATGAAAATCAGAGGCGTAATTGTATCACCAATGCCTCGCAGGATGGCGGTAATGAGCAAACTGAAAAAGGAAGGGATAAACGCAATCATCATCAGTCTAAAATAAGAAGAGGCTGCTTGAAATTGGTCGGGATTTACGTTGAGCGCATGCAACAAATTGTCTCCGAAGAGCAATCCGACAGCAGTGAGAATCGTACCGAGAATCAATGCGAGTGTAAAAGAATTACCGATTACCTTCTGCATGGTGACGTAATCTTTAGCCCCGAAAGATTGGGCGACAAGAATAGACGTAGCAACCGTCGAGCCAATTGCAATCGCAACCATCATGAACTGAATTGGTCCCGTCACGGTTGTCGCCCCGACCGCGTTTGTGTCAATGAAATTGCCGACCCAATACGTGTTGATGAGGGCATAACTGGATTGCAAAAAATTGCCGATGAGCATTGGGATTGCAAATATGATTAAATGTTTCGGAATACTTCCCGAGGTTAAATCTCTTGATCTTGTTTCCAATGTGTATTCACTCCCGTTTCAAGAATTAATTATACTAGAGAACGCCGGAAATTGCCATAAATTAAATTTTGTATTATAATCGAAATTGCTTCGAAATGTGATATAATTTAGAAAATAGTTGCAGAGGAGTGGTTATCATGCAATTCGCTTTTTCAACACTTGGGTGCCCAGATGTTTCTTGGGAAGATATGCTAGTCATTGCGAAAGATTTAGGATTTGATGGAATCGAAGTACGCGGCGTTGGTGCAGAATTATTTGCCCCACGCGCACGTCCTTTTAGTTCGGATCATAGTGATTCTTTATTGAGCCGATTACATAGTTTGAATCTGGAAATACCTTGTTTAACTTCTGCCTGCTTATTATATGATAAAGAAAACAATGAAGCGGTCATTGCTGAAGCAAAAGAGTACATCAAACTGGCTTCCAGACTTGGCGTGAAGTATGTAAGAGTCTTGGGGGACTTGTCGCCACAGCCAGGCTCTGCAGGAGAAATCGACGTGACGTTTGTCAAACAAAGCATCGCACGTTTACTCCCATTTGCGACGCAACACGGGGTGACACTTTTAATTGAAACAAATGGCGTGTTCGCCAATTCAGAGACGATGTTGCAGTTGATTGATGATGTGGCACACCCAAATTTGCAGGTGCTCTGGGATGTGCACCACACGTTCCGATTCTTCGGAGAAAGCGTTGAGACGACGCTAAATCGGCTATTCAAATACATCAAGTTCGTTCACATTAAGGATTCCATCATGGAAGAGGGGAAAGTCAAATATAAAATGATGGGGAAGGGCGATGTTCCAGTGACGCAGGCACTGGCGATGCTCTCCACCCTAGGTTACGAAGGCTTTGTTTCGCTAGAATGGGTGAAACGCTGGAATATGGACCTCGAAGAGCCAG
>JBAXOJ010000136.1:0-5110 GCA_037133315.1 Clostridia bacterium
TGATAACGAATTGGAAATATTCCCTAGTTCATTTGATCAAAAAGCAAGAAGGTAAAGGCAATGGGATAAAAAGCGCTCCTTCGAGGAATAAATCAGGATAATATTCATCGGTTCGCTCCGGGATCAGGGACAGAGACCCCATTATTATCCCACTTTTATGGTGGGTGTGTTAAAAATGGCGCCTCTGTTCCCCATTCCACGGCAGAGCCTAACTTTTTAACACAAAATAATCCTTAGAATATCTGATTTTAACACACTCACTATTATTATTCCCATTATTACCATTTCATGGTATCATCTAGAACCCAAATGAGTCGTGAAACCAAGGCGGAATCAGTAATTTCACGACGATGTGTTAAAAAGGGCAGGTCTAGGGAGGATTTTGTGTTAAAAATCGGGTGTCTGCCGCGGAAATAGGATTAGAGTACCCGATTTTAACACACCCAAGAATTAGTCACCTTGTTACGATTCTCTACTCACATGTGCCAGCGGCCTGCCTTTACCTTTTGCCTTCAGCCCCTAACCTTTCTCCCAGGCGAGCGAAGGGACTTGACCATCCGACTATGTCGTACTGCTCCGCACCCCCGGCGCTTATCTAGCGCTCGGGTTCAAATCCCTTCACTCGTTTGGATATGCAAAAAACTCACTACCTAAATAGTGAGTTTTTGCCTTTGGTACGAGCGAAGGGACTTGAACCCATACACCGAAGTACTAGATCCTAAATCTAGCGCGTCTGCCATTCCGCCACGCTCGCATATAAAGGACGAGCTTACGCTCGTCCCTCGTATTTATTTAGTTTTGACTTGCTTCAGCAGGTCGGTTTCTGTTTTATGCAAAAATCTTAGAAACCGTTCCAGCTCCAACTGTTCTGCCACCTTCACGGATAGCGAAACGTAGACCCTCATCCATAGCGATAGGTGTAATCAGAGTGATTGTCATGAGTGTATTGTCGCCAGGCATAACCATTTCTTTGTCATCTGGTAACTCAACGATACCAGTCACGTCAGTGGTTCTAAAGTAGAATTGTGGTCTATAACCCTTGAAGAAAGGTGAATGTCTGCCGCCCTCTTCCTTTGAAAGGACGTATACTTGGCCTTCAAAATGAGTGTGTGGCTTAATAGATCCTGGCTTTGCAAGTACTTGTCCTCTTTGGATGTCAGTTCTCTGCACGCCTCTTAAAAGAGCACCGATGTTATCGCCAGCCATAGCAGAATCAAGTAATTTCTTGAACATTTCTACGCCAGTTACAACGGTCTTGCGTGTGTCGATGATTCCAACGATTTCAACTTCATCGCCGATTTTTACTTGTCCTCTTTCTACTCTACCAGTCGCAACAGTACCACGACCTGTGATGGAGAACACGTCCTCGACAGGCATAATGAACGGCTTGTCAACTTCTCTTAAAGGAGTAGGAATATAACTGTCAACTTGCTTCATGAGCTCTAAAATACAAGCGTATTCTGGCGCATTTGGATCTGTAGACGTTGATTCTAGTGCATCAAGCGCAGAACCGTGTACGATAGGAATATCGTCGCCTGGGAATTCATAGTAGGAAAGTAACTCTCTGAGTTCCATTTCTACTAATTCGATTAATTCTGGATCATCCACCATGTCGCATTTGTTCAAAAATACAACGATGTAAGGAACGCCAACCTGACGTGCAAGCAAGATATGCTCTCTCGTCTGAGGCATAGGACCATCCGCAGCAGATACTACAAGGATTGCGCCGTCCATTTGTGCAGCACCAGTGATCATGTTCTTAACATAGTCGGCATGTCCTGGGCAGTCAACGTGAGCGTAATGTCTTGCATCTGTCTGATACTCTACGTGCGCTGTGGAAATAGTGATCCCTCTAGCTTTTTCTTCTGGAGCAGCGTCGATCTGGTCATACGACTTATAGACTGCCTGGCCAGAAAATCCGAGCACCTTAGTGATAGCAGCTGTAAGAGAAGTCTTACCATGGTCAACGTGACCAATTGTCCCAATGTTTACATGGGGTTTGTTTCTTTCAAATTTTGCCTTAGCCATTTTGAATTTTCCTCCTTAAATCAGTTTAACTGATTAAATTTTATATTTTTCTCTCTTTTCAGAGATACTCACACATTGTAATACTTTTTTTCTTTAATTGCAATACTTGTTTTTACTTCTTTCTTCCATTGATAACGGCTTCTTGAATTCCTTTCGGTACTTCTTCGAAGTGACCCGTCTGCATGGTAAACGTACCACGACCTTGCGTTGCCGAACGAAGTGTTGTCGAATACCCGAACATTTCAGCAAGTGGCGCATGCGCCTTGATTGACTGCGTCCCGTTTCGTGCTTCCATTCCTTCGATACGACCACGTCGTGAACTGAGTGTTCCCATGACATCGCCCATGTAATCCTCTGGTACATCAACGTCAATTCTCATGATTGGCTCAAGCAACACGGGATCCGCTTTTCTCATCGCATCTTTGATTGCCATAGATCCTGCAATTTTAAATGCCATTTCGGAAGAGTCGACTTCATGATATGAGCCATCGACTACGGTTACTTTTAAGTCAACCACTTGATATCCGCCAAGCACACCGCTTTGCATCGCTTCTTGAATACCCGCATCAATCGCAGGGATATATTCTTTTGGAATCGATCCACCAACGACTTTGTTAACAAACTCGTACCCTTCGCCTGGTTTCTTTGGTTCCACTTCGATGACGCAATGGCCGTACTGACCACGTCCACCAGACTGTCTCGCGAATTTCGCGTCTTGTCTGACGGCTTTGCGAATCGTCTCTTTATAGGAAACTTGTGGATTTCCAACATTCGCTTCCACCTTGAATTCTCTCAACATACGGTCTACGATAATTTCAAGATGCAACTCGCCCATTCCAGAAATAATGGTCTGTCCTGTGTCAACATCGGTATGCACTCTAAATGTAGGATCCTCTTCTGCTAACTTCTGCAAAGCGATTCCCATTTTGTCTTGCCCTGCTTTCGTCTTAGGCTCAACCGCAATCGAAATAACTGGCTCTGGAAAATCCATCGCCTCTAGAATGACCGGTGACGTATCAACACATAATGTGTCTCCTGTCGTTGTGTCTTTCAAACCAACTGCCGCTGCAATGTCCCCAGAATATACTTGTTGAATTTCTTCTCTATGGTTCGCATGCATCTGCAGAATTCGGCCGATTCTTTCTCTTTTATTCTTTGTCGAGTTCAAGACATATGAGCCTGCGCTCAACGTGCCTGAATATACTCTAAAGAAACAAAGTTTCCCGACGAATGGATCTGTCATAATCTTAAACGCAAGCGCTGCAAACGGACCAGCATCATCTGGTGGTCTTTCGATTGTCACAGATTCGTCGCCCATTTTGATTCCCTTAATTGCAGGAATATCAATCGGTGACGGCAAATAGTCTACAACTGCGTCCAACAATTCTTGCACGCCTTTGTTCTTATAAGCAGAACCGCAAAGAACAGGAATGATTGCAACCGTAAGGGTCGCTTTTCGAATCACGTTAGTGATTTCATCCATTGTCAGTTCTTCGCCATCAAGGTACTTCATCATGACTTCGTCATCTTGTTCCGCAACCGCGTCAAGCAAAATGCTTCTGTGTTCGATTGCAAGATCCATCATATCCGCTGGGATATCAGCATACTCGAAGTCTTTGCCCAGTTCATCTTTATAAAATACCGCTCTCATTTTCACGAGGTCGATAATGCCGATGAACTTATCTTCGGCGCCAATCGGCAATTGCAAAGCAACCGGATTGCATTTGAGCCGGTCTTTCATCATCGCGATGACATTGAAAAAGTCTGCTCCCATGATGTCCATTTTGTTGACAAACGCCATACGCGGTACGCCGTACTTGTCAGCTTGTCTCCAAACCGTTTCTGACTGGGGCTCAACGCCACCTTTTGCGCAAAACAGCGTAACAGAGCCGTCAAGCACGCGAAGCGAACGTTCTACCTCAACCGTAAAGTCAACGTGTCCTGGTGTATCAATAATGTTAATGCGATTTAAAACGCCGTTACGTTCCCAATGTGCCGTCGTTGCAGCAGAGGTAATTGTGATACCCCTTTCTTGCTCCTGCTCCATCCAGTCCATTGTTGCAGCGCCTTCATGCACCTCGCCAATTTTGTGAACGCGTCCTGTGTAGAACAGAATTCTCTCTGTCGTCGTGGTCTTTCCAGCGTCTATGTGTGCCATGATACCAATGTTTCTGGTATTCTCAAGGCTATACTCCCTAGGCATTATTACTCTCCTTCCGATTATAATCGTATGATTACAATACTTTCACTTTACATTGATGAAGTCCAGCACATTAGCACCAGACCTCAATTTGTGACTACCATCTGTAATGTGCAAACGCTCTGTTTGCTTCGGCCATCTTATGAGTGTCTTCTTTCTTTTTGTACGCCGCACCGAGATTGTTTGCTGCATCCATTAATTCGCCTGCAACTCTTTGCGCCATCGTACGCTCGTTTCTGAGTCTTGAATAATTCGTCATCCATCTCAATCCGAGTGCCTGGCGTCTTTCGACACGTACTTCCATTGGCACTTGGTACGTCGCGCCACCAACTCTGCGCGCCTTGACTTCAAGCACTGGCATTACGTTTGCCATTGCGGCCTCGAAGACTTCAAGTGGATCTTTTCCAGTCTTTTCTTTGATCATGTCAAAAGCGTCATAGACGATCTTTTGAGCGACGCCCTTCTTGCCGTCCAACATGATATTGTTGATGAACTTTGTCACAACTTTATCGTTATAAATCGGATCTGGCAAAACGTCTCTTTTTGCTATATAACCTTTTCTTGGCACCTTTCTTCCCTCCAAACATAAATTAGCGTAATATCCGCTATAGGTACTCGTGACGCACGCTTTGTGTTGCGCATTTCGCGCTGACAGGGGTGGTCATCGTTGGCACTCGCAAGCTGGTAACATAACATTATATGTCAACAACTAACACAGTACCTTACTGTTCGTTGTAACTTCGCTTTACTTCGCTGCGTTCGCCTTTGGCTTTTTCGCGCCATACTTCGAACGACTTTGCTTTCTGTTTGCAACGCCTGCAGTATCCAGCGATCCTCTGATGATGTGATATCTCACACCTGGAAGGTCTTTGATTCTACCGC
>JBAXOJ010000137.1:0-5082 GCA_037133315.1 Clostridia bacterium
AGTTACTCCCCCCCTGCGACGATCCTGCAATATGTTCACATTTTGAACTCTTTTTTAAACATATTATTCAACGCGACACTGATATAACCTTTTCATGAGGTGATATCATATGGATCGAAAGTTCAAAGTAACACGGAAGGATGATAACAAAATGAATTTCAGCATTCGTCTGGAAAAAGAGTTGGTCGACAAAGTCGATGCCATTGCAAAAAAGACAGAACGGAGCCGCAACGATGTGTTTCGGCTTTGCATTGAATTTGCTGTCAATAGCTTCGAAGAGGACATCAAAGTAGCAGAAAAACCGACAAAATCTAGTGATGCAAAAGTTTACTAATCTCATCCCATTCATCTTTTAAAGTTTGGGATGTAACGAGCATCATCGCAAGGACTTCTTTGGGATCGAAAAAAAGTGATGTATCCAAAAAGATCATTCCTTGCACAAGATTTTCTACTGAGATGACGAATTTCAGCTTTGTGTATTTTAAATTCAACTCGTTTAATTTCTCGAGGATTTTGGTACGCTTTGATTTCTGAACCTCCGTGCCATACTGCACGGAAAAAATCGTGACTGCATCCATCTCCTTTGAAAACAACGCGATGACCTGAAATGTTTGTTCCTGTAATACAAAGTAGGTCGCGCCCTGGATCTTTCCGGTCTCCAGCGGCTTATTAATTGATGCTAAAAAGTCCATGAATTGCATCGCCTTTGTGTTGCGCAAGCGGATCAACCTCCGTTTAACATTATTTGTCAACATAGTAACATCCAAACAATCAAATGTAAACACAAATTTGATAGAAATCTTTAACAATGATTTAACATATTCAAACCTTTTTCGTTCCTATACGCTAATATCAAGAGGTGTTATCAATGGAAAGAAAATTTAGAGTACCCAAAAAAGACGATGATTTTGATATCTTCAGTATCCGAATGAGCCGATCTTTAATTGAAAAAACGGATGAAATCGCGCGAAAAACGAACCGCAGCAGGAATGATGTCGTGAATTTATGCGTGGCATTTGCGACGGAAAATTTCGAAGAAGAAATCTACATCGCAGAAAAACCCCAGAAGCCAAAAGGCCCCAAGGTTTATTGACCGTCATAAACGGCTTCTGAACTTTACTCTATGTCTTGTAGGGCAGCCCAACCGGACTCACCCGTGCGAATTTTATACACATTGCCCACTTCGGTGACAAAGATTTTGCCATCTCCGACTTTGCCTGTCCGCAAAACTGTCATGGCCGTCTCGACGACTCTTTCGTAAGGAACCTCGCACACGACAATTTCCACCTTCACCTTTGGTCTCAGGTTGATTTCGATTTCATTGCCTCTGTAGTATTCTTTGTAGCCTTTTTGCATGCCGCACCCGAGCACGTTGCTCACGGTCATGCCTGTGATGCCAATCTTGTCCAACGCATCTTTCAATGTGTCAAACGATTCTGGTCGCGTGATGATATCAACTTTGAATATCTTTTTCTGTGACCCTTCCAAAATAATTCCCCCTTGAATTTTTATTGTTTCCGAAAAATCTCGAAACCGCAGAAAGCAATCATTCCAAAGTTTCTCAATTTCTCGATATTCTTTTCGTTCGCACCAATTCAACAATTTACGCCACGCACAGATTTTAATAGGATTACTTGCTTGGCGGAATGCTTTCTGCTTACTGCGTCAACTCGTCGCTAGCGTATCACATACGCCTACGCTAGAGTTTCCTTGTCTTTCGAGATTTTCGAAAGCAATCTCTAAACTAGACGATTTACAGCATGAGATCGTTGTAAGCCTTTTCTCCATGTGCCACAACGTCAAGTCCAATCGCTTCATGTTCCTCCGTTGCCCGCAGTCCCATGGTCTTATCCACTACTTTAAGTATAACAAACGTCATCACAATTGCAAAGACATAAACTGCCACGACACCAATTAATTGTTTGCCCAGCTGATCAAATCCACCACCATAAAGGAGTCCGTTGACGCCGCTTTTATTCACGTTCGTTGTGGCAAATAAGCCGAGAAAAATAACGCCAAGCGTGCCACCGACGCCATGGACGCCAAACACGTCTAGCGTATCATCGTATCCGAAATGGTGTTTGACTTTTGCAACGGCAAAATAGCACACAACGCCTGCAACCAAGCCAATCACAAACGCGCCTCCCGCATCAACAAACCCAGCGCAGGGTGTAATGGCAACCATCGCAGCGACTGCACCAGAGACCACGCCAAGTGCCGTAGGCTTTCCAGTTCGGATCCACTCAATCGCGGCCCATCCGATCATGCCGCACGCAGCTGCCGTATTTGTGGTGATAAAGGCGTTGATGGCCACGCCGTTGAACGCGAGTGCACTTCCCGCATTAAAGCCGTACCAGCCAAAGATAAGGACCCCTGCGCCGAAAAGCGAAAGGGGAATCTGGTGTGGTCTCGCATGCGCGATGTTTTTGCGTTTCCCCAAAACCACTGCGGCGACGAGACCCGACACGCCCGACAAGATTTCTACGACATATCCTCCCGCGAAATCCTTCACCCCTAGTTGATTCAACCAGCCGCCCGTGCCCCAAACCCAATGCGCCACCGGATCATACACGAGAAAGCACCACGCCGTGATGAACACAAGAAAACTCGAAAACTTAATGCGCTCCGCAACACTACCTGAAACCAGTGCAGGTGTAATAACAGCAAACGCCATCTGGTACATGAGAAACAACGATTGTGGAATTTGCGGCGCATACACAGAGCCGACGTCGTTGAGCACTCCACTCATAAACATATGGTTGAAGCCACCCACCAAGCCAAACATGTCCCCGCCAAATGCCAAGGAGTATCCAATAAAAATCCACTGAATCGAAACAATCGCATACAACGCATACGAATGAATATTCGTATTGAGCACGTTTTTACTGCGGACCATTCCACCATAGAACATCGCAAGCGCAGGTGTCATAAAAAACACCAAGATCGCACAAATGAACACAAACAAACTATCTACATAATTAATTTCCAAACGTATTGCCCCCTATAAAAATAGCGCCCAAATCTTTAGGATTTAGACGCCAGTGTCAAAATATATTTTATATTGCTGCAGGATGAAATGTCAAGTCAAATTATTTCACAGTCACCTTGCACATAGCACTCTTCTTCCCATCCACCGTATACACAAAGACATATGCCGTGCCCTTTTGGATGCCTTTGACGGTACCGCTCGCACTCACGGTGGCGACGCGCTTGTTGCTCGATTTCCAGGTGACCTTCTTGTTGGTCGCATTGGTCGGAAGCACGGTCGGATTCAATTTTAAGGATTTGCCCCTATAAATTGTGATCGAAGTCTTGTTCAGTTTCACACTAGTCACCGCTTGGGTGACGACGATTTTACAATATGCAAAGATATCAGAATTCTCAGTAAAGCAGTACACATAAGTCGTGCCTGCTCCCTTTGCAGTGACTAATCCATCCAAAGAAACCGTTGCGATGGTATCGTGCATGGAGAACCATTCCACTGTTTTATCTGAGGCATTGGCTGGAGAAATGTATTTGATCAGCTGAAATCTCTGAGATTTTTTCAAAGTCAGGGCACCCTTATTCAATTTGATTCCCGTCACCTCGATGGTCTTTTGAGATGAGAAGCTCAACGTATAGTTTCCAGCGCCTTTATAAGCCTGGACTCGAATAAAATATCGCCCAGATTGATACGCTACATATTTGATCAACTCGTTAGAAGTCTTTCCATTTGAATGTGCGATTCGCGTCGCACTGAAGATAGAAGGATACGAAGTATCATATAAATATAAATCAAAATCGTTTGCCGAATCGGCAGTCATCTCAAAAATATAATCGTTTCCCGCAACCATATCGAGATAGAACACATCATTTGGATCAGAAAACTCATCTACCGCATCAAGAATCTCAGGTTTGATTTGCAACCCTGGAAAATCATCGTCATTTGGCACCGGAAACGTGACGCGAAAGCTGATCGTGCTTTGGCAAGTCCCTATTTCTGAAATCAATAAGCGAGAGTCTGCCTCGTTGGAAAGAAATATTTGATCAGAATAATTGCCAATCACATCGCGATCATAGTCACGACTCAAGTTCGCCGAATAAATATCCCCATCAGAGTCAATCGTCCCCTCTGGCCGGTACACATAAACTTCGCCCGGTCCCTCAACGTTTCCTCGAATGTTCGTGTTCACACGATAGACAATCAATCCAGATCCTGGCAGCGAACTCTCAAAAATGCCAACACTTCGCCGATATTCTATGACAAAGTACTCATCCGTTTTCAGTGGAGAACGCAATAGATATGCGTTGTTGCTCGAGGCGGTCAATGGATGCAATGAGTACACGCCATCCGCCGAAATTTCAGGAATACTTGAAATCCAACCGCCATATTTCATTTTCATGTATGCGCTCATGTGCTGAGGAGTAGAATAATTGTTTGCCATGACATCCCAAATACCCACGGGCACTGAGCTGCGCGTATAATCATACAAATCAGGCGCCCCCATGACATGAAAAGTCTCGTGCGCAATGACGCCCACATCCATATCGCCATCTAGTTGAAAATGGTATTCTCCTACCTCTTTATTATTGATATAAACACCCTCGTACAGCAGGCTAGAACGATGCGGCCATAGCAAATCAGCCCATCCCTCTGGCACACCACTTGCAATAAAGCAAATGTCGTCGACTTCGCCATTATTGTCCGAATCAATCTCCAATGTCTTTGGAATCGATGCCGCGACAAACTTCACCGCATTTATGAGCAGATCCCGTCTTCTTGGCCACTCCTGGCTGTCTGTATATCCAATCTTATTGTAAGATGCATTGTACTTTTGATAATATGCGCGCGGATGACTGTCTTTATAGGAAACCACCTGCGTCCCTATCCTTTTTGGGTAAAACGTCGTATTGATATTCACATTTCCATAAGAAACTTCATTAAAATACCGCTTCAGCGAAACGTCACCGACAGCCCCACCATTAAAAATGGCATCATACACATCGATTGATTCGGTAAATTCGCTTTCATCTGCAAACCGAATAAACACAGCAATGCCGTTGATGTTACCTGTCGTAGGAGCCGGGTCTTGCTGCGCAAAC
>JBAXOJ010000138.1:0-5081 GCA_037133315.1 Clostridia bacterium
CCAGAAGGAATGACTCCCGCTCCAACTCCAACCCCAACCCCAACACCTACGCCATCGCCATCCCCAGTTCCTACGCCAACACCTACATTAAATACAAATGCGACGCCGACCCCGATTCCAATTAAAATCATGTGTATTGGTGACTCCATCACACAAGGAACCAATGGCGTGGGTGGCACAGGTGCGAAAGAATATACTTATCGCTATCCATTATGGAAACTGTTGATCGATAACAATAAGAATTTTGAATTTGTCGGGTCACGTAATTTCGGATTCGACACGAGCATTGCTTACGCAAATTATAATGGGAAAGTTTTTAACAACAAACACGAGGGATACTGGGGATGGACCATTCAGGCGGTTTCAGACGCTTTAACCGTGCCATTACAGACGAACATCCCTGACGTTGCAATCATCTATCTTGGCACAAATGGAACGGAAACAGTTCCACAAAAAACAGATTATATGAGAGCATTAATCGCGAAACTTCGTGCAGCAAATCCAGATGTTTATGTCATGATTGGGGAGCCGTATCAGTCGTGGTTTGGAGAGATGCAACTCAGCTTTAGAGCATTGGCAACGGAGCTGAATACCACATTATCACCAGTCGTTTCCATTCAAAGACCGGATACGTGGGTCGATGATCCTGCTGCCGCAAACACTTGCACAAACGATTGGGTGCACACCAATGTTTTGGGTGATACGACCTTGGCAAACAAAGTCTATCCGCAATTGGCGCAAGCCTTATCGATTGTTGGTGCTACGCCGAATCCAACCGCAACTCCTACGCCGACCTCGACTCCTACGCCTACGCCTACCCCGACGCCAACTCCAACGTTAGCACCGACCCCAACGCCGAATCCTGCGCCAGTCATCGCAACGGATTCCACGGTTGTCGTAAACGGCGCCCCAGCTGGCTTGAAGACGAAAATCCAAGACCTTGGGAATGGTTATATTGAAGTGACATGCAATCTGAAGGGGCTCATGAATATCAACAGTTTCTCCTGGGGAATCAGTTATGACAAGACGAAGATGATACCGGCTACCATTGCTACGCCGCATACCGACGTGGCGAATGCGAAAATCTCAACCGCAGCTGGCATTGCACCGTATTACGAATTGTTACATCCTGAAAAACTGATTGGATATAATATTTCGTCATTCCAACTCGAGAACACAACTGGCGCTGTTACCGGGAATTATATTCTCTTGGCTTATACGAAAAACACAGGAGCCACTATCGCAATAGATGGCAGTACGGAAGTCCCAATGCTGAAGATGACATTTAGAAAAATTAGCACAATTGATGTCAACTCGATTGCCTATTATCACAAAACAGCAGGCGGTACTGTCGTGAGTAAGTTGATTTACAGTACAACCAATGTTCTGCAATTTGCGACGGCAACCGGATCGACCATCTTTACGCGACCAGAGTTGTTTACCGTCGAACTCTTGCAATCGACACCAAAGTATACCGTTTCTCTTGACGTAGCATCTGCAGCAGATATAATGAATACGGGCGACACGCTTTATGATGACTTCATGAATACCGCTGGCGCCACAAAGATCACGGTGAAAGCGTCGTATTTATCGACAGCGATTCTTGCAGCCGTTGGCGTTGACCCAGTTTTAAAAAACGCAGCAGTGCCGAATCTGATCGATGGGAATTATCTGTTTACTGTTTCGAGAAACGGGTACTTAATCCGTGACATGTCGGTCACAGTGGCGGGTGGCAATCTCAACTTGGGAGATAAATCCATCCTTGCGGGTGACGTATACGTGGATGGCATCATCGACGGGTCTGACACAGAAACACTCTTTAGCGCAATCGGCTATGGATATGGGGACGCGGGATTCCTGTCGGACAACGACCTGAACCTCGACGGCATTGTAGATGGGACCGACTCAGAAATGCTCCTGACGAATCTAGGGTATGATGTAGGTATCTACGGGGAAACGGTGGACTATTACAATTAAAAAAACAGTTTGAGGTGTTAGATGGAACTTTGGGATGTGTATGACAGCAATCGATTAAAGACAGGAAAACTGCACGAACGCGGCATCCCAATGTCCCAAGGAGACTATCACATCGTGGTACATGTTTGGGTGAAGAACGCAGATGGCAAGTTTCTCATTACGAAACGCTCACCCAACAAAGAATATGCACTCCACTGGGAGTGCACAGGCGGCTCGGCACTTGCGGGCGATTCCAGCTTGGATGCAGCGTTGCGCGAAGTGCAGGAGGAAACAGGTCTCCGTCTTGACAGGCACAAAGGCAAAACCGTCTATACATTTAAGAATGATGCAGGCTACATGTTTCACGACGTGTGGCTTTTTGCACATGATTTTTCGTTGGCGGAGATCGTACTCCAAGAAGGCGAGACGTGCGATGCGATGATGGCGACTGAGGCGGAGATTCGTGCATTGATTGCGCAGGGCGCGTTTGTGCCGGTGGAAGAATATATTGAGACAGTATTTGGGGGGGGCCAGCGAATGAATGAGTTTGTAAAGACGCGCGGCGTCGATTTTACAGTATCCGGCGAAACACGCGTATTCAAAGGTGTGAGTTTCGGCAGTTGGATGAACATCGAAAGTTTTATGATTGGACTGCCGGGCTGCGACATGCAGATTTACACGGCGTTACGCATGGCATATGGCCCAGAAAAAACAGCGCAATTCTATGAGAAATACCTGTCGGCTTATGTTGGCGAAGCAGATATCCAGTACCTCGCAAGTCTAGGGGTTGATTTGGTGCGCTTGCCGTTTTCCTATCGCTATTTTTGGGATGACAACGACATCCATGCCCAGGTTGACGACGGCTTTGTGCATCTGGACCGCGTGATTGCGTTGTGCAAAAAGTACGGCATATATACGATTCTGGATATGCATACGGCGCCTGGCGGAGTAGGCAAAGATCCGCATTCTGACTGCATGACGGGGCATAATTATTTTTGGGACCACGAAGTGCTGCAGGATGTCATCATCAAAATCTGGGGCCGCATCGCGCAACATTACAAGGACGAACCTGCGGTGTTGGGCTACGATATTTTAAACGAGCCGACCAAGGTGCTGAATTTTGATGTGTTTAACCGGTTCAACAACAACACGATTCGGGAGATTCGCAAATTTGACGCGAACCACGTCGTCTTTGTCGAAGGACTCGACTGGGGCAAAGATTTTAGCATGATGACGCTGGACGATACGCACCAAATTGCCTTTTCCTTCCATGAGTATCCAAGCCAAGTGAAGGAACTGATTTATATGGATAAGGACTGGAATCGGGCGCATCTGAGCGAACACCTTGACATGGTGTTGGGCACGATGGACCGTTATCAGCTACCGAAATGGTGTGGCGAAACGGGAATTGGCATTGACAACGCTGGCGAATCTGCCTGGCCGGGTAGCTTGGCAACTGACCTGAAACCGATGCTCAATGACATTCTTTCTGAACTGAACGCGCGCAGAATTTCCTGGACGACTTGGACCTACAAAGACAACATCTGTATGGGCCTTGTGCGACCAAAGGATGATTCTGCGTGGGCGCGCTTTACGGATGAGTTCGGTAAGAAGTGGGATCGTCTTGAGCGTAAGACGAAAGCGATTGGGCCGTTTGAACAAGTACGGGATGATGTTGGTGGCTTTGACGAAGCGCTTGCAGACGACGTCTGGTACATCGTGCAAAACATGATTCGGCACATCGACGTCAAAAAACACCTCATCCCAGAGTTGCAGAAGATTCCATTTGAAACGCTACTGCAGTCGTTGGAGAGCTTCGAATTTGCGCATTGCGTCATTGCTGATACAATAGAAAGTGCAATCAAGTCTCATATTTGAACGGGGGCGAATGATTGAAATACGTATTAAGGATCTTGCTTAGAATCTTGCTAGGGATTTTTCTCGTCTTTGCGCCGCATTTTGTAGCGGGCTTCTATTTATTGAATCACTTTTTATTCGCGATTGCGATTTCGGTTCTTCTGTCAACTGCGTGGATTTGGATTGGCATTGCGCCCTATTCCAAACGCGTGCGTTTGAGCGCAAAAACACAAGAGATCCCCATGCGTTTGACCATCCTAATGGGTGGGCGGACGTTGCTGCATTACGGCCTATTTGCGGTGTATGCGCAACTGGTTTTTTATTTTGTCGGTTGGAATTTTCTTGAGCGTCTGAATCTGCCGCTCAACCTATTCATCATTGATTTGGTTGTGACCCTTGTGGTCACGCAGACCTTCCTCCTCAACGGTGCACTGCGCCTCATCTTTTCATCTAGAAGGCTGGGCGTCGTGCGACGTGTCATTGTGTTCTTTACCTTTTGGGTGCCACTCGTCAATATCTTCGTCCTTTTATACGCTTGCCGACTTGTATTAGAAGAGTTCGACCATACCCTCAACAAAGTCGTGAACCACAATGCGCGCGTGGATTCGCAGGTGTGCCAGACGAAATACCCACTCCTGCTGCTGCACGGGGTCTACCAACGCGATCTGAAATACATCAATTATTGGGGACGCATTCCCAAGGAGCTCACGCGAAACGGAGCCACCATCTATTATGGCAACCAAGAGGGTTGCGGCACCATTGAAAACAACGGCGAAGACATCAAAGCGAAAATCTTCGCAATCCGTGCCGAAACGGGCGCCGAGAAAGTCAACATCATCGCCCATTCCAAAGGCGGTTTGGACGCGCGCTATGTCATCACGGTACTTGGTATGGCGGACTATGTGGCGTCCCTCACTTTGATCGGCGTCCCAAACCGAGGCACGCAACTGGTCGACCTTTTATTTAAAGTGCCCGACCGCCCGCTGCGCTTTTTCTCTCGGCTCATCGACAAATTGTACCGTAAGATTGGAGACCGCCGCCCGGATTTCTATACCTCGAGTTACCAGTTTACCACCTTTAATGCGGCGAAGTTCAACGAAACGGTACACGACGCGCCGGGCGTGTACTATCAAAGCTACGCGAGCGAAATGAGGAGCCTATTCAGCGATTCTCTGCTGTGGCTGTCGTTTCTGATTCTGAAGAAGAAGGAAGGCAACAACGACGGCCTCACGTCCACGGAATCCGCCAAATGGGGCGACTTCCGAGGC
>JBAXOJ010000139.1:0-5043 GCA_037133315.1 Clostridia bacterium
GGCCGATTATTTTTCGGCAGTTTGGCCGATTATTTTTCGGCAGTTTGGCCGATTATTTTTCGGCAGTTTGGCCGATTACATGTCCACTCATCGTTCATAATCTCATAGGCATGTTGATTTCCAACAATACTAAAATCCTTAAATGTTTTCATCCAGAAATTGAACATCACAAAATCAGGAAAAAAATTCTTTATCTCATGCATGATCTGCATATTATCTTGCCCTTCATTGTTGTCACCGACTTCAGTATACCCAAGAATTTTGTCATACGCGGGTTTGCTAAACTCTTCATACCACGCGGTATTTTCATAGCGGCTGCTATAGCGGTCCATGCCGATGCAATCCACGTATTCATTCCCAGGGTAACGGGCCTTGGTTTTTTCAAGATTACATATATCAGAAGAAAAGACCCATAATAAATTGTTCAGTTTCTTCTCGTGGGTGAAATAGTGAAACATGTGTCTCCAAAGTTGGATAAACTCGTCCGCATCCCCCTGCCCCCACCAGAACCAATCTCCATCCAACTCATGAAAGGGCCTCCATAAAATTGGAATATCCTTTTCTTGAAACCACAGCAAGCCCTCCGCTACTACATCAAGCCAAGTCATCCATTGATCATGGAACACATTGCCGACTTCGACAAGATCGGCAAGCTTTGCGTTGTCGGGTATCGACGACCACGCATTGTCCTGCGTCCATGGGTTCGGCGCATGCCAACAAAGCGTAATCAGACCGCCTTTTTCAGAATAATCTTGCGCCAACACAGCGAACGATTCATACCGCGGCGTATTTTCTTCCTGACATCCTCCCTTATAAGCCCGATTGCAAAAATCAAAGCCGATCATGCCGAGCCATTTTCCAGTTTCACGTTCCAGTTTTTCTACATGGTATTCAAAACAATCCTGCACCGTAGGCAATCCATACTCCGGCCTGCCATAAGCCGGACACACAAACTGACCAGAAATTACTTTCTTGCTCGTGCGGGATTTCAGACTCGACAACCATTGCAGTAATTCCTTTGCTTTTTGCATAATAATCTCCCTCGAACCCAAATTTTCTACAAATCGAAATAGTTCTTCACGAATTGATAATTTTCATCAATACTTTGATTCCCATCCACCTCAATGGTGTGAAAGCCAAAGGCGACTGCATCTTTCTTCACGCGTTCTGCGAAACGGCAATCTCGTTCCATCCAATTCTTGAAACACTGGTGCGGATCGCTACTATCCATGAGGCGATCGTAAGCCCAGGTACGCGCTGCATATTTCTCGAGCTGAAACGCTCGACTCGGCACAATACAAACGTATCGGGTGGGATCGATTGCAAAATTTTTCGCATGAATCGGCATGATCGCGGCTCCTTCTACAATCACCTTTTGGTCAAGATTTTGAATGTCTTCAAGAATCATATGAAACGTCGCCAAGAAATAATCAATTGAAATCTGAACTTGCTCATCGACATCCCTGAGCCACATTTCATCCGTCGTAAACGCCTTTAATCGTTTCATGATTGGGATGTCTTCTTCCACCCCTCGCTCAATGTATTCATCTAGATGATCGTCGCACTTATAATATCGAAATCCATAATCCCTTACTAGGAATTCCGCTATCGTGCTTTTTCCGGAGCAAGGCGACCCACCAAGCCAATAAATGTTTTCTTTTTTTATCATATGATTCAATCCGTTTCTATGTAGTTTTCACAACAAAATTATTCTACAACCTGGGCACCGCAAAGTCAAAATCCTGCGTCGAGATTCACACAAAAAGTGATATAATAACCCCATCGAAAGGAGATTACCATGACTGTGTATTTCAAACATAAAAACTTAATCATACGCGCCATGAAACAAGCAGATGCAGAAGCTTTTTCCGAGGCCTTTTCATTACAAGGCTGGCATAAGTCAATTGAACTGTTTACTGGCTATTTCAACCAGCAAGAAAGCGGAGAAAGAAAGGTGCTTGTTGCAGAAGTTGATGGTCAAGTAGCCGGATATATTACGATGTTACCCAAAGCCGAAACCGGTCCGTTTGCTGCGCAAAACATTCCCGAACTTGCTGATTTCAATGTCTTAATCAATTTTCAGACACGCGGGATTGGAACACAAATCCTTGATGTTGCGGAGCAACTCGCAAAAGAATTTGGAAATTCCATTTCGCTTGCTGTGGGATTGCATAGCGGATATGGCCGTGCTCAAAGAATGTATGTGCGACGAGGCTTCGCCCCCGACGGATCTGGCGTCTGGTATCAAGGCAGGCAGTTAAATCAATACGCGCTATGTGCGAACGATGATGACTTGGTTTTGTATATGAAAAAGGACTTGAAATAATAATCTTTACTTATAAAAATACGTGTTCACAAACCCTAACCTTGGCGGATTCAAGTTTTCCCCGTATCGATTGGAGGAGATGATAAAATTAATTTTGCTAACATTTGCGACATTCAGGTTGATCTGATACGGTTCCGATACTTTGTTTTGCGGGGTTGTTGTCAAGACCAAAACATCATCTAGATAGACTAAAATCGAGGATGAATTGCTGAGCGCGAGGTCTTCATAAGGCACCACTATAGTGCCTTTGAACTGCTTATATTTCTTTTGCAAATCAATCTCGCGCGCCCCCGACAATCCAAATAACAGCCCGGAAGAATAGGTTTTACTACTGGAATCCTTCGCATTGGTCCAAACTGACACATTCGTGCTACTGATATATTTCATCGTTTCAAACTTCACTTTATTATTTGCAATCACCTGGACTGTCAAGTTTTTGACCACTACATTTGCAGCGGTCTTTGCGGTGAGGTTAAAACGATATTTCCCAGGAGAAACCCTTCTGCCCTTTGCATCAAGCAGATTCCAAGTGATTGAATGACTGCCCTTTTTATATGCTTTCCATAAGGCGAACGTTTTCCTTTGCACATTATTTGAGTCGAAAAGTTTCAAAGTTATTTTTGCTGTGGTGTTCAGTGTAAACTGAAATTTCGTGCTGGTCATAGCGGTCGTCGGTGACACGGACACATTGGTAATCTTAACCTTTGTCACGGCCGCAAAACTTTGAACACCAAAGAGTAGTGTGAAAACTATGAAAACTGCAGTTACCTTATATCGCAAGTTCCTTCCACTCCCCTCACAATCAAATCTCGATCCCCAATGCTGTCAAGATTTCCTGCACCTGCGTCGTCATGTCATATGGCACGTTCCCGCCACCTTTTAAAGTGAGCCCCACATGAAATTCATTAGAAAGAACGACTTCTTTCAGTTTACCATAAATCTCTTTCTTGTGCTGGGTGTGCGCTTCGGCGATTTTCAGGAGCGCCATCATCGCCTGAGAAACGGCTTGGAACGAATAATCTCTGTCGTCAAAAATCAGTTCATTATTTATATGATTCTTATTTTCTACATCTGAATTCATCACTTCAAAGAGCAAATCAATGCTTCCCGCATCCCTCAAACGCCCGAGCAAATACAGGGCAGAATGCCAACAGACATGGCAATACTTCATGCTGGAATCAGGAATGAAATCGTCGCGTTCGACTACGATTTTTCTTAGCACAGGAATAGCCGCATTGTGTCCCAACAACCCCAGAGCAAAAGCGCTGTTCCTCGCTAGGTGCGAATCGTTTGACAAACACCATTCGGTCAAGTTGTCAGTCAGTTGCAAGCGTTTTGCCGACCAAATCGCGATGCCCGGCTTTGTCGATTGCAAGCCCGCTTTGATCTCCTCTTCCTCCGTCAGCCACGTGAAAGGAACGTGATTTTTCTCATCCAAACAGTGCGTGCTTAAGAGGATAGGTTTAATCTCCTCATACGCAACTTCGCTGAGCCGCTCATCATTTTTTATTGCCGCATAGGCCACCACCGCAGCCGCTTCACCGCATTTTTGCATGTCCCGTTTCATCCGCACACAGGGTGCGATATCATGGTCCACCGCAATACAACGACCAGCCACCAGTAGCCCCTCAAAACCCTTTGGAATCAGTGCGCCCATGGGGATAGGTACAGAAAACTTCATACCCCACAAATTAGCCCCCACAATCCAGTCCTGCATCGTTTCGCTCTCAAACGCGAGATCCTTGCCATGATTGTCCAGGTTGGAATAGGCATAAAACAACGGCTTGTCCGTCAATTTATCATCCAAAAAATCCTTTAATGTCACAGTTTCCTCGCCCACAATGAGCCGGCCTTCCCGAATCCCCATCAACGTCATAAACCCAATCAATTGCCTGTGCTCGTTATAGGCGTCCGCATAATACATCGGCAAAGTCGCTGAATTGACATGCGCTTTTGCATAAGCCGCTCCGTCCAATTGTCGAAAGGTCCCACAATCCGTTGCGCGATAACACTGCTCCGCCCCGTCATAAAGTTCTAACTGCACATTCGAAAACGGCTGCACGCGCCCGTCCAATATTCTTCCAAATCGTGTTTGGCTACCCGCCAACGCACAGACCTCTGCTTCCCCAGTACAATCCATGACAACTTTGGCGCCCGCTTGTTTCAGGTTGGCGTCTTCAAACCATTGCACTCCCCGCACCCGATTCCCTTCTAAAAAGACACCTGTCAATACGGCTTCAAAGATGATTTCCACATCATACTTCTGGGCTTCTTGTTCGAGTACGTATTTCTTGATTTCCGGATTCTGACCCATCGCCTTGGTATATCCAAGCTTTTGCATTTCATCGACGAGTGCATCCACTTTTTCGTATGCCCCACCGCTTGCGCCATAATAATAAGGAAGAATTCCACCCGTAGTGCCGGTCCCACCAAGACAATTCAGCCGTTCGATGCCCAGCACCTTCAACCCAAGTTGCCCAGCTGTGATCGCCGCCAGTGCTCCCGCCGTCCCAAGCCCCACAATAATCAAATCGTAGGCGCACGCAATATCCTCCACTTCTGACTGTAAAATCGTCGCGTTCATTCTTTTGGAAAGAATCATTTCACCATTCCTCCCTTTATGCCGGCCTCAAACGCTTCGAGCAGATTCCCATACGCATTCCCAGGCATCCACTCCCAGCGTTCCTGAATCGCATACGGGCCAGGTTCGTCGACGG
>JBAXOJ010000140.1:0-5033 GCA_037133315.1 Clostridia bacterium
TATTTGTACATTTTAACTTTGTGATATTTGTACATTTTCATGTTGACTTTTACACCGAAATAACTTTATTCTT
Organism: Clostridia bacterium; assembly: GCA_037133315.1. Lineage (GTDB taxonomy): Bacteria > Bacillota > Clostridia > JBAXOJ01 > JBAXOJ01 > JBAXOJ01. The sequence continues at coordinate 74 of JBAXOJ010000140.1, forward strand.
AGTTTGAAAGATGTTTTGTATATCAAAACGACCATTTGATATACAAAACCAATCGCAATCGGCGAAAAAAGTTATTTTGAGTCCGGAATCGGCCTTTTTATCCTTGATTTAGGCGTGAAAATATACAAATAACACGCATAAATTCGAAAAAAGTTATTTGTCAGTGTGACTCCGCCCACTTGAACTTTTCACCACGTTGTTATATGATTTGCATACACCTTGGATTGCAAAGTCGCAGAAATCGGAGGGGTTCAAATGGTTCGAAAACTATATCTTTCATTGATTACAAAATTCATTTTGATTGAAACGATTCTCATCGCTATCCCGCTTATCATCGCGATTCCAGGGGCGATTCTAGTGCCGTTGGGTTTGATTTTGTCACTCATCGTGAGTTTTGCGAAGTTGCCACCCATCAATTTGGTGTTGGCGGAGTCGTTCATTGGCATGGTTGTTATCTTAACCTTTTACAGGCACATGATTCATGGGTCCGTGGATTTCATCGGGAGGTACAAATACAAGGCGTCGAAGGTGGCAGCGCCGAACGCGCTCGCGCGAAGCGACGCGCACCATTGCGTGGAATGCGGCGAAGCATACGGGGAGGAGAACGAGTTCTGTGTGGCGTGCGGGGCAGTGACGCGGGTCAACAAGAACTGGGTGGCGCGCGAGGCGGAGTTGAAAAGACAGACAACCGCCCTCGACAACATCACCCAGACGGTCTTCTTTTTGGTGCTCAATTATTTTATCTTTGGCATGATTTTCTCACTCATTACGCTCATCCAATATGGTTTTCAGCTCTCATCTATCCCGCGGATCAGCAGTTATTTGTTCCTCTTGGGGTTGGCCATTTATCATTTGGTGACGATGAGCCGGTTGACGAAGTCAGTCGTTGTCATCTATTTCCTTTGGGGGATTGGGAGCCTGGCGGGGTTCTATTTGCTGTGGAACGGTTTTGTGCGCGTAGTACTTGCGATGAGCGGCTTTCAGATCAGCGAATTCGGGGCGTACGATGTGTTTTCCTTTGTTGCGTTTTTATTTAATATCTTGCTGCTGTTTTTTGTGGCGACGGGCGGCGGGGCGATCAAGTTCATCCGGCAGGAGGATCCGGCGTATCTGGAGGAGCGCGTGGTGCGAAATCACGCGAAAAATCCGTATCAAAAGAAGACGAAGACGAAGTATTGTACCGCGTGCGGAATCCAAAACGACATTGGCAATCGGCACTGTTTTCGTTGTGGGGCTTACGATGAGCCGAGTCTGGACCTCGCGAATGCGACTGGGCTGTTTTGCAACTCCTGTGGTGGACGGTTGTATCAGGGGAATGCGTTTTGCAGGGTTTGCGCAAAGCCTGTTTTCAAAAACGAAAAGGATACCAGTATCACAGAAGAAAGCGTTGCGCAGCTCAAAAAGGCAAAGACGGCGTTTGCGGGTAGCGTGATTGTCATTTTCTTCACGGCCTTCGCCAACATAGCGCTCGGGCTGCTGTTTTTGTACCTGCGCACCAATATTAAGGCGCTGCATCTCGGCGCGAAATTCTACGAGATTTTTTCATATCAGGCCATTTGGGAGTCGCTCATTTATGGGGCGGTGTTTATTGTGCTTGGCGTGTTTGTGATGCGGCGGTCGCTCATTGCACTCATTCTAGCGATTGGGTTAATGATTTGGAGCAACATCGAATACACGCAATACCTTATCATGGTGCAATATTTTAGGGACCTGATGACTGGCGTGCAGGCGAGGAATTTATTCTATGTCGCATACTTTGCCATTACATCCATGTACGTCATTCCGTTGCTGTTTGGCATCCGGTCCATTCTCGTGATGAAGAAATTCGGCGATTGGCGCGGCCGCAGATAGGAACTTTTATTTACTTCTTTCGCTGAAAGTGATACTATCATTTTAAGAAAAATTCGTCATTTGAGGGGGTAACTGAGATGAAGCGAAATACAATCAAAATCTTGTGTACGATTAGCGCATTGGTGGCGTTGGCGGGGCTGTTTTTGCCGTTTATCAAGATCATCGTCGACGTTTCTTATTTCGATACGGTGAAGAACCTTTATCGATTTACTGGCGATGCTCAGGGAATGTTTAATGCGTTGGTATATACCTTGCCGTTATTTTTCATTGCGCTCGCAGTGCTGGCATCCTTTTTCAAGACGCGCGTAGCTGCGGTCTTGTCTATTGTTTCGCTGATCGCGATGGGCATCATTTTGATCTGGATTATTAGCAAAATGGGAAAGATTGATTTCGGAATTTTTAAGATTTTTTCCTACGGCGCACTGATGTATTTGGTCGGCGTTGTCGCTACCATTTTTACAGGGTTTTATGGCCGCAAATGACAGGAAATAAAGGACGGAGAGAGGGCACAACATGAGAAGAGCAGACCGCGAGATACAAGACAAAAGCGAAATCGAGAAAATCCTTCATGAGGCAGACACCATTCGGATTGCAATGGTGGACGAGGGGAAGGCATATTTGGTTGCCATGAATTATGTTTACATGAATGGCGTCATCTATTTGCATTCTGCAAAACAGGGGCGCAAAATCACAATTTTGGAGGCGAATCCTTTGGTTGCCTTTCAAGCGGACGTTGGGGCGGAGATCTATTGTTCTGACGACGTTGGGAAATGCAGCACAAGATACGAGAGCGTCTATGGAGAGGGCAGGGCCATTTTTGTTGGCGAGGTCGCCGAAAAGAAAGAGGCACTTGACGCACTCATGGTAAAGCACGCAGGGAAGAAACCGGACGCGTATCCGGAGCAACTTTTTGAACGCACATGCATCATCAAGATAGAAGTAGAGGCGTTGACGGGGAAAAAATCGAAATAGCGGAGAGGGGTTTTGGAAATGGCAAAGGAAATCAACTTTAAGTCACTAAGGAAGTTTAATCTCGTAATGGGCATTTTGCACTTGTTGCAAGGGGCGCTGATGTTGTATTTTGCGCTGACGATTGATAAGGTCGCGAAGTTTTTGTTGCCGGTGATGTCGAACTTTTTGCGGTTTGACACAGCGTCGATGCGGTTGGTGACCGATACGAAGCAGGTGTTTGACTTTCCGTTCGCCATTTGCGTGGCGGCTTTCTTGCTCCTTTCGGCATTCTTTCACTTTTTAATTGTCATGCCGAAGACGAATGCAATTTACAACAGGGATTTGGAAAAGGGTATGAATCAGTTTCGTTGGTATGAGTATTCGCTGAGTTCGTCGCTGATGATTGTTCTGATTGCGCTACTTTTCGGGATTTATGATATTGGACTCTTGATTGTGATATTTATTTTGAACGCGTCGATGAATTTATTCGGGCTGCTGATGGAGCAAGTCAATCAGTATACGCAAAAGACGAGTTGGAAGGCCTTTGTGTTTGGGTCGCTGGCGGGGATTGGACCTTGGATCGTCATTTTCCTTTATGCCTTCGGCAACGCGAGCCTCGACAAGGTGCCGTGGTTTGTTTATGCGATTTTCGGGTCCTATTTTGTGTTCTTTAATTTGTTCCCAATCAATATGATTTTGCAGTACAAAAAAGTCGGCAAATGGAAGAACTATATTTATGGAGAACGCGTGTACATCATTTTGAGTTTGGTTGCGAAGTCGCTGCTGGCCTGGTTGGTTTTTTCAGGCGTGATGCAGCCGGTATAAAGAAAAAGAGGCGAAGTTATTTATGGAGCGAAACAGAAGAATAGCGGTATTAATTGATGCAGACAATGTTTCGGAGAAGTATATCAAGTACATTTTGGATGAGCTTTCGAATCATGGGACGCCTACGTATAAAAGGATTTACGGGGATTTTACAACGCCACAGCTGGCGGCTTGGAAGAATGTGCTTTTGGCGTACTCGATCACGCCGATTCAGCAGTACATGTACACGTATGGGAAAAATGCGACGGACGCGGCGCTCATCATCGATGCGATGGATATTTTGTACTCGGGTAACGTCGATGGATTCTGCATTGTGTCGAGCGACAGCGACTTTACCAAACTGGCGGCACGTTTGCGCGAGGCGGGGATGTATGTCATCGGCATGGGAGAGAAAAAGACGCCGACGGCATTCATTTCAGCATGCGAAAAGTTTAAGTACCTGGAGGTGCTGGTTCCAGCCGCAATCGTGGAGGAACCGCCCGTTGTGAAGACTGAGAAGTCTGAAAAGAATGCAAAGAGCCCGAAGAAGGGGCAACCTGCAAAGGCGAAGCCAGAGGTCGTGAAAGAAAAAGTGGAGCCGCCAAAAGGAGCGATGGCGAGTATTGAGTCGATTTCAAAGGCGATTAAAAAGATTGTCAATGAGAATTCGGATGAGGATAACTGGATTTCGTTGTCCGAGGTGGGTAACATATTAAATCGAAGATATCCAGACTTTGATAGCCGGAATTACGGGCATGCAAAACTTTCGAACTTGATTAAGTCTTTAGGACAGTTTGAGGTGGAACTTCGCAATATGAATCCGTTTGTTCGGATTAAAGTGTAGGTGCTGCGCGGGGGCGTCAAAAATCGACAAAAATCGGCAAGAGCCGACAAGAATTCGTAAAATTATCAAGCTATGTGTAAGATTTAGGGGTGGTTAGTCCTTCCGCGGGAATAACCACCCTCTTTTCTTACACATACGAAGTTTGAAGGCTGATTGAAAAGCACACTAAATGCAAGATGGGGCAACTATAGTGTGCTTTTTGGAAATAATTTCTACCTTTTGCCTTAAGGTTGTTGACAAAAAACCAAAAATCTAATCTTGAAAGGTGCAAAATCTGCCGATTTTGATTTTCCACACAAGCATGTGTAAGATTTAGGGGTAGTTAATCCAGCTATGTGTAAGAAAATGGGGTAGTTAGTCCCGCGACCTGTAATCGGCGGCGCTAGTCGCTCCCGCGACCTAAAATCGGCGGCGCTAGTCGCTCCCGCGACCTAAAATCGGCGGCGCTAGTCGCCTTTTTTGTTGGCCTTTGCCCAGGCTGCTGCAAACGCTGCGTTGCCTGGCTCCTCA
>JBAXOJ010000141.1:0-4961 GCA_037133315.1 Clostridia bacterium
CGCCGAAGGCGCGCATGCCCTGGCCGTGATGACTGACTGGGCGGAGTATAAGACGGTCGATTATCGGAAGATTTACGAAAGCATGGTGAAGCCCGCCTTTATCTTTGATGGCCGGAACTGCCTGAATCACCAGGAGCTCTATGAAATCGGCTTCAACGTGTACCCCATTGGAAAAGTAACGCTGAGCCATCTGTGAGTGGCCGTGGAAATGAGATTTATATAAGTCGATTATTGAATAAAGAGTTTACTATTATCCCGTTGAAAAAGAGGAGCGAATTGTCGCTTGTGGAGACGTAACCCTGTGAGTGCTCTTCACCAAGAAAAGCAAATTAAAGCGGCTGGTAGCCAAACACTTTAGCAGGCAAGTCCCTCTTGGGAGGTAAAAAATCAAAAGATGCGCTGGGGACTATAACGGCTAAATAACCTTCGTGTTAGTTGTCTTGTTCAAGTGTCCAGTATTCGGTCTTGTTAAAATAAAAAAACCTCGATTTTTATCCCAATGTATCAGAATAAGCGGATCTGTCACAACGGGCAAAAGTGAAGAGGGGTAGAGAGATAGTGTAGCAGTATTAACCGATTAAATATCAATAAGAAACCATTATCACTGCGGAAAAATGTTGTTTGGATATTTTTCGGCAATTTAGTTAATGCCATTAGTCTGTGGGTATTGGTAGTAATACTTGCCAAGCGAACCTCTCCGGAGGCTGTCGGACAGTTTTCGTTAGCTTTAGCTTTAACTACTCCGATTATGCTATTAGCAAGTCTAAAGCTGCGTTCTGCGCAAGCCACAGATCAGCGACACGAATATAGTTTTTCAGATTACTGGTCTCTACGTCTGTTCACAACAGTTATCGCAATAGTTCTGATAGCAATAGTGGGATTAAGTAATGGCACAGGACGGGGCATCTCTTGGGTTATCTCGATCGTGGGCCTCGCTAAAGGAGTTGAAAGTATAAGCGACATGTTTTATGGACTGTTTCAGCAGCATGAACGAATGGATTTAATATCAAAGTCACTAATTTGGAGAGGATTGTTAACGCTTTGTTTTGCAACTATAGCGCTGTCAGTAACTTCTAGCGTTATGGTCCTGTCTGCATGCATGTTGTTTAGCTGGTCGATAGTTCTTTTCATCTATGACATGCCGAACGCCAGACTCATTCTTGCCGAGCAGGGTGAGGTAGGTAATTTTTATCCTAAATGGTCAAGTACCCGAATTCGGCAACTTACACTCCTGACTTTGCCACTTGGTGTGTCAATAGCGGTGGGTTCATTATATAATAACATTCCGCGATATGTAATAGAGCATCAGCTTGGAACGTATAGTCTTGGAATATTTTCAGCGCTAGCATATTTTATGATTTTTGGAGGGATGATCTTCACGGCTCTAGCACAATCCGTAATTCCTCGACTCGCCCGCTATCACGCAGAAGGCAACATCGTGCAATTCCGAAAAATTCTACTCAAATTGATTTTGATGGGGGCAGCAATTGGCGTGGCGGGAGTAGTTATCGCTGCATTATTTGGGAGAAAGGTCCTTGTTTTGTTTTACAGTGAAAAATATTCAGAAAATACGGGTCTTCTGGTGCTACTCATGGTTGCAAATCTTGTCGATTTTACGTTTTTATCAATCGCAAGCGCAGTAAACGCAATGCGACACTTTCAGATTCAAGTTGTAATTGCGACAGTGAGTACGCTGGTGATGATTCCAATGTGTGTAATTTTGACACATAAACTTGGCTTAAGCGGAGCGGCCTTGTCAATGATAGCGGCGAAATCTGTGGAAGCACTAATGTATGTGTTCATTGCAAAAAAGTATTTAATACCGAAATTGCTCAAACGTTAGTTTATCAGAGTTTATGTATATTATGACTATTAGAGTATTTTTAAAAATGTATCGCATGATAAAGATGAGGCAAAACCCCGTAGATTATGCGCGTTCACTGGGTGTGCATATTGGAGTGAATTGTCGTATTTTGGCGATGACGGATGGGACTTTCGGATCTGAGCCGTATTTAGTTAATCTAGGTAATCACGTTAGTGTTACAGCAGGTGTTTCGTTTGTGACACATGACGGGGGTGTGTGGCTGTTTCGAGATAAATATCCAGAAATAGAAATCTTTGCGCCGATCAGTGTTGGAAATAATGTTTTTATAGGGATAAAAAGCATCATTATGCCGGGTGTAACCATCGGTAATGACTGTATAATTGCTGCTGGTTCTATAGTTACTCGAAGCGTTCCGGATGGTAGCGTTATAGGGGGTATTCCAGCAAAGTTAATTAAAAGTGTAGATGATTATCGAAAAAAAATAGATAAAACTGCATTTTATATTAAGGGGCTATCTGCTGAAGAGAAGAAATTAAAATTATTACGTCATTTCGCGAATAAGGAGTGAATATGCGCAATATATGCAAAATACTACATGTATTCGGGCGTATGAACCGTGGCGGAGCAGAGATGCGGACTTTGGAGGTTTTAAAATTTCTGCAAAAAGATGATGATGTTGAACAACACTTTTGTGTTTTGTCTGGTCTTCCTGGGGTTCTTGATAATGATATTCGTGAAGTTGGCGGGCATTTGCATTACATTCCGCTAAATGCTTCATTTGCAATAAACTTCATGAGGCTATTGCGTAGAGAAAAATTCGACGTTGTGCATTCTCATGTTCAAAATTCTTCTGGGCTAATACTTGCAATTGCATTCATCACTAAAATAAAAAAAAGAATTGCGCATTTTCGTAATACAAATAGTGATCATCATTTGACCTTCATGAAAAAATGCCAATATGGAGTTATGCGTTTCCTTATTGATAAGTTCGCCACAGAAATTCTTGCCGTCTGTGAAGGTGCAATGGAAGAAGGGTGGCGGACCACTTGGCGTAAAGACGATCGTTGTCATGTCGTGTATAATGGCTTTGAATCAGGGCTGTATAAAGTAAAAGAGCATATTAATGCTGTTTTTTCTGAGTTTCATATTAAACCCGAATGTCGTTTAGTGTTTCACATAGGTCGGATGGATCCGGTGAAAAACCACCGTTATATAGCAGAAATCTTCACAATACTGGCGAAGCGAAATCCTAACTTACATCTATTGCTAGTTGGGTTGGGCGGAAATGCGATTGAGAAAGAACTGATTAGTTATTTTGCTCGCCAAAACTTACTCGAGCGAGTCACATTTGCAGGGGTACGCGAGGATGTGCCCCGACTGCTGTCGGCTGCTTCTCTAATGATCTTTCCATCTCTTTGGGAAGGATTGCCTGGGGCGGTGATTGAGGCAAGGATTGCCGGTGTACCCGTAGTGGCAAGCAATTTGCCGGGTGTCCGGGAGATTGCATCCATTTTGGGTGATATTACCGTGGTAAACCTTGAAGCAGGAATTGAGGAGTGGGCTCGTGCGTGCATGAGAGCGTTAAGCAATCCTTGCCGTAACGAACCCGACATTTCGGGAACGCCTTTTGACATTGCCGTTTGTTCGCATAAGTTTAAAAAGATCTGGACCGCCAACACTTGTGAATAGAAATTATTATTCTCTTTCAGTCGGACTACTTGTGTTTTCCTTAATCGTTTTGCTTTTAATGCAAAATGAGTTCTGTAGTCTTGATCTTTCGACTCTCAGCAACATTTCCATTTGGTTGATGTGTTCCGCGTTGGCGATCACCTTCGTCCGGAAAAAAAACATATTTTCTGTTTCTATGATCTATCTGTCTGTATTTTCTTGTTTTCATTTTGGCATGACCCTGGCATTTGCGTTTGACCTTCCTATGAGTGAAGACATTCTGCATGTATACACTAATTATTGGCCTAAGACAGAGTTCGTCAAGGAGGCTATATATTTATCTACACTTGGCGTGATGTCATTGGTTTTAGGCTTCAGCTTTGTAAAAAACAAAACACCGATTAATCAAAATCACTTTATTTTGCAGGGATATATAAATAAGGAAGACTTTAAGTCACGTTTAGAAAGGTGTGGGTTTGGGATTCTCTTGGGTTCTATTCTTTTCTGGTGCTATAAAACCATTAGTGCCGGAGGGGTTTCTCTGATGGTGGGTTCTTATAGCGTTTTTCTTGAAAAAACTAAAGATTCGGGACTGTCGTTTTTGTATTATTTGATTGGATTTGGGCTTATCATGCTACTAGTTGCAGGGAAAGGTTTACTTGTTAGGGTTGGCATTTATGTTTTTGCAATCTTTGCAATTGTTGGATTTCCATTGGGTTTGCGTGGGGAAATTCTTTTTCCAATAGCCGCCGCGTTAGCAGTTTCATCTACTACGCTTGTCAATGTCTCAAAGAGAAAAGCACTCGTTCTTGTTTTTATTTTACTTTGCGCAATAGGAGGTGTGAGGGTTTTGAGACAGGCAGGGGTGAATGATTATAGATTCTCATTTCAGGATTTCTCTCCTCACAATGCCTTAATGGAAATGGGGGGGCAAATTTGGTCTGTAGCTGAAATGTGTTGTTGGAAAAATCAAGGAGAGGGCGAGCTTCTCGGTGCTAGTTTCTGGGCTCCATTTGAGCGTGGGCTATATCATTTTTTGCCAGGAATGGAACGGCTTCCCGCAGAACAGGATGAAAGATTGTTGCAACTTCTCCTGGAGCAGCGAGTTAGTGCAATTGGGTTTTCTCCGATTGCCGAGGGATATCGAAACTTTGGGACATTAGGTGTTATTTCAGTAATGATTTGTATTGGTTTTACAGTCGGTCTTATAGAAAATATGCAGAAATCATTGGTTGCGCAGGCACTATCTGCCGTAATTCTCTTTCCTTTGATTATTTATATAAGAAATTCGTTCACTCCAATTCCTTTTCAGATTGCGTTTGGCGTTATAATTATTATGGGTAATATTTATTTAAGTCGAAAAAAGGCGCAATATCTGTATTGTAACGAAATGTAAGTATCGTGGGCGCTTCTGGCTTTGTGGGGGGATTATTTTCAATTCAAAGCTGAATTTAGCAGCTAAAAAGAA
>JBAXOJ010000142.1:0-4880 GCA_037133315.1 Clostridia bacterium
GTGTCTTTGTAGGCGTTGGCGTAGGAGTCGGTGTCGCATTTGGATCTGGCGTTGGAGAAGGCGTAATGCTCGGATCCTGTACCCCAAGACATGCAAAGTATGAAGTTGCCATACGCAACTCATCAATTGTTCCCGAGCTGACTGACACGCCTCCCTGATAGGAGATTGCGCGGATGCTATATGGACCACTTGTTACCGTCGCTTGTGCGTTTGGCGTAGCTGGCTCTGCCGTTACCGCAGGATTAGCAAACAAACTAATTATGCCGCCCGTCGCGTTAAACTCTAACTTTGTCACTAATGCTGCCGTTTGTCCAAGGACCACAGGCACATTCGATTTATAATAGACCCCGCCGATTTTCATCGTCCAATAATAGGTCGTGCCCGTCTTAGAATTTGCACCAAACACACCTAAATAGACACTATTTGTAGTATCTGCAGGTGGTACCCAACTCGTCCCTTCTCCAGACAAACACAAATAGGTATCATTTGTAAAATTATCGGCTTTCATTAAATTCCCAAAGTACAGCTTCGTGCCCGCTTTACCAAAGGCATAAGAGGTATTCAAATACGGCTTAATGTAGGACGGAGAGGAAGCCGAGACATTCATGGGTCGACCGAGCGAACGATAAACCGACGTGCCTGAAATCGCATTGCCTTCCGTGGGCATCGTCTGGTAGGTGAGTGAACCTGAATTACCAACGACAAACCCTGTATTTCCGCCCTGTTCATCCCAAGGAGACGCCCAGTTTGTTCCGCCGTTCGCACCATTGATTGGGCCAGGCGTATAATTAAACCCTTCATAAACGAGAACGTTATTACTAGCAGGGAGCGGGGTCGGTGTCGAAACATCAACCGTCATGGCAGATAGATTTTTAATGGCTGTAAATTTTGCTGTGTTGGTATCCTTGATGTTTTCAGTTAATCCCCAGCAACCATATACGCCGTACCCACCGCACAACGTAAAGTACATAAACAATCCGCCACCAATATCAAACCAATTGGTTTTCAGGTCTTTTGTCACCAAAGCGGTCATGCCAGAATCGCGGTGCGCCGCTAAGCGGGTCGCTAAATTCACATCGACCTGCCCCTGATGATGCGTGCCTCCTTCATAACAGTTAACCCCACCAACAAGACCCCATTCGGTTGCAAGGTTTAAAAATATCGTCTTAGAATTCACCGAATTATCCGAGGAATCAGACATATAACTATGGATTGCTGCAATACTCGTACAATCCGCCGGCAAAGGTTCTGCAAAATACGGTGCGATTGACATGCTGTAAATATATTCAGCTGGATTCCCATAGGTATCGTTCAAAAACTGGAGCATTTGTCTTGGATAATAATCCGGTGGGCTCCACCCAAATTGCCAAGCTAACGTGGTTCTGATTTGCGTATTCATCGCTGCGGTCCCAAAGACGGTTTCAAAGATCTGACTGATTTCATAGACTTTTTTTGCATACATATTCACGTAACTGCCATTCGCTACTGGATCCGCACTTGCTCGCGCAATGTTATTCTGCGCTTGCGAAAACTGCCAGTTCCAGACTTCATTGCTATACTCCACGTAAATATTGATTCCTGCATTCACATTATTCTTAAAAAATGTTGCCATCTGAAGAATGTAATCATCCGAGGCATTGGAAGGTACATTAATCCAGATGTCTTTGCCCGTCAAGTTCGCAAGGGCTGCAATGTATTCATAGCAACCGCCATTTTGTCCACGGATTGTGCCCGCCTGACTCGCATCGGTAGGGAGTCTTCTCGTAGCCCATTCTTGCGACGTCAATACCCCTGTTTCCTCTTGCCCATTGGTCGCCAAATAATCCATAAAACGTACTGTACTAAAAGGGTCTAGCGCTGTTAAAAAATCATTAGTAAAGATTTGCGTCGTATTTGCGGCGTATCCAGGACGAATGAGTTTGACATTGCGTACCCCTCCCGTCGTTCCCGAAAACGTCATCATCAACTGTGATTGTCCCACTGGGACGTTAATATCCACTGTGGTAATTCCACCAGAATAAACTTTATTCGTAACGGTAAAACTAGAGGCAGAGGCCGCAACCGTTGCCTGCCCTTCAAAACTGAGTTTATAGGTTCCAGAAATGTCGTTGTACGTCACACCGTTTTGGATACAGTCTGCAAAGATCACAACACCCGCATCCGTTGTAGGCCACCCCGCACTATCCACTGTGGCAATTTTGGTCCAAGGAGACGCAACGCTACCCCAGTCTCGCGACGTTTTCATCGCATCCACAAACATATTGGTGCGCGCCCAATCACAGAGTCCTTCAATATTGACACCCATGCGCGGCTTGTAAGTATTGTCCGCAGCTAACGTCTTGACTGGATTGAGTTGAGGAAAACTGAAAAAGCTAAATAGAAACACAATTACCACGAAAAAACTGATCATTCTTCTTTTTTTATAAAACATATCCATCCCCCTAATAATCTTGCCTATAATAGAAACGATTTAACTTGCGAAAACCTTGCAATTTTGTCCAGTTGAATTGTACAAATATTATATCTGAATTGCTCCCGCCATTCCATGGACTATCTCATGCAGAAAGTGAGGTTTAAAGGTAGAAATGTCGCGTATCAGAAGATGCCTTGCTCCGCGCCGATTTGCCAGGGTCACACGAATGCACAAATAACTTTTCTCGTGTTTTAGAGCAAAATTTGTATATTTTCACGACAATTTCATAGCCAAAACACCATGTTTTGCTGTCAAAATAACTTTTTCCCCAGTATTTAAAGTTTTTTGTATATCAAATGGTCGATTTGATATACAAAAATTCTCTCAAATCGAGAGAAAAGTTATTTGGCGACTTAATCGCGATGATTTTGAGGCTAAAATCCCACTTTGTTATACAAATTGACATAGAAAAGTTTCAAAAAGTTATTTGCCAAATTAAAACGGAGAGGGGCCAGAATACTGGCTCCTCTCCGATGCAGAATTATTTTATTGTCACCTTACATTTAGCCGTCTTGCCTCCGTCTACAGAAGTGACGATGACATAAGCTGTACCTTTTTTGATGCCTTTGATCACGCCGGCAGAGGTGACTGTCACAATTGATTTACTGGTCGACTTCCAAGTTACCTTCTTATTGCTTGCAGAAGCAGGATTGACCGTTACAATCAACTTTGTTGTCTTTCCTTTTGCCAAAGAAACGACCGTTTTGTTGAGTTTTACACTCGTAACCGGTTGCAATACCGTGACCTTACAAGTCGCTTTTTTACTTTGTGTGACAGACGTTGCGGTAATGATTGCAACTCCTTTTGCCTTTGCAGTCACCTTGCCTGTAGAAGAAACGGTCGCAACTTTTGTGTTACTCGACGTCCACTTCACCGCTTTGGTAGCGATAAAAGGAATTGAAACGGTCGCTGTCAACTGCAGGGTCTTCGGCACACTGAGGGTAGCCGAAGTCTTGTTGAGTTTGATTGTCACTGCGCCGACCACTGGAGGGGTTGGTGTCACAGGTGCGATGGTAGGCGTTGGTGTCACTGGTGCGATTGTTGGTGTCGGAGTAGCAGGTGGTGTCGGTGTCGCGTTAGAACCACGATGCAATTGAATGTCATCAATAAATACGGTTGTCGCAGACCAAACCGAAACAGATGTATAGTTAAATGCATCAAACTTTTTGATACCAGGTCCTGTCTTAAACACTGTGGAATAACGCGTCCAACTCGTATCCGAACCAGTATATGCCTTTCCTCCGCTGACCGTCGTCGCAGTCGTTGAATCAGCGTATCCAATTGTCACCAACAAATTTGCGGCAGTTCCATCTGTTTTGACGAGATAGGAAAGCGTATAATAAGTGTTTTCTAACAAGATTGGAGAACTCTTAAAGATTCCCGTCCACCCGCTTGCAATTGCGGAAGCACTCTTTGATCCTTGGCCAGGGTCCGTTGTCACTTCAACTAAATTGGTACCCCATCCGCCTGCTTCAAAGTCGCAATTCAAACCCACCAAAAGATTGGTTGGATCCATTGTTGCAAGAGCAGGATCTGGGGTTGGTGTCGCATTTGGATCTGGAGTCGGCGTTGGTACAGGTGTTGGTGTCGGTGTCGATGGCTTGACCGTTGGCATCACCGCATCCGTCACCACTACAGAAGATGGGTCATAAAACTGAATTGCCTTGATGTCAGGAATATTTGCGACATTTGTAGCCGTCAATTCCAAGGTATGATTTGCAATTGGCATCCCTGAATAGAGTACTTTCTTTGAACCATTATAGGAATCGCAACCGTTTAAAATCGAAGTAAACGTGTATTTTGTTCCAACTGTTGGTGCTGTATATCCCCAAATAAAGGATTCAAAGTCGAGTTTTAAGATTGGCCCGTTTAGTACATTATTGACCGAAGTCCCTTGAGGGCCTGAAATCGATCCAGAAGCTTTACATGCAAATGTTGTTTCATTGGTATAAGAAGTCATTTCCACGGTCCAAGTCTGCTCCAAAGGAACCGCATTATAATTAATAATCCCAAGATTGGTTGCCCACATTCCATTTGATTCTGCTGAACGAATATAGTTTTCTTTATAAGTCGATGGTGCTTTTCCGTCCACCATTACGGTTGTAGCATACTGCGTGCCAGTACCAAAAGAAATCGCTTCCGCTCTGGTCCCTTTATATGTCATGCTTAATTTCCCGTTGACCCAGTCAGTCGGCAGGACCGTTTTCGTTTGCGATGCTATCACAGTTGCAGCATTACTCGTTCTGTATACAAAGAATTGTTTCATCAACCCGAGCATAAACGTCTGTCCATCAGAATTCAAATGCACGCCATCAATCAAAAGTGTGGAAGGCTGAAGTCCATATGTGGCTAAGTATTGTTTCCAAGGCTCACGCAAACGGCAAAGCTCTGCTCCATACTTCGTTGC
>JBAXOJ010000143.1:0-4723 GCA_037133315.1 Clostridia bacterium
ATTTCTTTGCAGGACTGCGGTTTGTCCACCAATCCAACAATCTGGCCTGCCATGAAGGAACCCGTATCGAGATCACCGTTTTGCACTGCAATCCGCAAAGCGCCGGCACCTTTTGCTTCAATTTCCTCTGGCTTATTTTCAATATCAAACGCTTGCATTTGTCTCGTGAATTTATTCTTCAACGCTCGAACGGGATGACCCGTGGATCGTCCTGTAATAATGGTGTCCGTATCTTTCGCGTCCAATACCATTTTTTTATAGTTTTCATGAATGCTGCACTCAAACGCCGACAAAAAGCGCGTTCCCACTTGAATGCCCTCCGCACCAAGCATGAACGCTGCTGCCGCACCGCGCCCGTCGCCAATCCCACCTGCTGCAATAACTGGAATCGAAACCGCATCAACAACTTGTGGAATCAAAGCCATTGTCGTCAGTTCGCCGACATGCCCTCCGCCCTCCATGCCTTCCGCTATGACAGCATCCGCACCGACACGCTCCATTCTTTTTGCGATGGAGGAAGACGGCACCACAGGCACTACCAAAATACCGTGCTCTTTCCACATGGGAATGTATTTTGCAGGACTTCCTGCGCCCGTCGTCACAACAGGAACACGTTCCTCACATATCAGCTTAGCTACATCATCCGCCGTGGGGCTCATCAACATTACGTTGACCGCAAAGTTATTGTCCGTCATAGATCTGACAATTTGAATTTGCTCGCGAATCCATTCGATTGGTGCACTTCCTGCAGCAATGATGCCGAGGCCGCCTGCCTGGCTCACTGCACCGGCCAATTTTCCGTCTGCGACCCAAGCCATCGCCCCTTGAAAGAGCGGGTATTCAATATCAAATAGTTCACAAATCTTCGACTTTATCATCTGAATCCTCCTAGTTTACCATCTTAATAATGCAGTTGCTGAGGAAAGTCCCCCACCAAAGGCGGTTAATAGAACCAAATCGCCCTTTTTGAGCAATCCTTTTTCATTCATTTCATTCAGCGCAAACGGAACACTTGCGCTGGACGTGTTGCCTGTGTTTGCAATGTTCAAATAGAACTTTTCGTAAGGAATGTCAAGTTTTGATGAAGCGTTCTTCACAATTCTAACATTCGCTTGATGCGGCACGATCCATGCAATTTCTTCCTTTTCAATCCCAACTGCTTCTAAACAGTTCTTCACATTCTCATTGATGACAGATGTCGCAAACTTAAAGACCTCCGTCCCGTTCATGAGGATATACGAAGGCAGGATACCATCGTCACCACATGCATTTGTTCCCCCTACCGCCAACACAAGGTCCGTATCCGGATAACTCGAAATACTCGAATATAGGATGTCAGACTTTGCATCTTGCGCAGGCGCACCAATGACTACGGCCCCTGCTCCATCTCCAAACAATACGCAAGTATTACGGTCCGTCCAGTCCGTCACCCGCGAAAGCTTTTCGGACCCGATGACTAAAATCGGTTTTCCTTCGAACATCTTTCTCGCCGTATGCAGTGCAAAGAGAAAGCCGGAGCACGCAGCATTGAGGTCAAATGCAGGGCAAGTCGCTCCTAAAAGCCGTTGGATATCGTTTGATGTGCCTGGAATTAATGAATCAGGCGTAAATGTAGAACAAATAATTAGGCCCAGTTCTTCTGGTTTGACGTTTGCATTGCGCATCGCCATCATCGTTGCTTGATAGGCCATTTCCGTGGAAGTTTCCTCTTTTGCGATTCTTCTTTCTGAAATACCCGTCCTAGAAACAATCCATTCGTCTGAAGTTTCTACAAAAGTTTCAAGGTCTTTATTGGTAATAATATTTTTCGGAACATATCCACCTGTACCCAAGACTGCGATCTTCATTCTTCCATTCCTCCATGATAATTATTACTTGGTGATAATTATAACAAACTGTCAAGAAAAGTCAAGATGCAGTTTGCTTAATCCTTCCTTTGCTGCTTGTTGCTGCGCATCTTTTTTCGTCTTGCCAGTGCCGCTACCGAAAAACTCGCCATCGAGCAAGAGATGATACTCAAAAACCTGATCATGAACGGGTCCATCTTGTTGAAAAAGCTGATACACAATCTGACATTTCGAGGTTCCTTGCACATGTTCCTGTAGTGCAGATTTATAATCTTGATAAAAATTCCCTTCAACCGCCAGTGCGATGGTTTTGTTCAATATTTTTTTTACGAATTTTCTTGCGGGCTCGATCCCGCCGTCTAAAAACATAGAACAAATCATTGCCTCCACGACATCAGCCAAAATCGATGGTCTCTCACGGCCGCCAGAATAGATGCCGCCATTACTCATGATAATGTATTTACTGAGTCCGAGGGTCGTTGCACATTTCGCTAACGTTGCTTCGCAAACAAGAAGCGCCCGAATCTTAGTTAATTTCCCTTCTGTCTGTATGGCGGGATTGGAAAACAACAACTCACTGACAAGAAATTGCAAAATCGAATCGCCGAAGAATTCCATGCGTTCATAGTTTTCCGTCGCATTCGTCTTGTCATCATTGGAAAATGAACTATGCGTCAACGCGGTGAGGAGCAATTGTCGATTTTGATAGGTGTAGCCAACTTTCTTTTCTAGTGTGACGATTTCATTTTCGTTTAGCATATGATAACCCCTTAAAAGATAAAAGCCTCCATGCGGAGGCTCTCAATCCTTTGTTTTAAATTAGTTAGTTAGAGTTAGCCTTAATATACTCAACTGCGTCATTCACTGTCTTAATATTTTCAGCTTCGCTGTCAGGTATTTCAAGGTCGAATTCTTCTTCGAAAGCCATAATTAATTCAACTATGTCTAAAGAGTCTGCACCTAAATCATCAATGAACGAGGATTCAAGTTTAATTTCCGATCCATCAACGCCGAGTTGATCCGCAATTATCTTAGAAATCTTTTCAAAAACCATTCTTTTTTCACCTCCATTTGAATTGATATTATTACAATAAATTTATTACGTCAATAGGAATTTCACCAAATTCATAAATTATACATTTAATCACTTGCAGGAGAAATCTTTTCCAACCCTCTAAATTCCTCTTCCAAATCCTCAATGATGGAGGATTCCGCATAGTTGCAACCAAATTTGATGATGGCATTGCGAATCGCTTTCGCGTTTGAACTGCCGTGGCATTTGATGACCTTACCTCTGACGCCAAGCAACGGCGCCCCGCCATATTCCGCATAATCCAATTTCAACTTCATCACTTTCAAATCATCCTTCATAATGAGTCCCGACAACTTCGTGACAAAAGAAGTATTGATAATATCTTTGACCATATTTGCCATAAACATCGCGGTCCCTTCCAATACTTTGATCGCAACGTTCCCGGTAAACCCATCCGTCACAATGACATCCGCAATTCCTTCGGGAAGACTTCTGCCTTCGATGTTTCCCATGAAATTGATTGGCGCATCCTCAAGCAGTTTGTATGCTGCCTTCACCGTCTCATTTCCTTTGTTCTCTTCGATTCCGACATTGAGCAGATATACTTTTGGATCGTCAATGCCACAGACTTGCTTCATATACTGATATCCCATGATCCCAAAATCAAAATAATTCTCCGCGCGGCAGGTCGGATTTGCACCTGCGTCCAACAAAAGCGAAAAGCTGCTTTTGTTCGGCACAATTGTGGTCAACGCTGGTCGATCCACCCCGTCTATCTTCCCGAGCAACAACGTCGCACCCGCAACAATCGCACCCGTATTCCCTGCCGAAATGAGCACATCACCTGATTTGTCTTTCAAAAGTCCAAACGACAGTACAAGAGAAGAATCCGGCTTCGAACGCAAACTTCGAATCGGAGAATCATCGTTTTCGATGACCTGCGTCGCATTGACGATGGTCACCTTTGATTTATCATAAACCAGCTTAGACAAATTCGATTGAATTTTCTCTTGTTCTCCGACGAAAAGTATTTCGATTTTCGGATTGAGTTGCATCGCGTCAATCGCACCTTTCACGATTTCGCTCGGTGCGTTGTCTCCGCCCATTGCATCAATAATAATCTTCATTTAACCACCTATTCTTTCGTCTCAATTGATACTAAAATAAACTTACCACGAAACACTTCTTTTTTATTCGCATAGACTAAAACCCAAACGATATAACTGTTCCCTTTGATTCGTTTCACCTGCGCCTGCGCAACGAGCCGGTCTCCCGACATCACAGGATGCACATACTTAATATTCGCAACCCCGACCAACGCAACCTCCGCGTCAATCACGGCAATGGCAAGCGATTCCGCCATCGAATACACATATTGCCCCTTCACAACGTTGGAGTGGGTAAAGGCCATTTTGGCATTTGTTTCAAAGGAAAGGGTGCCACTTTGATTCAAATCCAGTGCAATCAACTCACCCGGTATATCCACCGCAATGATGGATTTCACTTTTTTCACATTGGTTTCAGCAAGATCCTTCACTCTCTTTCGCAACTCCGGAATCTTCAACACACCGCGATCCAGCCGAATGGTCGGAACACTCACAGCAAAGTGCTCTGCCAGTTCCTCATCCGTCATAAACGTATTCTCCTGAATCATTTTTTTCAACGATTCATATCTCGCGTTCTTCTCCGTAGAAGGTCTGCTCATATGACCACCCTTATAATTGTTACCTAGTACTAACAAAGTATAAAATATTTCGATGGATTTGTAAAGGGTTTTCAGAGGACCTATTATTATCCCAGTCGAATGATCAGTGTGTTAAAAACGGCGCCTCTGTTCCTGATC
>JBAXOJ010000144.1:0-4641 GCA_037133315.1 Clostridia bacterium
GGAGGTGAAACAGATTGCCAAATATTAAATCAGCGATTAAGAGAGTTGAGACAACCAAGAGAAAGTCTGCAGAAAGACTTACCAAGAAATCAGCTTTGAAAACTACTCTTAAGAAGCACAAAGAAGATTCTTCAAACACAATTGATTCTTTGAAGAACGCAATTAAGGCTTTGGATAAGGCCGCAGCATGTAACCTTATTCACAAGAACGCAGCATCCAGAAAGATTTCAAGACTGACGAAAGCTTTCAACGCTGCAAAACAAAAGGATTAATTTCATTTAATCTTAGAATGTTGGAAAGGAGTGCATGGCAACACCATCACTCCTTTTATTTTATGCAGAATCTTGAGATCAGTAGTTCCACTGCCATGCGGTCGCTGAGGCGGCCGTTTTTGATGTCGAGGTCAAGTTTGTTGCAGGTTTTGACAAAGTCGCGCAGATACTTGACGGAAAAGGCACGGACTTCGGCGAGGACGAAGCGTTTTTGGTTGAGGCCAAAGCCTGCCTTTTGCATGGCAACATCCTCGGATTTGCCGTCTGCAAGATATTCTTTCAACACGAGGTACTGGCCAAAGCGCTTTGAAATCATTATAAACAGGCGCTGAATTGGTTCGTTCAATTGCGTCAGGTCTTCCAACACTGCAAAGGCACGATTGGCGTTTTTTTGCGCCAAGGCATTGGTAATATCAAAAATCGCCGTTTTTATGGTGGTACCAGTGATGTTGGCGACATCAGCTTCTGAGATTTCGTTTCGCGTGCCAGCTAGATTGCAAATCTTTTGAATTTCGTTGTTCATTTCATCCATGGAATTACTGCAGAGCTTAATCAAGAGATTCACTGCATCGCGAGAAACCTTCTTTCCGTTATCCGCAAACATCCGTGCAATCCATTTCGCCAGATCGGCGTCATTGAGGTGATCAAACTCGACTACCATACCAGAAGCCGCGATTGCCTTGAACGGCCTGACGTTTTTGGCGACGCTGTCCTCTTGAAACACCACACAACAATAGTCTGGTACATCTTTTAGAAAAGCAATCAATTCTTCCTTCCCGTCGCCCTTTTCCGATTCGTCGGCAGCTTCCCCTTTTTTCGATGCCGCAAAAAGACCTGTATTTTTGACCAACACAAGTTTGCTCTCTGAAAAGACGGGATACGTTTCGCAGCATGCGATGATTGCACTGATGTCCTTCGTGTCCTCAAACCGCTGAAAATTCATTTGCTCCATGCCAGGCGCGACCACTTTCTTGATTAAAGTATTTGTAAAATATCGAATCAAAAACTTCTCGGGCCCGTAAAACAAAAAGGCGCCGCCAAAGTTACCCTGTTCGATACGTTTTTTTAGGTCTGCCAAGCTCATAAAAGATCCTCCCGCAAGGCGGAACATCCAAATTGCTGTCCATGGAATATTCACTGCCATCTGTTGATATGGTAACGGCGCCGCCGTAGTCTGTCCGCAACACGCGACAGCCAGAAGCCTGCAAACGCTCGATTGCTTTGGGATTCGGATGGCCGTACATGTTTTTGCCAACACTGATTATACCATTTTGAAACGCATTATAGGAGAGAAAATTTTCGCTACTGCTTTCGTTCGAGCCGTGGTGTGCGACTTTCAGGACTTCGATGTGCTGCGGCATGTGATTTTCCAGGAGGATGCCTTCCGTTTCCTTTCCGATATCGCCGGTTAAGAGCATGTCGAAGTTTCCAAACGTCAAGAGCGCAACGACGGAATTGTCGTTTGCTGAGGTTTCGTCTGAGGTTGTGATGGCCGCGTTTTGCGGATTGAGGAAAGATAAGCTCATATTTTCTTCGACCGATAAATAGTTGCCAGCGGCAATGCGTTTCGCGGAGAGCGAATCGAAGACGGGTTCGCTGCGATTGGCAGGCACGTAAATTTCATCAATCAGAATCCATTTCTTCAACTCCTCAACTCCACCCACATGGTCAGCATGAGAATGGGTCAAAATCAGTAAATCGAGCTTCGCAATCCCCATGCCAAGCAACAATTTTGAGAGTTGGGTCTTGCCGTCCCCAGTGTCAATGAGGATGTTTCTGCCCTGCGGTGTTGTTATAAAAATACTGTCTCCCTGTCCGACATCAAGGACGGTGATCTGCAAGCGATTCCCAGAGAGGAATTGACTGCCCAAAAGTATCATGCAGATGACAAGAAATGCGACAGACGTTCGTTTCGCCAAATGCGCGGAGAACTTTTTATATTGGAACAGGAAAATCAAAAAGGCAAAATACGTCATTGCCCCGATGAACCCGAAATCAGGCAGTTTCATGATGGCACCTGGCAGGTTCGCCGACCATTGCGCCACAACCCGTACGAGACCGATTAAAAAATTCACCGCCGCAGCAACGGGGTCCGCAAGCAAAGGCAGCGCCGAGAGTCCCGCGAGGACGAATCCAAGCACAGTTATGACGCCAGAGATCGGCACGACCAGTAGATTGGAAAGCAGTGAAATGAGAGAAACCTGATTGAAATACGAAATCATGATTGGCATCACGGACAGTTGCGCCGCGATGGTGACAGAAAGTGTTTCGGCGATTGCTTTTGGCATTTTGTACGAGTCGAATGATTTGGAAATCGGGCGGCTCATCAGTACAATACCAATCGTAGCACAAAAGGAAAACTGAAACCCCAGATCGAACACCACCATCGGGTTGACCACTTCCATGAGCAGTGCCGCGAGAGCGATGGATGTAGCAAAATCAGCATCTTTGTCAATCATACGTGAAAGTAAAACCAAGGCTCCCATCAGGCAGGCTCTGACAATGGATGGCGCGAAGCCCGTGATAAATAGGAAGATAAAAAGGGTGCCCAACCCGATGAGTCCAGCACGCCTGCGGTTTTGTCGTAGTTTTTTGGCGAGAAACAGAATGGGCAAGAGCACGAATGTCACATTCATCCCTGAAACAGCCATGAGATGGGTCAAACCGGCTGTATTAAAGTCTTGTTTCGTTTGTTCATCGACCTCGTCCGTGTATCCAATCAGCATGGAATTCAGCAGCGCAGCGTTTTGTTCTGGGAGATATCCCTTAATCGCATTGACAATCCACATCTTTATGGAATACCCAACTGCGAAAAGCGGATTCACTGCATATTCACCAACGGACTTGACATCCTTTCCTTCCACAAAAATCTCACCCCCAATCCCTTTACCCCGCAAGTAATTCCGATTGTCAAATGCATTCGGGTTGCGAGCCCCCAATGGCTCAGTCACTTTACCATGTACTGCAATGACATCTCCCACTTTATAAATCTGTTTTCCTTTCCATAACGACAACCGCAGGCGACCCTCCGCAATTTCAATTTCATATTGTGCAAGATCGCCTTTTATTTTAGGATATGTTAATACATTCGCTTGGTGCGTTTTGTATATCCCCACAACTGCGTCAAACTTTGTTTCCAATGCATGTCGATTCGTTGCATACGAAATTGTGCCGAGACAAAAAACAATCAACAATATTGAAACGATTTTGTTTTTCGACAGAAAGAAGAGAATCAGCGTGAGAAATGATATTAAAATGACTAGCATGCAACCTAGAAGGTCACTGGCGATTTGCGCAAACAAGATCGAGCATGTAAAACTTAGCGTGATATATAAAATTTGCCGACCCTGCAGTACTTTTTTTACTTGATAAATAAACATAAGCCCTCCGTCGCCGGAGAGCTTAGTCATTGATTAGTAAATGAATTTTTAAATTACTCTAACTGCTTTCGCAAAACAGTTTTCATAGTAGGCATTGTCCATCAAAACGTCGATGTTAACACCTGAATGTGGCTCCGCATGAATCATTTTTCCACCGCCGATGTAAATTGCAGTGTGATCATATCTTCCACTTGCCCCGTGTTGTTTAAACAATAAAATGTCGCCAATTTGCAAGTTTGAAACAGATACAGCTGTGCCGTTGTTGGCGATGCCATTAGAAGATCGGTCTATCGAAATGCCAAAGTGCTTAAACACATAATAGGCCAATCCAGAGCAATCAAATCCGCCTGTCGGGCTTGCGCTACCATATACGTATTTCGTCCCGAGGAATGTCTTTGCATAAGCAACGATTTTCTCGCCTTTGGTCGTTCTTTCAGATCCACGAGAAGTTGTGGTGTTGATTTTCAAAAATGCTTTTTTCACATAGCCAACTGTCTTTTTTACAGTTTTAATACGATACCAATCTGATTTTGAAGAAAGAATGGTAACTGTATTACCCTTTTTTAGTTTGCCTAGAATTTTCGATGTCGTCGATGCAGATTTGCGAATATTTGCAACGCCAGCGATTAATTTTGCGGTCTTAAGTTTTACAACCGTCTTTTTCACGTACTTTGCGTTGATGTAGCCAGTCTTCGTGCCAATCTTCGCTTTGTACCAGTTCCCCGTCTTACTAATCAATGTTACTTTTGTACCTTTGCTTACTTTCTTAATGATTGTAGCGCTAGTACTCGGCTTTGTTCTGAAATTCACTTTGTCTGCATTCACAGTCCCTGAAGATGCGAATGTGACAATTCCCGAAAAAATTGTCAATAACAAAGAAAACGCAGCAATCAAGCCAATCAATCTCTTTGGTACGTGGTTCATGTTGTCCTCCCTATTTCGGCTTCCGAAGTTAGCTGACGGGTTAGGGTAAATAGGCCCCCCTCCAC
>JBAXOJ010000145.1:0-4631 GCA_037133315.1 Clostridia bacterium
TCTCTGGTGCCGTCTCCGGCGCGGTCTCTGGCGCGGCTTCCGGCGCCAGACGGGTTTTCTTCAGGAAATGGATGCAAAGCAGACATACAAAGATACTAAAAGCAAGGATGAGGAGTATTGTAATTAGTTGTATCAGAAAGACGAACCAATTCTGGTTTGCAAAGTCAAAGATCTGTGAAATGGTCTGAATGGCAGCATTCTTGCTTTGCGGGGCGGTTGAGGAAGAGAAATAACTCAATAGTTCCGATACCGCGTTATTGATAAAATGCATGATGATGGCGGGTAGGATGGACCCTGTTTTCCAAGTCACATAGGAATAAAGGACGCCAATGAGAAGAATGCCAGCGACGACCTGAATACTGAAATGGTTCATGGCGAAAAAAGTCCCGCAGAGCAGGATGGCAGGTCGCAAGCTGAAACGTTGCCGCAGGCCAGCGAGCATGAGACCTCGAAAGGCGAGTTCCTCGGAAAGCGCGGGATAAACCGCCACACAAAGAATGCCGATGAGAAGTTGCTCGATGTTTTCTGGTGTAGGCATGCCAGTATAAGAAATTTTGCCAAAGATGCTTTTGATTAGAATTAAGAAGAGCCCGTTTGCACAAGCCACAACCGGAATCGCAAAGAGGCCAATGGGAATCGCAAGGAATAAATTTCGGAAACCACAAAATTTGATGCCGAGTGTCGCGCGACTAGGTTTTATGATGGCGATTGCGAGTAAGGTTGGCAATAAAATGGACAGGATATGAAAGATCATTTGGATGATCATCAACACATTATAATCTTCAAAATTAACTTGTAAGGTTGGTTTTAACGCGATTAACACAAATCGGATAACCAGACTAGTAAAGATGGAGATGGAAAAGGTGATGCCAGCTAGTTTAAAAAGGTTTTTTTGTTGTTCCAATTTCAATTCCTCGACTTTCTATCAAAATATAACTTTAAGTGCAGAAACTATTTACTAAAGTATGTAGATTTTATGCTTGAAATAATGTAAACTATTGTAAATTTATGAGGAAGGGGGTTGTAATGTCAAGAGAATGATTTCGGGTTGATTGAATAGTCTTTGTTTAATGCGACTTGCACCAATGCCGCGGCTAACCACTAATTGTGTGTTTTTTATGGTAAATTGACCTGCGGTGTACTTTGGAAAGAATCCTTGCCCAGGCGCAAATACGGCGCCGATGAGTGGAAGCCTGATTTGTCCGCCGTGGGCATGACCGGTTAAGAGCAAATCAACATGACTTTCTGCAATGAGCTCGCAATACTCCGTACGATGCGCCAAAAGGATGGTAAATACGGATGGCATGTTTTGTGGCAAGGCTTCGGACAGATAACTTTTGATTGCAGCAACGTCATCATACATGGAACTGATTCTGTTTTCTACACCGAAAAGGGGATCCTTGATGCCACACAAGTTGATGATTTGTTTTCCTTTGATGAGTGGGAGACTTTTGTTGTCAAGAAAAATGAACCCGCTCGCAGCGAGATTGCGTTTGAGTGTAGAAAAATTTGTGGAAGACAAAGAAGCCTCGTAGTTGCCTGTGACCCAATAAACAGGAGAAACGGTAATGAGCTTTTTCGCAAAGGTCGCGACGGACGATTCATAATAATCCTGTTCGGAAAGACTGGACTCGACGATGTCGCCAGAAATCACAATGATATCAGGGTTTAATGCGCGGCATTGATCTACGACGCGATCACTTAAAGGGCCTTCGCTAATATGCAAGTCAGAAAGGAATACTATTTTGTAATCTTTAAACGAAGTAGGGATTTTTGCAGAGTGAATGGTGTAATACGACACCTCAAGGTCATTGTTCTGGTGCATCAAAAAGTCCGGTAGGAAAAAGATGCTGAATAGGAGTAGGACAATGAAAATGACGATCGTGATTTTTGTTTTGCGTTTGAGTTTGTGTATCTTATTCATAAATCCCCCTAAAATCGTCGATACGCCTATTTTACTACAAATCAAGAAGTTTTCATATTCAAATGAAGGAGAAATTGCACATGACAATACTAGATGTTCAAAAAATGAAAGCACTACGAGTAAAAAACGAGTTGAGCCAAGAGGCACTGGCGTTAAAAGCAAATCTTTCGACCCATTTTATTGGCAAAATTGAACGCGGAAGCGACAATATTACGTTGGATTCTTTACAACGCATCGCCGAGGCCCTGGAGGTGAATCCGACTGCGTTGCTGAAAAGCCAATTAGAAGTTGCAACAAATGATTTCTTATGGGAGGATCAAATCGACAAAGCGCGCAAGTACCAGCAATGTATATATATGATGGAGACCTTCGATACGACGGAATTGACGATTATATATCTCAATATTAAGCTCGTGTTTGATTCGAAAGTGGGGGCCTCAAAGTGGTAGTTGGAAGAGGCGGCGTGCGTTTTCTCCTAGAATGCGTTGCCGTTCAGACTCGTCCAACGGAAGGGATAAGAACCGTTCCAGTTCTTCGGCATGATCCCACATTGGATAATCGACGCCAAATAAGATTTTGTCAGCGCCATGAGACCGAATGATTTGAACTGCGAGGTCTGTCTCGATGAACGCGAGGGAACTTGATGTATCAAAGTAAAGATTCTCTCTCCCCACGAGGTACTGCAAAGCGTCTTCCCACGCAGTATAGCCACCGAGATGTGCCCCGATTGCCAGAAGGGAGGGGTTTTTATCTAAGACTTTTGCCAAGCGTTGTGGACTGGACGTATCGACGCGGTCGTCTCCCAAATGGACGAGGACGGGCAGGGTGTTGCCAATGGCCGAAAACATTTCTAAAGCATTTGGCGCGTCAAGCGCAAACGTCTGAAAATCTGGGTGCAGTTTGATCCCTTTGAGCCCCAGCGATTGAATGTGGGCAATTTCTTTTTCGAAGTCATCCAAATCAGGATGGAGGGTGCCGAATCCAATGAATGAGGGGTTTTGCAAACACTTTTTGTGGATGAAGTGGTTGATGGACGCCACCTGGTCGGGATGCGTCGCAGTGGAGTGCACGACGAAATGTTGCACCCCGATGTTGGCACCAGAACGAATCAATGTCTCTGTGGACCCATCATGAGCCATAGGCAGCCCGTAAAAATCGCCGATTGCTTGGACTGCCTTGTTTGCAATTTTTGTCGGGAAGATGTGCGCGTGGCTATCAATAATATAGTAGTTGTTCATTCCGTCCGTCCGTATCCTTTCCAATGTTTCATCACACGCAATCCAAAAACGTGCACATCTAGTATAACATAGGAATGTGGGATAGAAAACGCAGGGCGCATCTGTTATGATGGAAGAAGCAATTTTTGAACAAGGAGGGCATCCAGTTTGTCGGATAAAGTGATTTTACAAGGCGTAGTTGATGGCATCATCTATCAAAACGAGCACAACGGCTATACTGTGGCGACCCTCGAAACCGCGGAGGACATTGTCACCATTGTTGGATGCATGCCGCTCATCAATGAAACAGACAAACTCAGAGTCACCGGTACCTGGAGCAATCACGCATCCTATGGACCACAACTGAAAATAGAACTTTGCGAACGACTGAAACCAGATACGACAGAGGAACTCATCGAGTACCTGGCTTCTGGGATGTTTAAGGGAATTGGCCCCAGCAAAGCCAAAAAGTTGGTCAAACATTTCGGGATGGATGTGTTGAAAGTAATCAAAAACGACCCCACACGGTTGTCCGAAGTCAAAGGGTTTACCGTTGAAGCGGGCTTGCGCATCAGCGAGGATTATTGCGAAATCATCGAACTGGAAGAAGTGATGCTGTTTCTGCAGACGTTTGGCATTTCGCCGATTGTGGGAACGAAAATATATAAGGATTTGGGGGCGGGGTCCCTCGACGAAATTAAAAAAGACCCTTACTTGTTGGCGCTAGGCGATTATGGAATTGACTTTAAAGATGCAGATAAAATCGCAGCGGAGCTCAAGATTGCGCCCGAAAACATCCATCGCGTCATGAGTGGAATCGAATTTGAACTGGTGCGCGCGACGCAAAACGGGCACTCTTTTTTGCCACTCGACAAACTCAAGACGTTTGCCGAAAAGTTGTTGGAGGTCGAGGAAGCGGCGATTGACGAAGGATTGCTTGAACTCGTGCAAACGGAAAAAATCGTGGAGGATGTCTTCGAAGGATTTGAAGGCACCGAAACGCGCGTCTATCTGAAAGAATTCCTCGAGGCGGAGCGGCTGACCGCGGAAAATTTGCTGCGGATTTTCAACTCAGTCATTCCTTTGAATCACAAGGAAATTTCAAAAATGACGACCGAGCTCGAACAAACCTCCCACCTAAAATTGGACAAAAAGCAAAGGGAAGCCATCATGCAGGTGGCCGACAATGGGGTTGTTGTAATTACAGGGGGACCGGGCACAGGAAAAACGACCATCATCCATTCGTTGTTGGCGATTTTCGATAAAATTGGCATGAAATATATGCTTGCTGCACCGACGGGCAGAGCGTCAAAGCGCATGAGCGAAGCGACGGGCGCAAAGTCATCGACCATTCACAGGCTTTTGGAAGTGATGTTTTCGGAAGAAACCGGCGAGCCATTTTTCATGAAAGACCGTGGCAACCCGCTTGACACAAGCGTGCTCATCATCGATGAAATGTCCATGGTGGATTTGTTGTTGATGGGGTCTCT
>JBAXOJ010000146.1:0-4510 GCA_037133315.1 Clostridia bacterium
ATTTGATTCAATTTTCGAATTTTTGGAAACAAAATGCCTCTACCTTTTTGATGGAAATTGGGTTTGCAAAAAAACAAAAACTTTAGTATTCTTAATTTGGGTGGTGCGTTGTATTGGAGACAAAAAAGTATGTCGCGAATGACTATTTCAGGCCAAACGAGTTATTCCATATCAACTACATAAAGGAAGCGACATCCAAGGATGTAGGCAACTATCATTCTCATGATTTTGTGGAGATTTGTTATGTCGCTACCGGGTCGGGCCACCACATCGTCGATGGGCAGGATTATCCTGTGCGCAAGGGCGATTTGTTCATAATCAATTACGATATGCGCCACATCTTTTATCAGGATGAATCGAGCGATGCGCTCAAAGTATTTAATGTGGTTTTTAAGCCGGCGTTTTTCGACCATCTCCTCATCAACTTCAACGACTTCAATACCCTCACCCTCTCCTACCTCTTCAAAATTGAAGGGCTCGAAGAGTGGAATTTTGCGGGCTCGGACCTTCGTTTGGATGCGGATGAACAACGCGCGTTGCAAACGATTTTCGAAAACATGTTGCGTGAGTATAATGCGCAACTGCCTGGCTATAATAACGTCCTGCGCGGTAACATGATTGAGCTCATCGTAAAAATCATGCGCAACCTGAAAAACCGCAGTCTCTCTACGCCAGAAGTCAACGAAAAGGCGAAGAAGATTGACTCGATTGTCCAGTATCTAAAGGAAAATTACGCAGGTCACATCACGCTTTCCGACCTTGCTTTCAATACTTTTTTTAGCAAAAACTATATCTGCAAAATATTCAAAGAGACGACAGGCATGACAATCAAGGAATACGTTCACATCCTTCAGATTGAAGACGCCTGTCATCTGATTGCAAATACCACAGATAAGTTGACCGAGATTGCCTTAAAGGTCGGATTTACCGATTATAAGAACTTTTTCTCTGTGTTTAAGAAGATTAAATCAATCTCCCCCCAGGATTTCAAAAAGAATGCACATCACTGAGCGAAATAATTTTTAATCCGATAGCTGTTCATGATGTCAAGTGACGGCACATTGAATTCGAGCCGCTCGCATGCATAGGTGGGTTTGCTTTGTGTTCCGCCAGGAAACGCCTGCAGCACGTAATCCTCCCGTGTCGCTGCAACGGAGATTGCAATGTCGCGTAGCTCTGGAATGAACTCCAGAACGGGGCACCAATACCCAGCCAAAACCTCCTTGGCGCTGTGGTTGACGAGATGAATGATCAAGTCGTCCGCTTTGCGCATCACGACCAGTTCCACCTGCGCCTTGGTTTGCACCGACACGATCGGGCGCGGAAGCAAGCGATCCATCAACTGGAGAACCAAATCCGTGATGTGCGGATTAAAATAGGCATCATGCGAGGTCAGAATCGGCGCGGAGACATAGACAATTTCGCCTGCCCCCAACTGACGGGAGGTGACGACCGCAAAATCTGACGGCGTCGTCGGTGGCGCAAACCCATGTCCGAACTGTGCCCCACTGTTTCCTTCCGATAACGGCGAGACGTAGCGATGCAGTGTCTGCGTGCCTTCGTCTGGCGTCACCAACGCGAATTTGCCACGGACGAGAATGGGATCCGCATTGCCCGCACTCTGCTTTTCGATATAGCCGTATTCCAGGTCAGCATACGCCTTGAATGTGACACCCGCCAACTGTAAGAGCGCTGGGTCAAGTCCATCTTTCGTGGCCGACTGGACAATGAGGAGCTTCCCGCCGTTTTCTACGAATTGCGTGAGCAACTGGATCATTTCAGCATCAAGATAATCGCATTCCGGGAGCACGATGAGTTTGTATTCAAGCAAGCGGCGCTTGAGGTTGTCTGTGTTCAGTGGGGTGTAATGCCGCGCGCGATCGCGCAACACCTGCGCCATCGCAGTCATCGGCACAGTCCTTTGTTTTCTCAATTCTAAGTCGGGGAAAAATTCGTTGTGTGCGCCCACGATGTGTTCGAGGGAATGCAGAACTGCCGTCTCCGGGACGTGCCGCGTGTGTTCTACGACCTCTCGGCGGTCGTTCACAAATGTGAAAACGTCCTTTAAAATCGGCCAAGACCTTGCCTCGAGCGAGCCGTTCGGCAACTGGCGATCAATGAGATAGAAGCTCCCGCCGTTCGCAATCGTTGCGGCAGCTGTATATTTGAGGGTCTCTGGGGTGTTGTTGCTCCACTCGCTCAGCCCGTGCATGAAACGCCCGCACATGTAGTCAAACGGATAGTCGGTCCCCGCCCAGTAATGCGAAAAATAACTCGAGGTTGCACCAGAAGGATACAAATCTCCCGCCAGTCGCTTCGTAAACGGCGCAGGATTCCCCGGCAACCGTGCGGACCACTGCCAATTGAAGATCACCCCAACCTGCGGATTGATTTCATAAATGACACGAATCACCTTGGCAAAAAACGCCTCGTACTGGTCGTTGTACCAGTTCACATAGGCCAACCAATCCGGGTCTTCGGCACTGCGTGGAATCGGCTTGCCAAACAACTCCTTGCATTTGTCGCAATAACAAGGCGTGAAGCCTGTCATCGTGTCAAAGAACAGTTCATCTACATCATAATTCTTGACAATTTCGATCGACTGTGGCAAGAGCAACTCGTCCAAATAACCGCTGTTGACGCAGATTTGTTCGAACTTTTTACTGTTGAATCCGCCCTCAATTTCATCGGTATCCGCTTGTAGTACCCAGTCCGGGTGAAGCCGCGCCGCAGCCGTATCCAAAAACACGCTGTAATATGCTGAAATCCCGACACCCTCACGGCGGCATTCCTGCACGATTTCGCCCAGCATATCCGACACTAATTTCGGATGCACCGTGCCAATCTTTGTCGGATAATAACTAAACCCATAATGGCATTTCCCAAAGAACACAACCGCGTCGATTTGGGCTTCCTTGAGCCGCGCGACGTAATCCTGCGCATCAAAGCCCTCACCGACCACGACGTCAGCTGGGAGATGAAAGTCCGGATGACATTTCGTCAAATAAGTTTTACTCATGGTGCACCTCGATTTTTAAATCTGGATTCTCCGCAAAATGCTTGAGCAACACAAGGGGCTCCGTGCTCGACAAATTTGTGATCGTCACACCTTGTTTCGCGGTCGCGGCAGAGACAAAGAATTCGTCGCTTGTGATTTCGCCATAACGAATGAGCGTCGGTGTCTCAATGTGCCATGCCCCACATGTGCCGAACCCCTGCAACAGGATAAACCCGTACGCCGCACTGTCCGAAATGGTCACGGTTCTGCCCGGTTCCACGGTCAAGCGCTTTGCACTTGCCAGCTCGCATTTATAACAAATCCACTCTTCGAGGTACCCCTCTTCCGCCATGACCGCAACCTCTTTGACAGGAATCGGCGCCATGAATCGTTTGGCATAGAAATCGGGGTCGACGTTCACATCCCAATCAATGATTTGCAACAAGTAGTCCACGTTCCCCATCTCCTCGGGCGGGGTGTTTGCCCAAAGCAGCGAATCCGAGACACAATGTCCACCCAGCAACACCGACTGGTACATCGAGTAAACATCCGACGCATACTGCGGCTCATAGGTGCACAAACTGCCCGGCGCGTGCAGCACCCCAGGCGGGACGTCCCAACCGGTATCCAGCGCGAGTTTATAGCAACGCGAAAGATCCAGAAGTTGATTGTCCCCCTTCGCGAAGTCTTCGAGGCAACGTTTCACGTCTTCTTTCCGTGTCCCAGGATTCAAACCAAAGAAGGTAAAAGGAAATTCACCTCCATAATTGTTGACTTGAGAAGGGAAAAAGTACATTTCAGGCTTTCCTTCCCGCCCCACGCGATTCGCGTGAACATTCCGATGATGAATATGATGCGGCAACGGACCTAAATTATCGAAGAATTTCGAAAACATCGGCCACTTGTGGTATTTGTCCCATAACTCCTCGCCAATCAATTGCCCCTGCAACGCCTCCACGGCGTCGCGCAACAACATGCGCTCCGCGTTCACTGCGCCTTGCGCCCCCGCAGCGCCCTGCGCTCCCGTCGCTCCCTGCGCATCCGGCCCTTCCAGCACAACGTAACTCAAGCCCTCATCTGCAGGCGTCTTCGGCCCGTTTTCCGCGCGCGTCGTCGAAGCAAACCAACGCTCATCAATTGCCCCACGTTCGGTCCCAAGGACATAATAGTCGTCCGGATGCAGTTTGATGCGTCTCCCCGGCCGACAGAAGGCCCGCGGGACCCACGTTGGCGCCAGCCGCAAAATGCCCTGGCCTTGCGCAAATGCCTTTTCCAATTGTGATTTTACCATTTTCATTCCCCTTTCGATTGATGCGGGTTTCATTTTTGGTTCAATTGGTTCCATTGTATGATTTGACACCGCCAAAGGGAATGGTCAAAATTCCTCATGATATGGTTAGAATTCACAACACCTTCAACACGCTGATCGAAAAGTAAGCCTTTATGTTCGGTGTTGACATAATTTCATTTTTCCGCCCAAATAAGCGAACTCGTTGCAATAAGTTCATTTTC
>JBAXOJ010000147.1:0-4500 GCA_037133315.1 Clostridia bacterium
CTATTTGCTGAAGCGGGGGCTGCCAGACTTTATATCCCGGCTTGTGCTTTTGGTGGAAGCGGGCATGACCCTGAGCCGCGGGTTTGAAATCGCCGCGCGCAACGTCGAAAAGGACTCCCCGCTCTTCTATGAAATCTCGAAGACTTGCAACGAAATGAACAACGGCGTGACGGAAAGCCAGGCATACGAGCAGCTGGCGGTGCGTTGCAGAATCATTGAGGTGGCCCGGTTTTCTTCCATGCTCATCCAAAACCTAAGAAAAGGCAACAGCGAGTTGGCATCCTTGTTGCGGATGGTTTCGAGCGAATGTTGGAACGCACGCAAGGCGCATGCGAAAAAAAGGGGAGAAGAGGCTGCGGCGAAAATGCTGATTCCCGTATCATTGCTGCTAATCGCGGTGCTCATTGTGACAGCAGGACCCGCGTTGGCTTCGCTGCTCAACGTCAACACAGTCCAGATGGGGAGGTGAAGAGAGTGAATATTTTGAAAAAACTGAAGCAAGAGCGCGGCATCAGTACCGTGGAGATCGCCATTATCGTGGCGGTGCTGGTTGGGATTGCGCTAATTTTTAGAGGCGCCATCATGGGATTTGTCAACGATATCATCGCAAACATGTTTCCGCCGACGTCGTCATTCGACAACTCACAGGTCCTATGAAGACGCTCGAGACGGCCATATTGTTTCCAATCTTGTTGGTCGCCATTGTCTTGCTGATTCAGCTGATGATTGGCGCGTGCAACACGACGATGCACGTCAGTGACCGGATTTTAGAAAACACAAAGCAGTGGAGTGAAAGTGCACCAGGCAAAAGCTGGAGTGGGGTAGCCAATGAACTGGAATAAGGTGTTGAAAGCGAAAAAAGGATCCATATCAGTCTATCTTTGCATCATCATGGCGGCGGTCATTCTGCTCTGCGGGGTTTTGGGGGATCTCGCGAGAATCAAGAGTGCAGGCGCGGTTGCAGAGGATGTGACGGTCTCTGTTTCGCGGTCGCTGATGAGCCTGTATCAGAAGGATTTGCAGCGATTCTACGGCATCATGGGAATCGAAATTCGGCCAGAAATAAAGGAGGCCATTCAAACCCTTCTTCTAAAGAACACCGAGGTTGACGCGGGGACGGATATTTTTCAACTCAAAGTCGAAGACTTCCAGACGCGGCCGCTCGAAACGCTAGGGGACGATCGATTCCTGAAAAAACAAATCATTTCACACTCCGTTGATGATCTGGCGCAGGAATGGATCACGGAAAAAATTGAAGGATTCAACATCCTCGGAGACCTCTACAAAAATCGGGATTTGATTGGCTCCATTTTGCCTGACCCGGCAGAAGAGGCCGCAGCGGACTTTGCAAAAATCAACGACTCTTTGAAAGAGGGTGGCGCGCTTGGCAACGCACTATCGGGAATCGCGGAGCAGTGTCTGTTGAATGAGTATTTGTTGAATCATTTCTCAAATTATACCAACACAACAAACCAGGGTTCGGTCGAGTCGGATGAAGCCGAGTACATACTGACGGGCAACACGCACGAAGGCGGACGCAAGGCGACGGTGATTGCCCTCCTGACGGGAACGCGTTTCGCGCTCAACATCGGGTATTTTGTGACGAGTCCGATGATGATGCAAAAAGCTCTGGTTTACGCGACCACGGTTGCAGGCTGGTCAGGCATCGGGATTCCCATTGCGCAGGCCGCGATTATTGTGACGTGGAGTTTGGCGGAGAGCGTGATCGACGTGGAGCAACTCTTAGATGGGAAGGCCGTGCCGTTGGTGAAAAGTCCGACCACCTGGGTGTTGTCGGAGACGGGGCTGATTGATGCGGCAAAAGATGTCGTCATGGAGCATGTGCAGGAGGCCGCGGAGGGCGTCATTGATGATACGTTTGACACGGTGGAAGAGGTCGTCGTGAAGGCCGTTTCGGACGTCCAGACGACGATGGAAGGACAGTTGAATCAACTTGTGGACAGCTTGGCGGCACCATTAGAAACAGGAATCAACGACTTGTCCACGAAGACGTTGGCGGAAGCAAATGAACTGGTGGATACGTGCTTTTCGGAACTTAACACGCAACTTGATTCATTTAATGGGGACGGAATTATTTTCGAAACACTAAAAGCGTACGCGCAGGACTGGTTGTTTGAAATTGAGGACCAAATCAAGCAAGAGGTTGAGGATGTGATTGCGACGCCGGAAAAGATCATCAAGAAATACAAGAAGTTGCTGGTGGAGAAATTGACTGCGCCGCTGACTATGGTGAAAGAGCAGCTAGTTTCAGAAATCAAAGAGGCGGGAAAAAAGGGGCGGGACGCGTTGAAGAGTAAGCTCAAGACGCTGCTCGCGGGGGATAAAAAGGGCAAGGCTGGGTCGCTGGTTGCAAGCACCTTCAAGAGTGGATTTTTGACCATGCGGTACAAAGATTATTTGCGGTTGTATTTTTTGACGGTTCCCGAACACCTCAAGTTTGAACGGGTGCGTACGATTATGGAGCGCAACGTGCGGGCGTCCTCGAACGATGCGACCTTTTCACTTGACCGTCTATCGTGTGGTGTGGAGCTTAAGACCAACTTGTCCATCCCTTATTTCTTGACGCCAAGCACACTCATTCCGCAGCACTATAAAACCACGGACGGCAAACGCCATCTGATACAAAGGGCATGCAAATTATTCTACGTCACGGGGGCGACTGCATCATGAAATCAACAAGGAAGGCGCAGCGCGGTAGCATAGCAATCGAGGCAGCCATCGTATTTCCGGTATTTGTTATGATCTTTGTGCTATTTGCGGTATTCTTTCGCCTCTCGGTTGCAACCGTGAATTTAAAACACATCACCCTTGCCAACGCAGACAACTTCGCCGCGCAGAGCGAATCAATCGCGGACTTTGTGCTCCTCAAACGCAACGCGAAAAAGCAGTGGATTGCAGGGGAGAGCGGGCTGAAAGTGACCGGACCAATGCGGTCGCTTGGAAAGGTTACAGTGACGGGCAACGTGACCATTCAAAACACCGTCCCCTTCCTAAAGTGGAAGCCGTTTGTATTAAAGCAAACCAGCACATCCTTGGATTGGAAAAGCGATGCGGCGCAGGATGAAACAGACCAAGAAAGCGTATGGAGTTTGCCACCCATGGAGCGAGGCAACGTCATTCAAGCGCATTTCGGTCGGAATTTGCCGAAATTCTTTCCGACCATCTGCAAGTTTGATACTGGGGTAGCGGTATCCATGATCAGTCTGGATGTCACTTCGAAAAGTTACTTGACGACCGGTGCGCTGGAAGAAGAAATTCGCGAAGCGAGCCAGGCACTTGCTGATTTTTCTGGTGGTGAGGACGCCGGCGTCAGCGTGACAGGGACTCAAATCAAACAGAAAGAACTGTGGATTGTCATCCCGGGCGGTAGCGTCACGGCCGCACAAGAAAATGAAATCGCAGGCGCAATCGCTGCCGCTAAGGCGCGCGGCATCGGTGTACGGCTGATTGAATATCAAACTAAGGAGATGGTGAATTGAGACGGATCAACTATCATTTTGAAACAAGCGAAACAGGGCGCTATGTCGCACTTGAAGTGGGCGAGAAGCAAACGCCGTTATGGCACCAGATTGAAATGATTTCAAACAACCCAGAACTGGGGCTTGCATTGCCACTTTTCATGGAAAAAGGAGACAAAAGTTATTTCTCCTACAAAATCGAGGTGCAAAAGAGCAAGAGCCTGTCGTCGTTTCTCGAGGAAACGGAAATCAGTCCAACGGACTTTTGCTTGTTTGTGCGCGACCTTTTGATGCGCTTGTCCGAAGCAGAAAACTTCTTATTGGATAAGAACGGATTTCTGTTGAATCCGGACCTCATCTTTGTGGGGGAGGGCCTGCGCGACACGGCAATGATTTATTTTCCGTGCAAGAGCACAGTTGACCTGAACGCGGAATGCAGAGAACTGCTTGCAGACCTCATCACCTGCCGAGTTCGTTTTTCCAGCGGCGGAGAGTTCATGGTCGCTACGCTGCTCAATTACTACAAAAGTCATGATTTCAACATTTATGGTTTGGGTGAGATCTGTGAAGCGCTCTTGCGTGAAAAGGCAGAACCGCTGGTGTTTGCGCACGAAACTGCTGCGCCAGGACTGCCCATTTCGCCCAAAAAATCTTCGGGGCGATTCGATCTCGAGCATTCGCTCGTAGGTCAGACTCTAGGTGACGAGGCGGATGTGGGAGACGCGGACGGGAGACAGAAAGGCAGTCGCGACGCGGCCCCCGGGGAAAAAGCGCCAGTCGATGTGGTGGTGAAAATGCAGCCCGTCTTTGCGGTTGCTGCAATTCTATTACTTATCACACCAATCAGCAACTACATCAATTTTCTAGGGCCGAATCCTAAACCAATCCTGTTTTTCATCCTTGCTGCGCTTGATTTGCTACTCGTATTCTTGTTTCGGTCTGGGGCCAAAGAGAGGGGTGGACGACCTGCAAAAAAAGACGCAGTCATTGACCCGCAAGAAAAGACAATGATCCTGACCAA
>JBAXOJ010000148.1:0-4415 GCA_037133315.1 Clostridia bacterium
GATCCGTCTTTTCAAAGGCGAATGTGCGCAGGACCCGTTCTCTGCTGGTCATAGTGGTTGGTGCATGTTTGATCTTGTTCATGGCTGGTCTCCTCGAAATGGCTCAATATTTTATTGCTTAATTTTAAATCCGTGTATTGAATTAGTCAAGGGGTGGTAGACACGCCCACAATAAAAAGGTATATTATATTTGAAACTTTTACAAGGGGGACGACAGTTTGAAAAACATCAATATTTGTATCGTCGGATCAGGGTACGTGGGACTTGTGACGGGCGCGTGTTTAGCGGATTTTGGCTTGCGTGTGACCTGTGTAGATAATAATCAGGAGAAAATTGATACAATTCTAAGCGGGAAAATTCCGTTTTATGAGCCAGGCCTTGACGCGGTTGTGATGCGCAATGTCGAAAAGAAGCGCCTCAGTTTTTCGAGTGATTTGGCGGAAACTGTCAAGACGTGCGAGGTGATTTTTATCGCGGTCGGCACCCCGCAGGACGAAGATGGCAGCGCAGATTTGTCTTATGTACACAAGGTGGCGGAAGAAATCGGCCAAAACATCATCGGATATCAAGTGATTGTCAACAAAAGCACCGTGCCGATTGGGACGGGGAAGGAAGTCAAACGCATCGTTTCGGAGCAACTCGCGTTGCGCGGGGAAACCATTGCTTTTGATGTGGTATCCAATCCGGAATTTCTGCGCGAGGGGAGTGCGGTGCATGATTTCACTCATCCAGACCGCGTCGTGATTGGTTGCGAGACGCCACGTGCACTGGCGATCATGAAGAATGTGTATCGCGTGCTCTATCTTAATGAAACCCCGTTTGTCGAGACAAACATCGAGACCGCTGAAATGATCAAATACGCGGCGAACTCATTCTTGGCAATGAAAATTGCCTTCATTAATGAAATCGCGAACCTTTGCGAGAAGGTGGGCGCAAACGTGCAACAGGTTGCCAATGCAATCGGCAAAGACGGCAGAATTTCGCCGAAGTTCTTGCATCCGGGGCCTGGGTATGGCGGCAGTTGTTTTCCAAAGGACACCAACGCGTTGGCGGCGATTGGTCGCAAGCATGATGCCCCGGTTTCGCTCATCGAAACAACCATCCGCGCGAATGTTCACCAGAAAAAGATCTCAGCGGCGAAAATCATCGAGAAACTCGGCGGCGTCGAAGGAAAAACCATTGCAATTCTTGGACTCGCGTTCAAACAAAACACGGACGACATGCGGGATGCCCCGGCTTTGATGATTCTCAATATCCTGGCGGAACAAGGCGCACAGTTTCGTGTGTATGATCCTGTCGCAATGGAGGAGGCGAAGCGTGCCTTTTCGAACATCAAAGATCAACTCATCTTTTGCGAAAACGAATACCAAGCAGCAGAAGGTGCGGATGCGCTGGTGATTTTGACCGAATGGAATCAATTCCGCAATTTAGACTTTGCAGCGCTGGCGGATAAACTCAAGAATTCAATCCTGTTTGACTTCAGAAACATCTACAAACGAGCGGATGTCGAGGAGCAGGGCTTCACTTTTTACGCGGTTGGTCAATAATGCTTTACATGCTTCGTGCTTTTGTGTTACAATGCTTAAGCGAACCGCGGCTGTGTTTTTCGGACACTCCAACCACTTACTCGGCTGACGGCGATTTCAAATTTAGGAGGAAAAAGAAATGAACAAGGAATTAAAGACAAGTATTATCGAGAAACACAGAGTACACGAGACAGACACAGGTTCTTCCGAAGTGCAAATTGCGATGTTGACAGAACGCATCAATCACCTCAACGAACATTTGAAGTTTCACAAGAAGGATCATCACTCACGTAGAGGACTTTTGGTCTTAGTTGGTCAAAGAAGAGGCTTGCTGAACTACCTTTCCAGAGTGGACATCGAGTCTTACAGAAAATTAATCGTGGAATTGAATCTCAGAAAGTAAGAATAGCAGAAATTGATGATGAGTGGAGCAATCCGCTCATTGTTTTTTTATCTGTGAAGTGGTAAAATGTAACACGTGCTTTGGAGCGACATGTAGAA
Source organism: Clostridia bacterium (assembly GCA_037133315.1). Taxonomy (GTDB): domain Bacteria; phylum Bacillota; class Clostridia; order JBAXOJ01; family JBAXOJ01; genus JBAXOJ01. Next base: position 2,028 of record JBAXOJ010000148.1, read on the forward strand.
GGTAGGTTGTGCACCCTTTCCCGAGGATGTAGAACCTACAGACTACAGTCAAAGCTCCTGCAACGAATATCAGGAGGAATAAAAAAATGAAAAAGATTTTTTCAACGACAATCGCAGGCCGTCAACTCACAATCGAAACAGGTGAATTGGCGCAACTTGCAAATGGCGCAGTATTAGTAAGATACGGCGACACAGTAGTACTTTCCGCAGTAACAGCATCTGCAAAACCAAGAGAAGGAATTGACTTTTTCCCACTCAGCGTTGATTTTGAAGAGAAGCTGTATTCGGTCGGAAAAATTCCAGGTAGCTTTATGAAAAGAGAGGGACGCCCTTCTGAGACGGCTGTGTTGATTTCAAGAGCAATCGACCGCCCAATGAGACCGTTGTTCCCGAAAGATTTGAGAAACGATGTTGCACTTGTCAACACGGTGCTTTCTTGCGACCAAGATTATTCTGCAGAATTTGCAGCAATGGTTGGCGCTTCGACCGCAGTTGCAATTTCGGACATTCCGTTCAACGGACCACTTGCCGCTGTCATCATCGGCCTTGTGGATGGCGAAGCAGTCATCAACCCAGATGCTGCCCAAAGAGAAAAGAGCCAAATGTATGTTACGCTTGCGGGTACGAAAAAGAAAGTCTGCATGATTGAAGCTGGCGCAAACGAAGTGCCTGACGACGTCATGATTGATGCGATTAAAAAGGGACATGCAGTGATTGCAGAGATTTGTGCATTTATTGAAGGAATCGCGGCGGAAGTGGGCAAACCAAAATTTGCTTACGAGTCAAGCGACATTCCTGAAGCGGTTTTTGCTGAAATCAAAAAGCTCGGATACGAAGAGATGAAGGTTGCTGTGCTTTCTGACATCAAGCAAGTGAGAGATGTCCAGGTGGACGCGTTGACCGCGAAAATGGTTGAGACGTTCCAGGGGTATGAGAATGCGGATGAGTACTTGAAATGGGTCAAAGAAGGCATCTATAAGCTCGAGAAAAAAGTCGTGCGTGAGTTCTTGTTCAAAGAACACAAAAGAGTGGACGGCAGAAGCCTGAGCGACATTCGTGCGTTGTCGGGCGAAGTTGGCATTCTTCCTCGTGTACATGGTTCAGGCCTGTTCCAAAGAGGGCAGACGCAAGTGCTGACCATTGCGACGCTGGGACCAATCGGCGAAGCGCAGAAAATTGACGGCATCGATTTGGACGAACCAAAAAGATATATGCATCATTACAACTTCCCACCATATAGTGTTGGCGAAGCAAAAACATCGAGAGGCCCTGGACGCCGCGAAATCGGTCATGGTGCCTTGGCGGAAAGAGCATTGGAGCCTGTGCTTCCTAAGGTAGAGGATTTCCCATACGCGATGCGTTTGGTTTCCGAAGTGACCATGTCAAACGGTTCCACCTCACAAGGTAGTGTGTGCGGTTCGACCCTTGCGCTCATGGATGCCGGCGTGCCGATTTCAGCACCAGTTGCGGGTATTTCTTGTGGACTGATTGTCGACGAAAACGACGACAGCAAGTTCATCACCTTCATGGATATTCAAGGCATTGAGGATTTCTTTGGCGACATGGACTTTAAGGTTGCGGGTACGAAAAAAGGAATCACAGCCATCCAGGTTGACATCAAAGTCGACGGGTTGAGCGAAGAAATCATTAAAGAAGCGTTTGAAATTACGAAGACTGGCCGCGAACACATTATTGACGATGTCATTCTTAAAATCATCCCAGCACCAAGAGCTGAGGTGTCGCAATACGCGCCGAAGATGTTGTCGATGCAAATCGACCCTGAGAAAATCAGAGACGTCATCGGTTCTGGCGGAAAGGTCATCAACAAAATCATCGCAGAGACGGGCGTCAAGATTGACATCAACGAAGACGGCAAAGTATACGTATCGTGCATCGATATTGAAGCTGGTCGCAAAGCCATCAAAATCATCGAAGGCATCGCTGGCGATATTGAAGTTGGCACAATTTACACGGGCAAGGTCACACGACTGATGAACTTCGGTGCGTTTGTGGAATTCCTGCCTGGCAAAGAAGGCCTCGTGCACATCTCAAAGCTTGACACAAAACGCGTCGAGAAGGTGGAAGATGTTGTTGCGGTTGGCGATGAAATCACGGTCAAGGTCATGGAAGTCGACCAGCAGGGCCGCATCAACCTTTCTAGAAAAGACGCTATGCCAAGAAACTGAGGTGCTTCATGCATAAAAAGACGGTCTTGAAAAACGGCATCCGACTGGTCACGGAGCATTTTGAAAATGTCCGTTCCGTGTCAATCGGCATCTGGGTGCTCGCGGGTTCGGCATACGAAACGCAAAACAACAATGGGATTTCACACTTTATTGAGCACATGTTTTTTAAAGGAACACCGTCACTGACTGCAAAGCAAATCGC
>JBAXOJ010000149.1:0-4402 GCA_037133315.1 Clostridia bacterium
TTTTTTTACCGAAATGCTTCAAAAAAGTCAGAAATGAAGGTAAAATCCAGTTGATTTTACCTTTTTCTTTTGATTTTTTTGGTTTTTAGCGTAAATCGCAGCTGACTGGCGACATTTTTGGTGACTTACTCCCGAGACTGGGGACAAAAATGCCTAGTTACTCCCGACACCCACGCGCACCCTCTCGCACCCGCGACGAGTCAGCATTAATAGCGCCCATACTTTTCGCAAACCTCGACCAATTTAAAAATATTCTCGGGTGGCGTATCGCGGCCGCACTGATCGCCTGTCGCAAGGATGAATCCGCCGCCAGGCATGCCGATTTCGAGGCATTTGCGTGCTTCCACTTCCACTTCCTCCGCGCTCATGCGCAACATCACCTCGGTCGTATGCAGGTTGCCTTTGAGCGCGATTTTGTCGCCAAAAAGCGCCTTGATTTCAGCCAGGTCACAGTCTCCCATCGGCGCGATTTCAAGCGGATCAATACAATTAAGGTCGGTCTCGAGGGCCGCAATTTCAACAATCGCGCGCTCCTTGCCGCAACTGTGTAATGAGGTGATGATGCCGGCGTCTTTGAAAATCTTTGTGAGCTTTTTCAACGCCGGAACCGAATATTCCTTCATGATGTCGACCGACTGCATCGTAATCATTCCAGAGTTCGGATAGAAGATGAAGTCTGGTTTCAGGCCTTTTTCGACAATTGCATGCGCCACGTCGACGAGATGATTCGTCCATTCTTTGATAAAATCATCGAGCAATTCTTTTTCATCATAGTAATCATAAAAAGCGGATTCTGTGGGTTGGCGGAGCTGTGTCAAAAGCGTTGGCAGGAGCATGCACAGGCCGACGACCCCGTCGTCCCCCATGTCGTTTCTCGCCTTTTCGTAGGTTTCGAAGCTGATTTTGCTGACATCCCCAAACATCATATGACGCAACGACGCGTGCTGTGTTTTGAAATCGTCGATCCACTTTTTGGTTGGCGTTGGCGGTTCGCCCTCGAGAAAGATGGTCTCGGACGTTAATGTGCCGCTGGGACATGTGAACGTACTCTTTACGACAAGTCGCTCTTCGTTCTTTAGAGTAATCTCGGAATCATAATGGCAGCCCGGATTGGTCGGCAGCTCGTAAATCCCGTGATGCGAAAACCCGTCGATGCCGTAGTGCCGCACCGCGTCGTTGTAAGCCTTCCAGATGGGGGGCTTGTTGTAGTAATAGGTATCCCAAAACTTCCCGCCCACGAGCTTCGCGGGAATCATCCAGTTGATGTCGGGAGACGCCGGCACCCGGTCGGGCGTGCCACCGCGCATGGCGGTTAACATTCTTTCTCGCTTCGTCATTGGCAAAACGAACACCTCTCATTCTTACAAAACTTCTGCCTCCTATTCTATCTCATTCCTTCGAACCTGTCAGTCAAAAAAACGCATTGCGATTTATTCGTGCCTTTACACCCGCGCCAATCAATGCTAAAATTTCACCGAGGTGAAACACATGACGCACGATGAAAATAGTGTCATATTTTCGAAGCAGGATCATCACATTGCAGGACTGGATACCTTTTCTTATTGCGTCTTTAACGCCGCGAGCGAGCCCCTGATGGAACTGCATGCGCATGAAAATTGCATCGAACTGGCCGTCGTCATCAAAGGCAACGAGACCTACTGCCTCGAAGAGGAAACCTTCGCGCTGGTCGGCGGCGATGTGATTATTACGAAAGCGAATCAACCTCACAAAAGTGGCGATGCCAAACAGGACATCTGCGAGACATTTTTCATCATCCTGGATCCGCATGTCAAAGAAAACTTTTTAGGCCTCGACAAGGCCTCCGGCGACCAAATCCGTAACACGCTGTTGCACCTCGAACGCCACCTGTTCAAAGCCGACGCGGAGTGCCTTTCGTTATTAAACAAAACGTATAAGAGTTTGTTGAAATTGGATAAAATGAATCGCTTGTATGCACAAAGCATGTTTGTGGGCTTTCTATCAAAACTCCTGTATACGCAGGACGCGGCGACAGAAATCGACGAAACGACGAAAAAAATCGTCGCATACATCGATGCAAACATCTTCGAGGACATCCGAAACGAGGACATCTGTGCTCAGTTTCACATCTCTCCCTCGGGCTTCCGCAACAAATTCAAAGAATCCATCGGCATGACGCCGCGCTTCTATATCAACAACAAAAAAATCCAGATCGCAAAAAGTCTCCTAAAGGAAGGAAATTCCGTGACCGCGACAGCCATGAAACTTTCATTCAACACCAGCGAATATTTTTCCGCGGTGTTTAAGAAATTCACAGGAGAAAATCCTTCTAATTACCTTAAACCCCTTTAAACAACTTCTCGTCCGTATGCGGCAGAAAAAGCGCCGCGGTGTATTGATCCATATATTCGTGCTCGGTGCTTAGGTCGATGTACGTGATTTTCTTCGCGAGCGCATGTTCCAGATCGCGATGCCGCTTCGAAAGCAAGGTCATATAGGCGCCGGCAATCGAAGCATTGCCGATGAATTTGAATGTTTCAATCGGCAGGTTTGGCAGAAGGCCAATCTCAATTGATTTCTGAATATCCATATAACGCCCGAACCCACCCGCGATGAAGATGTGCGAGAGGTCTTCAAAGTCCATACTCACCTTCTGCAACAACACGCGACACGCCGAGAAAATCGCGGCTTTTGCGCGGATCAAGTTGTCAATGTCCGCCTCGTTGATGAATATGGCATTGTCTATGCCTGAATGTTTCGCGTCAGCGAGGATGTACTTGGAATGCTTGCCGTTGATTTCGATAGCTACGCAAGGACGCGTCTTGTCGAGTTTCCCCGCCGCATCAATCCATCCCGTGGTGAACAGCTCCGCAATCAGTGAAATCATGCCCGACCCGCAAATGCCGACAGGCGGCTCGTTGCCGATGGTCGCAATGGTTGGCATCCCAGTTTCCGGGTTCACCTGCACACGCTCGATCGCCCCGTGGGACGCACGCATGCCGTGTTCGATGCCACCACCCTCAAACGCAGGCCCCGCAGAGCAGGCGCAGCCCATCAAGAACTCGTTGTTGCCAAAGACAATTTCCCCGTTCGTCCCGATGTCGATAAACAGGCTCAGGTCCTCCGCGTCAGTCGCAAGCGCCGTGCAGAGCAGGCCCGACGCAATGTCGCCACCCACGTAACTGCCCACCGCGGGTGCGAAAAACAGTGGCGCATTCTGGCAAATCTTGATGCCGAGCGTCGCAGCACGATACGCTGGAATCCAGTAAATCGTGGGGGTGTAGGGCTCGAGCCGAATGCTTTCCGGCGGAATCCCGAGGAGCAGGTGCATCATAGTGGTGTTGCCAGCAATGGATGCGTTTGTGATTTGTGTGGGTTTCAAGTGGACTCTCTGCGAAACATCAAGGATACAGTTATTGGTCGTCTCTAAAATTTTGGCACGAAGCTCTTCGAGCCTGTGGGGTTTCTGCGCGTAGTTGATGCGACTGATGACGTCAAGTCCGCACGCGATTTGCGCGTTGTAGTCGGTCTTCGATGCCAGAATCTCGCCGCTTTGGAGGTCCACAAGGTGAACGGCAACGGTCGTCGTCCCGATGTCGATGGCGACTCCGAAGTTCTGGCCCGTGGTGTCCCCGCGCTCCAACGCGACGGCTTGCAACGTGCACTCCGTCTCGTGATATGCAAGCGTCACGGCGCCGTCGTAGGTTTCGTGCTGGCTCAAAACGCCCGGCAACGCGCGCGCTAGGTCTAACGGCAACACAAATTCTTTTTTGCCGCCGAGGATTGCTTGCGCTGTGCGTTTGACACGGTCATAATCGGAAAGTCCATCCCCCATTTCTGGCGCTGGCACTTGTATAAAAATCTTTTTCACCATAGGGTCAAAGTCGCCCTTGTGCGGGAGCAAAGCGCTTCCGAGCGTCAACAAATCCTCCGCCGCTTCCGAAAACTTGCCCTGCTCTTTTTCAAGCTGCGACATGATTTCGAGCGTCGCATCCGCCTGCGCGACCTTCGACCTACAGATCAAGACGAAGCCCTCGCTGATTAATTCCGCGGGCAGAATGCCGCTATTTGTGAAGTCAACCCGGCCGTGCGTCACGCGCACGAGGCACTTCCCGCAAACGCCCTTGCCTCCGCAAGGCGCCTCTACCGCTACCCCCTCGGCCTTGACCGCCTCGAGCAAGTCCGCGCCTGGTGCGAGCGTGATGCTTTTACCGCTTGGTTTTAAAGTTATGATTGGCATGGGTTAAGTCTCCTTTCTCACGTAAGCCGTCAGCTTTCCGCTTCCTGTTTTTATTATTTTACCTTCCTTCAATAGTTCAGATAGTGTGATTTCAACGGTCGACATGCTAATATCGGGAAACGTTTCCAAAATGTCTTTTTTCGAAATCCGCCCCAGTCTGTCAGCAAATAATTTGCGAATTCT
>JBAXOJ010000150.1:0-4232 GCA_037133315.1 Clostridia bacterium
ACATGTTTGGCACCACACAGACGGTGATTGGTGGCGGTCGCAGTAATGCTGGACGCCCCAAACTGCCCATTCGACTGATGGCCGGCCTGCTGTATCTCAAGAACAGTTTCAACCTCAGCGATGAAGAACTGGTGGTGCGCTGGAGTGAGAAACATCGCGTGGCAGTACTTCAGCGGCATGGACTACTACGAGCACCGCCTGCCATGCGATGCCACGCAGATTGGGCGCTTTCGTCGCGCCTTGGGCGAAGAGGGCTTGGAGTTGCTGCTCAAGGCTACCTTTTGTACATCGATGCGACAACATGGTGGCGTTGATGCATTGCTCAGAATGTGGCATTAACTGACAACAATGACTGGAAAAATAATGAAGGCATTCTTTTCAATTTTACTGATTTTGTCAGTTTCAATTGTTCCCTCTGGGTTAGCTTTTGCCAATTCATCGAGGGATTTTAGTAACGTTAGTTCATTATTATCTCTTGCTGGAATATGGACACCCAACGAGGTCGTTGATCCTGTAAGTCATGGTACCGTTGGCATAATTGGTCCGATGTACTCACAAATTCAACTACCAAACGGAAGATCAGGTTTAATACTACATGGATGGCCATTTGATCCAAGTGCGGCAAGTCCACTTCAGATAAAAGTATCAATACTTGAACAAAATTCGGATGGTACTTTGGTTATTGCGACAGACAAATATTTATCTGATCCAATGGCGTATGGATCAAACTCGGTCGTAGTTGGTGATTTCAATAATGACAAGAAAGATGATTTCTTACTAATACCATACAATGAAAATCCATCAATGCCAACTGGTGCAGTATTAAAACCAAGCGCACTTTACTTATCAAATGTCAGTGGAACCTTCACTAAGGCGATAATAAACGATCCAATATCATCTCATGCTGCAACGCTTGCAAACCTAAATGGTAAGCAAACCATTTTTACAACAAATGGAGAACGATACTATACGTTTGGCTCTGATGGTACAGCACAAGTAAATACCTTGGTAAACACCACTACTGACCCATGGCAAATATTTTTTTCAGGAATGTCTATAAATGCCGCAGATTTTGATGGTGACGGCACTACAGAATTAGTGGCTGGTGACTTGAGTCGTTCGGTTGATGGAACTCCAAACCCTAATGGTCGGTTCGATATTGTTGCCACAAAATTTGACCAAAATAATCATACTTCCAATCCATTTTCATCTGGAGTACAGATCATTCCATATTTTGGAAATCGTCCTGAATATTCAACTATCAGTTCAGCATGGGGACTTGCAAATACCCACACTTATCGAATATGGGTAGATGATTTCAATCATGATGGTAAACCCGATTTGGTCTGTGGTCAATCATTATGGCCAGAAAAGTATTCCGTACTTCAATTGCAACAAAACATATCAAATAACGGAGCTATGGCTTTCACGGATGTTACTGATACGTTAAACAACGAATATAGAGTAAACTCTGAAGAACTCGATTATTCCATGCAATTGGTTGATTATGATAATTCTGGTATTAATACATATTTGATGGCAGGAATGACTATTGGCGGTCGGAATTCGGATAATTCTCCTAATAACTTATTACAAACCAACTACATTCTGTTGAATGATGGGACGGGAAGACTCCATACTTACATGCATGATCAGTTCCCAACAATCGGAGCACAGGTTCTTACCTACATTAGGAGCTTAAATATTTCAGGAGCTTACATTCCAAATGATTACCCAGAGCCAAGATTTATAGAGTATTTAACTCCTAGTGGGAAAATCAATCTTGAGGCGGAAATTGGATTTTCCACCAATGTAAATGGAAACTGGATTGCTCAGCATGGTTTCATCAATATTCCACTTCAGCTCGATCCAGCCGTGGATTACACCGAAAACGTGACAATCTCAAATCGAAACGGCAGCAAGTTGATTCGTACTTGGGCAGGTAACGATGCGATTATTGGAGGATGCCCAGCTCCAAGTAACACGCCCTGCAGCATCAACGGTGGTTTGGGTGTAAACACGATGAACTATGGTGGTGCTAGGTCCAATTACGCCATTACAACGACTGCATCAGGTTTCACAGTGAAAGACGTTGTCGGCATTGACGGAACAGACAACATCAAGAACATGCAAGTACTCAACTTCGCGGGTTCTACGATTGATCTGCGTACTGCTGGATCGATTCCAGCACCTCCAACACTTGTGAACCTGTCTGGAGGTACTGGGAGCATAACGGTCAGTTTCACGGCACCAACAGGTGACACAACCAACTTCACTGGGTACACAGCAACCTGTTCATCGTCTGGTCTTACAACTGAATCTGCTACGGGTACTGGATCACCAATCGTAGTCACTGGACTTGTGAACAACAAGCGTTATTCGTGCTCAGTTCATGCCGATACCAGTACCGTTGCAGGAAATGAATCTTCGACGGTTACCAAGGTTGCGGGACGACCCAATCTTGCCGCAATTCTGGGTCTCCTGTTGGACTGATGCCACCTGAGTTTTCACTTGGTTTGACGGATGAGCAGCAGGTCATATGATTTTATAGTACCAGTGAAATTTCTGATCGTGACTCCATGTTGGCATCAGCACTACGGCCGCAATTGATCATGACCTCAATCGAGCAATAGCATGTAGATGGGAACAAGATTTACCCCGGATGCTTTCAGCACTTGGTCTTGGCCATAAACCGTTCCGAGGCCATTTTGAACGACAATTCGAAAGTGGTAGGTACCGTTGATGTCAAGACCAGTTACGAGTGCGTTGACGTTGTGATTGGTAGCGTCTGTAAACCCACTCGGCGTTGCAGCTATTTCTTGCCCGTATGCTGTTGTCTTTCCATATTGGAAAGTTACTTGGGTCAATCCACCCTGAGCGTTGGCAACACCCCTGAGTGACACCGATCCCTTCACTCGCGACATTCCTCGTTCCGTACTTGCTTTCGGAATCCAGCTCAACCAACCCGCACCATCCGGACAGGCAAGTGGAGGAGTAGAGCCAATCTGTATGTAACTTGCATCGCCACTGTCCTTGGCGGAAAGTGCCAACGTATAGCTTTGACCGCAGGAAGCAGCAAAATCCATTTTGGAAGCGGAGGGACTGTAGTTCCCTATCGGAGGACTGGAAACGTCAGTGGCAAACTGATAGATTGGCGTACCAGATGCAAGAAGTTTGAACGAAGAGAGTGTTTTCCCCGGAGTGACATGGACGGAAAATGGGTCGACGTGGATCAAGCATTTACCTGGCTCGGCTATGTAACAACCCGCATTGATTGGGCTCGTTTGAACGCCAAAAACAGCGCGATTCAGTCCGAAAATTGCGACGAAAAGAATGCTAAAGACTGGAACAAAAAGATTCGATCGCATGACCAGCTCCTTCGCCATAACTTTCAGCCAACATACTTATGGAGCTATTTGAGAAGATTATGGTACCGACGTAGGACAAGTGAATGGAGCGGTTTGGCCAAGAACAAATGCGCCGGAGTCACCGGAATCTTGACCTATTATGTGAACGGTATAAATGGTTCCGCAAGTCGCAGCGAAATCCTGCATCACGACAGAAGGAGAATAGTTGTTCAGTGGAGGACTCGATACATCTGTCTTGAAACTGTAAATTACGTGGTTGTTGGCGAGGAACTGATAAAAGACCAGACTTTTCCCGGATGCAACATTTAGGGTCAACGGTTCAACATGAATTTTGCACTGTCCGGGTGCTGCGATATAGCACCCTGCATTGATAGGAGTGGCAAAAATCGCCAGGGCTTCATTGCAAATAAATCCTTGGATAACAAGCACTGTACCAACCAGCAAACGCATAGAACGAAATTTCTTTGACATGGTGCCTCCAGTAACGTAAACCAAGGTTGATCCGAAAATCTAACTTCGATGACTCGATTCTATGGACAATGGATCGCAGGTGCAACAAAAACTAGGCCGTATCTAGGCTGGAAAACACTCTGCAATCTGACGCCGACAATTAGTCGTCTACTTGATGACATCTCGTAGTTAGTCATCAGATTTGACGGTGCCACTGAAATTTCTGATAGTCACTTCATCTTGGCAAGCACTGCACCAGACATTGAAAGCAATGGTCTTTAGTCTCAGGCGGAATGGATGACCACAGTTGTGCAGCTTGTTCGGTGAAGTTTGGGAGTGATTGGATAGGCATTGAATTTCCTGATTAGCAATGATGATCAGCCAAGCTCACGTGGTGAGCCCCTCCCGACTTAA
>JBAXOJ010000151.1:0-4162 GCA_037133315.1 Clostridia bacterium
GGGGATTGATACAACCGATGCGTTTGAGACATTTACGGTGAACCCTGTGCAAAATCTCTTCGAGAACATGAAGTGCACGTTTGAAACGAAAAAAGGAAGGTTTGAACTTACGAATTGAGGCATTTTCTAAATTGCACAGATTTTAATCGCATTCCGTTTTGATGTTTCCAAATAGTTGAGCCAACCGTCCACTTGTTTTTGTGTTGGAATTGCAAACGATCGTTGTTTGGACATCTGCAACTGATCATATTTGCTTTCCCCTAAAGAGTGATATGGCAATAAATTTACTTCAATGATATTGTCATAGCTTTGTATCACTTTTAAGATTCCATCAAAATGCTCTTTCGTGTCATTGACCCCAGGTATGATCGGGCATCTCAGGATGGTCTGTTTGTTGATTTTACATAAATAACCTAGGTTTTGATTCGAAATTTCTTGAGACTCCCCGGTAAATTCTTTTAAGAGATGTTGATTCGAATGCTTATAATCCAATAACACAAGGTCAATCAATTCAATCAACTCTGGCATAGTAGATAAGTCAATGCATCCCGACGTTTCCACGCAGGTGTGAATTCCATGTACTTTTAGTGCTTTTAAAACCTCGCGGCAGAATCCGGCTTGAAAAAAAGGTTCTCCTCCAGACAACGTAACCCCGCCGTCCGATGTTTCGTAAAAAGAACTGTCTTTTATAACTTCTTTTACTATTTCCTCCGATGACATTTCTACACCGCTGATTGAAAGTGCTTTTTGGGGACAGACGGTACATTTTCCGCACGCGGAACATTTCTCTAGATCAATTTTATGAATGCCGTATTCAAACGAATGGCAGTGGGTCGGGCAAACGCCCTCGCAAAGTCTGCAAAGGTTGCATTTCTCACGGTCGTACAGAAGTTCCGGGCTCGGATTTATTGTCTCTGGATTGTGGCACCACTGGCATGAAAGCGGGCAGCCTTTTAAAAACACCGTCGTCCGTATGCCGGGTCCGTCTTGAATGCAAAATCGCGAAATTTTCGTTATCATTCCGGTCATATTTGTTCCGACCTTTTTATGACGCTGTCCTGTAACCCTTTTGACAAGTTAACGAAATATTCACTGTATCCACCCATGCGTACAATAATATCCTTGTGTTTCTCCGGCTCTGCTTGCGCCGCACGCAATTCCTCTCGATCAAGAACACTAATTTGAATTTGTAAACCACCTCTAATGAAAAAGTTTTCGATGAGGGACCAGTATTTATCCTGCCCATTTTTAGTGGATAGTAAGCTTTTTTGGATTCTCATATTAAACACAGGGGTACCAAAAGCAAGTTTATTGGGTAGTCTCAAAACAGAGTTAATCAGTGCCGTTGGTCCGTTCTCATCCACGCCTTGACAAGCGCCAACCGAATCGTTTAAGTAGGTACCGGAGTTTCTGCCGTTGGCAGTCGCACAGACGAGTGCCCCGGAATTTTCATACGTTGTAAAAAGAATGATGGATGGAACGTGTTTTCCACCACGCGGCGTCTTGTAGTTGAGCAATTGTTGCCAAGTATATTCAAGAATAGCAGCGCCTAACAAATCAACGCTTTCGATATCGTTGCCAAATGTAGCCTGGCTCTTCAAGATCTCTTGCTCTGTTTCGTAACCGACAAAGTCGCATTTCAAGGCTTCAACCAGAGTATTCTTAGTAATAAGATGATTGTCAAACACCGCAGACTTGATGGCATATAAACTATCGATTAAGACAGAGGAGCCGTCATAACTTGAAACCGCCCAGTTATATCTGGCACCGCCGCCCTCAAATGACTTGCGGTTTTTGATACAATCTCTGGTGAACAAGGTGCGAGGGATTTTTGGGTCCCCGTCAGTTAACCTGAATTCGATTCCCTTGTTGACCCAATTCACATAGCCTTCTGTACAAGAAGCAATTTGCTTTTTTAGCGCCGAGTAAAAATCCTCAAAGGTTTCGAAGTCCTCAAACTTCCCAGTATGAAGTCCAGTCTGTTCATTTTTCAGGATATCAAAACCGTCAAACATCGCAAGGCCTAAGATATGCGCCAGATTGATCGAGCCAGCGAGGCTGTCGACACAGGACATTCCCGTAATCATCGTTTCTGTACAACCGCCGAATCCATACATGACGGCATCTTCATAAGGCATTTTCTTGAAGTTTTCCATGAGTAATTGAATGTATAAATCATCATTATAAAGTGCCGGGATACCGCTCCCGAGCGCCAGCGTTTCCATTGCTAAATCAATGTATTCTTTTTTCGTTGTTTTGTTGATTCTGAAAGCAAGATTTGGTTTTGAACGTTTATTTCTGCCGCAGGCTAGTAAACATTCTTTCGTCAGCAAATTACAACAATCTTCTCCGTCCGGTTTATATCCACCAATTTGTAGATTCCATCCGTGCATTTTTTCAAATAAAAAATAGAAATCATTGAGCAGTTTTCTTGCAAAATGAAGATCTAACTTCCCGCTTTCAATATCCGATTCAAACAAATCACCTAAAGCGTAGTCAATCCTACCTATGCTATCACATCCGTCTAACATCCAGACGAAATTGACAGACAGTAAGCCTTGGATGAAGGACGTTGCGGGGGTGTAAAAACAGTTTGAGAATTCATCGTGAATAAATTGTAATTGTGCTTTGCGTTCACCATGCGTGGCGGCGATTTTTTCTGCGAGCTTTTCCTTCACCCTTTGAAAATAAACATCAATCCCGGCAATGTAATCTTTTAAGGTTAAAAAAAGCGGATCTTCGTCTTCCTTTTCAACCGCATCTTTTATTGACTGGAACCCCTCATTTACAATGGAATAGATGTCTGGATTGGAGTGAATATATTGGCCTCTATATGATGTTTTCTCAGATAAATCCGCACACAGTTCATCGATAAAATTAGCATATTCGGGGAATTCATTCTTTTTTTTCGAAGCAACCTCATAACTGACTAATAGTCCGCTGCCATGGTTATGATTAAATATGCTATTTACTGCTGTCCAGACGCCGTCCTCAATTCTGTTCAAACATTTATAATATGGTTCGCATGGCGCTAAGAGAACATCGTCGTCAATTCGAACATCCATGTTTTCGTAGAGCCTTCTATATGCAAGCCCGTATTTTCTGGGATATGGAAGATTTTCGCCCTCATAAAACCCGTATGCAGCCCATTCGCCGATCTCTTTTAAACTTTCCAGATTCATTGTTCCAACTCCGTTTATGTAAGAATAATTAATTATAACAGAGATTATTTCAACTTAAAAGCGCGTCTAAAAAACATTTGTTCTGAATTTTTTAGGCGAAATGCCTTCGATTTTATGAAATGCTCTTGAAAAATGACTGATGTCTGCAAATCCTAGTTCTTCAGAAATCAAGGATACGGTTTTGTTTGTATAGAGGAGCATAACTTTACTTTTTTCAACTTTCTTCTGCAACACATATTGAATTGGTGACTTGCCTGTGTATGCATTGAACACTCTTGAAAAATGAAAAGGACTGAGACATGCCTCTTTTGATAGCATATTGAGCGTGACTTTCTCATTCAAATGTTCGTCAATATAATGATCCATTGAATTAATCAGAAACTGCTGTTCAATGGATTCTTTTGTTTTTAAGTAAAGATGAGGAAGCGGTTGTAAAATTTCAGTAAGTAATTCGTGGATGTATAGCGATATGTAGGCCTCCGAATTATTTTGAGATTCATTATATAGATTTAGACATTTCTTTATGATTTCTGCAAAAGAGGGCGGTGGGCTCATGATGAGTGGAAGTTTTTTATATCCTTCAATTTCTGCAATTAACTTTTCGCAACCCTGACCATTAAAATGAATCCAAAGAATATCGCAGGGGTCATCCACATCAGGATAGTATTTATGATAGTCAAATAAGTTCATTAAAATCATTTCACCAGGATTAACAATGTATTTTTTATTGTGCTGAACCACATGAAATTTCCCCGAAACAATATATTTTATTTCAAAATCATAGTACTGTTCACGTTCTATGAAAAATTCTGGGGTGGTCTGTACCCAACCTAGTGCATTGACATAAAACAAGTGCGTTTCGTTTCTATTTTGTTTTGCGAAATTGCCGTAAAAAATCTCTTTATGAAAATTCATCGTCTTCTCCTTCTTAAGCAAGAATAATCAAATAAAGTATATGATATTAAGCAATAAAGTGCAAA
>JBAXOJ010000152.1:0-4106 GCA_037133315.1 Clostridia bacterium
CAGTTTGAAGTCGTGGACATGAAGCGTGATCTCGCCTGTCTTTGTGCGAAACATGACTCCCGTTGCTTGAATAAAATCGCCCAGGTCAAACATCTTGTTGAATAAATCCACCCGCTCTTTACCCAATTCATTAACTCGGAAGAATAACTGTATTTTGCCGTCGCGGTCTTCGATGTGAGCAAAGGAAACCTTGCCCATGGCGCGGCTGGCGCGGATACGTCCTGCAAGAGTGGCTTTCACCTCCAGTGTTGAATCAGGTGAAGCGCCTGCTTCGGCGGTTTCAAATTCTGCGGTGATCTGACTGCTGGTATGTGAACGCTCGGCGCGCGTGGGGTATGGATCGATCCCTTCAGCGCGGAGTTCTTCGATTTTCTGCAAACGAATTTTTTCAAGTGTAGTGTATTCTGACATGCTATTGTTCTTCCTGTTATAAATTAAAAAAGCCCCACGTTTTTTAGACGCGGGGCAAAATGGGCGCGCCTTATTTCCTAGCCAACTTTAATTATCTTAACGTTATAGGTGCCGCCGGGTGTTTCCACTTTGACGGTTTCTCCTGCTTTATGCCCCAAAATAGCCTTGCCGATCGGCGACTCATTTGAGATCTTACCCTCACGCGGATTGGCTTCTGCCGCACCAATGATAACAAAAGATTCAGCCTCGAAGTTTCCTTCTTTAATGGTCACCTTTGTACCGACTTGTATGGCATCATTTTTCTTAGGTTTGCCATTTTCTTCAATGATATGCGCTGTGGCAAGCAAAAGATCCAGCTCCTGGATACGCCCCTCAACGAAAGCTTGCTCATTTTTGGCAGCTTCATATTCGGCGTTCTCGATCAGTTCCCCACCTTCCATGGCCTCGTGTAAACGAGCGGCCACTTCCTGTCGCTTGGTGGTGCGTAAATGATCCAGTTCCTCTTGAAGCTTTTGAAAACCCTCTTTGGTAAGGAAATTGGTTGTCATGGAGATTTGTCCTATTATATAGAATTTTGCATCCCTGAATCAGGGATGCAAGTTATAAAAATTATTCCGTTGTCGACATCCGAAAAAGTGGCGCTAATATAACACGTTTCAAAATGAGTTACAAGTACCAAAATTATAGCGGTGAGCGTAAATTTGTGAAAATCTGCGTCATTCGCGGCAAAACAGAAACTTCCAAAATTCTGACGCAAACCCAACAACTTGTATTACCGTTTCTGTGAGTATTTTTATGCTATACTTTTCTTAATAGTGGGGAAATAAGCAACTCCCCCAAAGCCAACCTATTTTCAAAGCCAAAGGAGGCTACCATGACCGTCAAGTTCAATGTTGTACAACGCGGCAACCCATCCAACCAGGAAGCGCCGAAGAAGTTCTACCCGTCCATCGAATCCAGCGGACGCAAGACCATGCGCCAAATGGCGAATCGTATTTCGGAGATTTCCACCGTTTCGAGCGTGGATACCATGGCGGTGCTGGAAGCCTTGCTGACCATCATCCCGCAGGAACTGGCTGATGGAAATATCGTGGAATTAGGCGACTTTGGCAATTTCTGGCTAAAAACCACCGCCGAAGGTGCAGATGCCGCCGAAAGCGTGCACAGCAGCCAAATTAGCACACTTCTGCCGCGCTTTATCCCAGGCAAGGAATTCAAGAAGATACTAGCCACGATTGAGTTCGAGAAGGCGTAAACACTTCTAAATGTTTTTCCCAACACTTCTAAATGTCTTCTCCAACACTTCTAAATGTCTTACAAAAGACATTTAGAAGTGTTGGTTTTCTCCTTAGGAAGGGTTTGGCGGGAGGTGATTTCCCGAGGAATTTGTTCAAAATCGCTGGCGTGGATATGACCAGCACCCAACCCATCGAAGACGCGTTTGAAGTGCTGGGCAGTTACATTGAACGGCTGGAAATGTTGACTGGGAAATAAAATCTTAGCGTAGGTCAGTAAAAGTTGTGAGGCTATATGTATAAACCAAAAAAACTTCAACCTGGTGATACCATAGCAACAATTAGCCTATCGTGGGGAGGTCCAGGAACCTTCCCACAAAGATACGAAGTGGGAAAACAACAACTGCAAAAAGAATTTGATCTAAAAGTCATTGAAACGCCTCACGCCCTGCGAGACGCCGCATGGCTCCACAAAAATCCAAAAGCGAGGGCCGAGGATTTGATGAATGCATTTGCTGACCCTTCGGTTAAAGCGATCATCGCCACCATTGGCGGCGATGATTCCATTCGAATTCTCCCTTATATTGATTTGGAGTTGATACGGTCAAACCCAAAGATCTTTATGGGCTACTCTGATACGACAATTACTCACATGGCTTGTTTCAAGGCAGACCTTGTTTCTTTTTATGGTCCTACGATCATGGCGGAGTTCGCAGAAAATGGAGGGATATTCCCATACGTGATCGATTCAATTCGAAAATCACTTTTTTCATCCAAAAAAGGCGGCATTATCCAACCTTGTACAAATGGCTGGACTGTTGAAATGCTGGAGTGGGCAAACCCTGAAAATCAAAATCGTAAGCGCAAACTTAATCCATCCACTGGATGGAAATTTCTACAAGGCAATGGCCTTCATCAAGGTCGTTTAATAGGAGGCTGCCTTGATGTTCTTGAATTCCTGCGAGGCACTACTTACTGGCCTGATCTAACTTCATGGGAAAATGCGATCTTATTTCTTGAAACGTCTGAAGATGCCCCGCCGCCAAGCGCATTGAAATATGCCTTGCGAAGTTATGCTTCCATGGGAATATTGAAAAAACTTTCTGGCATTTTATTTGGCCGTCCAGGCGGTAACATCTCACAAGATTGCTTCAAGGAATATGATGAAGTTCTTAAGTTAGTTGTAACTGAGGAAGAAGGGTTATCCGACCTGCCCATCATCACACACATGGATTTCGGGCATACCGCTCCAATGTTTATATTGCCATATGGCTTAAAAGCAGAGATCGATTGCAATACGCAGCAATTCAAAATTCTTGAGAATGCAGTTATTGATTGAATTATTAATGCGGCCTCTTGACAAATAGGCGTTTATCTATATAATATCAAATAGAAGGTCATCAATATGAAATTCAATCCCGTCCTATTTGCCAAAGCCATCTCCGACGAAACCCGTCAGAAGATCATGAACCTGTGTTGCTGCGATTCACTTTCAGTCAACGAGATCGTTGAAAAACTGGATGTCTCACAACCCACCGTCTCACATCATCTCGCAATATTACGCGAGGCTGACCTTGTCACGATCCGCGAAGAAGGCAAGCAAACTTTTTATTCACTCAATCAGGAAAATATCGCTGTTTGCTGCGGACAGTTAATGATCAAGTTCGCGCCAGAAAGCATCACCACCGAAAAACTTATCAAGACCCTCAAGGCTTAATCGGGACGCGTCTTCGGCCGAGATAGCGTCCCGTTTCTTTAGCAATATACATAGACAAACTTCTATATAACATAAGGAGAACAAAATGACTCAATCCCCCACTTCCATTCATGAGACCGTTCGCGAACATTACGCCGAGCGGATCAAGAACAGCGCTTCTTGCTGCGGACCTTCAAACTGCTGCGACACGAGCAGCAATCTCTACCCGATAGATCTGCTCACCACCGTTCCTTCCGATGTAGCCAGTACCAGCTATGGCTGCGGCGACCCGATCACTCTCGCCTCTCTGAAACCGGGTCAAACCGTACTTGACCTCGGCTCAGGCGCGGGTCTAGATTGCCTTCTCGCCGCCCAAAAAGTTGGAGAGACAGGCCGCGTCATCGGCGTGGATATGACCCCCGAAATGATCGAACGTGCGCAAGACAACGCAAAGAGAGTCAACGCAACCAATGTAGAATTCAGGCAGGGTTATCTTGAAGAGCTTCCCGTTGATAGCAACACAGTAGATGTCATCATCTCAAATTGCGTCATCAACCTCTCGCCCGACAAGGCGCAAGTCTGGCGGGAAATCGCCCGCGTGCTGAAGGTGTCCCCGCTGACGGTCCGCCGCGATTTCGACCGCCTGGCGCACGAGCGCCTTTGCGGCGGTGACGTAGAAGTTGCCCGGACCGGTGATCTTGCAGACCGCCGGAATGGTGGCCGTGCCGTAGGCCAGCGCGGCCACCATTCCGGCGGTCTGCAAG
>JBAXOJ010000153.1:0-4076 GCA_037133315.1 Clostridia bacterium
TGGATGCAAAAGAGGCATTGGGGCTCAATGAAACGGTGGTCGAGTTTGAAATTACACCGAATCGACCAGACTGCTTGAGCATTTACGGCATCGCGGGCGAAACTGCGGTGACGCTTGGTGTTACGCGGCGCGGACTCGATCTTGAGGTAAAGGCGAATGGAACGGGCACTGCCGAGGACTTTATTCGGGTGAACATCGAGGCGCCGGACCTTTGTGCACGCTATGTTGCGCGGGTCGTGACCGATGTCAAAATCGCACCGTCTCCAAAATGGATGAGAGATCGGCTCAAAGCCGCTGGCGTGAGAGCGATTAATAATATGGTTGATATTACGAACTACGTGATGTTGGAATTGGGACAGCCGCTGCATGCGTTTGATGTGCGGGATGTGCAGGGACAGCAGATCATTGTCAGGCGCGCCACCGCTGGCGAACAAATGTACACACTGGATGACCAGGAGCGTACGTTGGACACGGACATGCTTGTGATTGCGGATGGCGCAAGGCCCGTCGCGGTCGCAGGGGTCATGGGTGGTCAGAATTCGGAAATCAAACAGGATACGACCACGGTGCTTTTCGAGTCGGCGAACTTCCTCGGCAGCTCGGTGCGCGCCACCTCAAAAAGGCTCGGCTTGCGGACGGAATCCAGTTCCCGCTTCGAAAAGGGTCTTGATCCCGAACTCGCCCTCACCGCCATCAACCGCGCTTGCGCACTCGTGGAGCGCCTCGGCTGCGGCACGGTCGTCCCTGGTCTGGTCGATCAATACCCTTGCAAGCCGGCACCTCAGTCTGTACCATTTCGGCCTGATGCCATCAACTTGTTGCTTGGGACGGACCTTCCTGCTGCCCAGATGATTGGCTATCTGACCAGCCTTGGTTTTGTACTGAGCTCTGATGGGGCCACTTTCTTGATTCCGTCCCACAGAGGCGATGTCAAACGCGAAGCAGATCTCGCCGAAGAGGTCGCAAGACTCTACGATTACAACAACATCAAACCCACCTTACTGGATGGCAAACAAGCCACCATGGGGAAAAAGACCTTCAAACAACAAATCGAGGACGTCATCGTGACCACACTCAATGGCTGCGGGCTGTCTGAAATCTATACCTACTCGTTTGGCAGTCCGAAGGCGTTTGATTTGCTTCTCATGCCAGAAGGCGACGCGCTGCGCAATGCGGTCGTGATCTCCAATCCACTTGGCGAGGACTTCAGTATCATGCGGACGACGACCATCGGCGAAATGATGACGGTGCTCGCGCGCAATTACAACCGCAGAACCGAGGGCGTGGCGCTCTTTGAACTTTCAAAAGTGTATTTGCCACGCGAAGGGGAACTGCTCCCAGAAGAAAAACCCGTTCTGACCATCGGTATGTATGGGTCGTGCGATTTTTATACCATAAAAGGGGTCGTGGAGGCGCTGTTTGCACAACTCGGCATTGTCCCTGAATTTGACCCCGTGAACGATTGTCCGACCTTCCACCCAGGAAGGACGGCGTCCATCAAAATTGGCACCTTAGGCGTTGGTGTTGTTGGCGAAATTAATCCATCGGTGTCTGAAAACTATTCGGCCGCCAAACGCAACTATGTGGCCGTCATTGATGTCCTGCCACTGGTCGCAAATGCGAAGCGCTTGCCAAAGTTCAAACCACTGCCGAAGTATCCAGCCATGGCGCGCGATTTGGCCGTGCTCATCCAGGAAGACGTGCTCATCAAAGACATCCAGTCGATGATTCAGCAACGTGGTGGGAAAATCCTGGAGTCGACGATGTTGTTTGACGTTTACCAGGGGAACCAAGTACCCGAAGGCAAGAAAAGTGTCGCGTACGCCCTTGTGTTTCGGGCAACCGACCGGACCTTGACCGACGAGGAAGTCAGCAAGGCGATGAAGAAAATTACCGACGGACTGAATCATCAGTTTGGCGCAGAGCTGCGGCTTTAATTCGATTTTAATATTTGGAGGAATAGAAAGATGGCAAAAATTACGTTTGATTATTCGAAGGCACTGGATTTCATGGCGAGTTCTGAAATCGACAATTTGAAGGGGTTTGTGGCAGAGGCGCACAACATCCTACACAACGGCACGGGCGCGGGCAGCGATTTTTTGGGCTGGGTCGAGCTCCCAAACAACTACGACCAGGAGGAATTTGCACGCATCAAGGCGGCGGCGGAGAAGATTAAAAGTGATTCCGATGTGCTCGTGATTATCGGGATTGGCGGTTCGTACCTGGGATCGAAAGCGGCGATTGACATGCTGGCGCATACGTTTTACAACAGTCTTTCAGCAGCAAAACGCGGGACGCCCGAGATTTATTTCGTTGGAAACAACATCAGTTCAACCTACATCACCGACCTGCTCGAGCTGATTGAGGGCAAGGACATTTCGGTCAACGTCATTTCAAAGTCGGGCACCACGACTGAGCCTGCGCTGGCGTTTCGGATTTTCAAAGACTACATGGAGCAGAAATACGGCAAGGACGAGGCCAAATCACGCATTTATGCCACAACCGATAAGGCGCGCGGCGCACTGAAGAAAGTCGCGGACGAAGAGGGCTACGAGACCTTTGTCATCGCTGATGATGTGGGCGGGCGTTATTCGGTGCTCACGGCAGTCGGATTGCTGCCTATCGCAGTGTGCGGTGCGGATATCGACAAAATCATGCTCGGTGCAAAAGACGCGTACGCGCTTTACAAGAACCCGAATCTGGATGAAAACCCTTGCTATCAGTACGTCGCAGCAAGAAATGCATTATACAGAAAAGGGAAGACCACGGAAATCATGGTGAATTACGAACCAGCGATGCACTTCTTCACGGAGTGGTGGAAGCAGTTGTTCGGCGAGTCAGAGGGCAAAGACCAAAAGGGTATTTTCCCAGCGGGCGTTGACTTTTCGGCGGATTTGCATTCGATGGGGCAGTACATTCAAGACGGGCTGCGCAACATCTTTGAGACGGTTCTGAATATTGAAACCGTGCGAAAATCCATGACGGTTACCGCGACAACAGACAATGTGGACGGGCTGAATTTCCTGGCTGGAAACACAATCGACACCATCAATAAGAAAGCCATGCAAGGCACCGTGCTAGCGCACAACGACGGCGGCGTGCCGAACTTAATCATCAACATTCCTGAGATGAGTGAGTACTGGTTTGGACAAATTGTCTATTTCTTTGAAAAAGCGTGTGGCGTGAGTGGATACTTGCAAGGGGTGAACCCGTTTGACCAGCCAGGAGTTGAGGCTTACAAGAAAAATATGTTTGCTTTGTTAGGTAAGCCAGGCTTTGAAGAAGAAAAGGTCAAATTAGAAAAAAGGATATAAAATTCGAGATTATCTTGAATAAACTTTTTTTTAGAATATAATTAACTTATAACAGTTTATCTGTTAATAATAAATTCAAGGGGGTTTTTAATATGAAGATAGCAAGTGGTTCGGTTTTAAAGAGACTGAGTAAAGTGCTCGTGCTTGCGATGATTGTGAGCATCATGTCAGTGATGAGTTTTATTTCGGTCGGCGCTTTAGGCGAAAACTTGGTTTCTGGACATGATCCGAGTTTTGAGACAGCTGCGTGGGTTGGGGGCATGCAAAATACTGATTTTGTTAACACTGGTGCTGCAAGTATGCAAGTTGCCGCAAATAGTTACGTTTCGCTTTGGGTCAATGACGTGCCATTAAAACCAAGCACCCAGTATACGTTGAGTTATTACTTTAAGACAATGACATCTGATTATAACAAAATGAATTACGGGATTGTATTAAAGGCGGGTGGAAATCCTGTTCCTAACAAATCAACATCATTTGAAGGAAACTTCACAACATTTACGAAAAAGAGCTTTACGTTCAACACACCTTCGAATTTAGATTTGAAAGTAGATCCATATAATAATTTTGGTTTGCAATTAAATCCGATTGGTGGAGATTTTTTAGTTGATGATGTGTCACTTGTTGAAGTGGGACCTGCACCAACACCAGCGCCGCGAGCATCGAGTGTGACAATCAACAAAGTGACGGATAAGACACTGACGTTGTTTGGAAAGACTGCTCCTGTGGCAACCGCATTTACATTAAAGTACGGATCTGTCA
>JBAXOJ010000154.1:0-4035 GCA_037133315.1 Clostridia bacterium
CCCTTACCCTTTGCTCTTACCGTTCTGCCCGTTTCACCGAATTTGTCCTTTTCAATTTATTCCACCCGTGCCGACGGCCTTCGAGCGCCGCGATGATGGCTTTGAAGGTGGTGATGTACATAAACTGGCGGTAGAAAAACCGCTGAATCAAAATGAGCCAAATGTAGCGCAGTGGCGTCTTTTCGAGCGCGAAGGCGATGAGCGAGCCGGTGAGGTCCATGGCCAAAAACAGCAGGTACCCAGACAGGATGGCTGGCATGTCGCCGCGGATTAGGGCGAGGATGAAGACGACGTCGCCGATGGGGGATAGGATTGGGAAGAGTACCTGGAAGATAAACATGTTTGGCAGCGCCACCCAGCCCAAAGGCCCTTTGAAGAAGGTCTTGCGGTGTTTCCACAACGTCTGAAAGGTCCCAAAGCTCCAGCGGAACCTTTGTTTGTAAAGGAGGCCGACTTTCTCTGGCGCCTCTGTGACGGATTTGGCCGACGGCATGTAGACGATGCGTCCGCCGTGTTCGAGCAACGTCAAAGTCAAGTCTGCATCCTCGGTGAGCGAATCGCCCGAGTAGCCTCCCGCGGCAACCACTTTGCTCTTGCGCCAAGCCCCAGTCGCGCCGGGCACGACGGAAATGCAGTTGAGCGCATCAAACGCGCGGCGGTCATAGTTCTGCGTGGTGACGTATTCCACGGCTTGGAAGCCGGTGATGATGTTTTTGACGTTGCCGACCTGGACGTTGCCGCACACGGCATCTACCGTTTCATCTTTGAACGGCATCATCAGATTGCGCACGGTCGCAGGCAGCACGAGGGTGTCGGCGTCGATGGTGATGACAAAATCATATCGCGCTTCTTGGAACCCCAAATTCAAAGCTGTGAACTTCCCGCCGTTTTCCTTGCGTAACAATCTCAACTTGTCGTTGTTCAGCGCGAGTGCCTCGACGATTGCGGCGGTCTGGTCGGTGCTGCCGTCATCGATGACGAGGATTTCGAAATTTTCGTAATCGCCTTTTATGACATTTTCCACCGTCTTTTGTATGACGAGTGCTTCGTTGTAAGCGGGAATGAGGATGGTGACGAATGGCGTGAAGTCGGTGTTTTCCTGGTATTCCAGTTCCTTTCGGCGTGACCGAAACACAAAGAATCCAAGAAAGAGGATGCGGAAGACGGAGATGATGGTCGTCATGAGAAATAGGATGACGATGATGTTCCAGCCCCAAACGCTGAGCCACATCCACAGCGAATTCGCGAAGATAACCACCTGTTCCCAGGTGTCGATTTTTGTCATGATACTATCTGGTGAAACACCAAGCAGATCATTGACGTTGACGATTTTGTACCCGTTTGCACGCAGGAGCGGAATGAGCTTTCGTACCGCTTCCACTGTTTGGCTGCGATCGCCGCCTGCGTCGTGCATGACGATGATGTTTGAGCCGGAGTCTTTGATTTGTTGCATGGTGGTCGCGACAATCGCGTCGGCCCCTGGCTTCGCATAATCGCTCGGATCAATGTCCGCGCCGACGATGATGTAGCCGAGGTTTTTCAGATCCACCAAGGTATTGAGATCCGTCAAGTCCGACGGAGACGTGTTTGCGTTGTACGGTGGCCGTACGAGATTGGTGGAAGTGCCCGTCGCCGATTCGATAAGCCGCTGCACCGAATTCAAATCAGCCCGGATGGTGCTTGCCGTTTCGTTTGCCATATTGATGTGACTGTAAGTGTGATTGCCGATGAGGTGACCTTCGTCAGCAATGCGTTTGAGAATCTCGGGGAAGCGCTTGACCTGGTCGCCAACCACAAAGAACGTGGCCTTGACACCGAACTCTTTGAAAATATCAAGCAACTGCGGCGTATAGACGCCATCCGGCCCATCATCGAAGGTGAAGACGATTTCTTTGTCAGCCTTGTGACCATATTTTTGCACATAATAGCTCAAAGGGATTTTTTGATAGATGGCATAGTCAATGTAGTGTTCGGAGAAAGTCAGCTCGCGCACGCCATCGGTCGGCACATCATTAATGGAAATGATTTCGCCGGCCCCGCCATAATTGACCTTGTCCAATGTGTTTGCCTTCGCGAGGGTGGACGGTTCGAAATTCGAGATATCGGGCATCGCGTAATAATCCCAGATGGACGGATCCTCAAGACCAATCCGCCAAAAAGCGACACCGGCGGCGTTGAGCTGCTTGGCCATCAAGACCTCGTTCCACAACGTAACCGCGTCCAGCATCCAGACCTGATGGCGGTCATCGTTCGCGTCGCGATAGGAGAAGTGATAGTTGACGGATTTGATGTCGGTTTCCACGTCTGCGCCCACGTCCGCAGCGAGAATCATGGCCTCGTCAAAGCCCATGCTCATCGCGGGTTTTTTGGAATCGATGTTCCAGTCGTAGGCGTACTGCCCGCAGGCGATGATGGTCTTCTTCTTGTCGATTTTTGTCAACACTTCGTCGATACCAGTCTCAAACCAAGCTTTGCTGGCAATCGGCCCGGGATTCCCTTCGGGGTAACTTTCGTCATACGCCATAACGATGATCAAATCGGCAATCAAGCTGATGGCCTCATAGTCAAACGACTCGTTGTTCATCGGCACATCCACCGTCAGATATTTTTGCTCGGCATGAAGCTCGATTTTGAGTTCGTCCAAAAAGTCGAGGTAGTCGTTCTTGGCAGTAATCGGAATCGACTCGACGTCAACATTGATGCCCTTCAGGCTATAAGTATTGAGGCTTTCGAGGATGGATTGAATGAGCGCATGCCTGTGTTCGTAACTTTTGATGTAGGTGCTGAATTCTTTTCCAAACCAGTTTCCCTGCAAATCATTATTTGAAATGGTCGGATACACGGCTGTGTGGTGCAGCGATAAAAAATCAAGGGTATCCTTTTCGACACTTTCCTCCACGATGTGCGTGCCTTTCGTGAACCGGAACCAGTCGGGGAATACGATGTCCAGATGGTCGATGTTTTTCTCTAAAGAACGCATGGACTTCGGGTCGCCCTGCGTAAAAAACGCGGTCCGCGCAAACCCGCCGCTGAGCGGATTCTTGAGATTGTCCTTTCCCGAATTACTTGGATGGTATGGTCGCGTGGTCACAACGGCTGCGGCACCTGGCGCGGACGTCGGCACGGGCGAGGCGCCCGTCTGCTCAACATACGAACTGCCCTTAGGCGCGTTCATGGAGCCGATGGTATGCATCGGCGGGTTCGTCATTAAACTGTAGACGAAATTGATGATCAGCAGCAGCGCGACGCCGCTCAAGACAACAAAGATCCGCAGCGCCCACTTCCATCTATTCTTCGAGGTATCTTCAAAAATCATAAAGGTGCACTTCCTTCTAAAGTAATCTAGAGATTAATTATACCTTATTCGATGCCAAAACTACAAAATATTCTCGCGAAAGAAGGTATGTGTAAGATTTGGGGGTCCTCGCTCCCGCCAAGTCCAGACTCGAGCGCGGCGCGCCGCGCGCAGGGCGCATTTTAACAAAATATTGATGATTTCAAAATTCCTTGTATAAAATCACTGCTTAATTTACTGTTTCTCGATATTTCATAGCCTCTTTTAACAAAAAAACGCTTTTTTGAAAATCCTTGTATAAAATATTGAGCAAATAGCCCGATTTTTATACAAGGATTTTTTTATCCAGGATTTTTTGTTAAAAACTCATTATTTAGCCGAGAAGAAACTTGGATTTGGACTTATTTTATACAAGGAATTCAATTTGAGCATCAAATTTGTTAAAATGTACCCCGCGCCGCCAGCGGCATGCCCTTACCTTTCCGCATTTGGTCTCGCGGCTCGCGCGCCGCCGACCCCTGCGCCGCCGACCCCCACGCCGCGCGTTTTTCTCTTTACACGCGCACAGAAAAATGGTACTATCTTGTCAGTAACATATTTATGGGCAATTAACTCAGATGGGAGAGTGTCACCTTGACGTGGTGAAAGTCACAGGTTCGAGTCCTGTATTGCCCACCACACCTGTTTATCTCGTCTTGCAGACCTGCGTTTGGAACTGCTTGGGCGAGATATTTTTATAC
>JBAXOJ010000155.1:0-4004 GCA_037133315.1 Clostridia bacterium
TCGGCCACTCTGACCAAGTCACCAGGACCATGGGGTGGAATGGGTGGCTACTGGGCGCCTGTTATGGGTGGTTACGTGCGCCTTGATGTTCTTGACGACCAGTTTGTGGGCACACTTACTGATGTTTCGTCCAGAGGCTTCAATACGATCCTGATTGCACCCAAACAGACGGTTAGCCTTGCAATACAAAGCATTGGTGGAAATGTTGTTCCAGCAAATCCAACAGGCATTTTATACACGCCAGATACTACTATTTCTGCGCAGCAGGCAAATCCTATTTCTGTTGTAGTAAGTTGTGTTAACCTGCCGCTAAACTCTCCCATCACGGTGGTTGTGAAACCTGTCGATGGCCCAACAGTCATCCTTGGCAGCACGTCGAATAAAACGGGTACGCAAGCAGCCAGCACCGCGACAGTTTCAATAACCATACCGAGAGGTGGCGGCCTCATCTACGCGACGGCAGCGACGGCGGAATAAAGAAGGCTGCATGAAGTTTTTGAGACCAATTGGCGTCATTTCAGTTCTGTGTTTGCATTCGCTTCATGTCATTGCAGGCGACACGATTACGAATTTTATCTCGCCCGTTGTCAGTTACCAATACACTGAAGACTATGGCAGCGGCGTGCTGACCAATGGTGGAGTTCAATCGCCGTTGGCGAGTTATCAGTACGTCGAAGATTACAACACTGCGGTGCTGACCAACGGTGGCGTTCAATCGCCATTGGTGAGCTATCAGCACCTCGAAGATTACAACACTGAGGTGCTGACCGAGAGTGGAGTTCAGTCGCCGTTGGCGAGTTATCAATTCCCCGAGGATTTCAGCCGAGCCGTATTGACCAACGGCGGCATCATCAGCCCGTTCGTCAGCTACCAGTATTTCGAGTGGCCTGGCAGTGACGTCCTCAATTTAAGAAGTAGTCTGATTGTGAGCTATTATTACCAAATCGGCAATTCAGCCAGAATGGTTGTTCCTCATGGTCATGTGGCAGACGTAACTGGCGCTCCGCTTTCGGGCGTGACAGTCGTAGCAAAGGTATATCAAACACCCGTAGCGCAAGCGATCACGGACGCCAGTGGGAATTATCAAATGTCAACTTTGGACGCGGGAATTTATAATTTGTCGGCTACTGATGCGACGCATCAGACCGCAACGCGGACCTTGACGCTGAATGTGAATACGGCGCAACAGGATTTTATGCTGAGTCTGCCGCCGCCAACTCCGGTCACTTTGCAAGTGATTCGGTCGGCAATAGTAAATTACACCGTTGCAGACACCATGGGTAGCCTGCTGAGGATTTTCGACGGCTCAGCCTTTGTCCCAATCACAGCAAACAACTGGCCTTCATCGAATCTCATGACAATTGTGATGACGCATGGGTGGGTGATTGGCACCCCGGATTCGTCAGTTAACAGCAATGCGTATGATGGCTGGGCTGTGAGTATCGCGGGCAAATTGCAGGTGCAGCATGTTAATCCTGCGGACGCAAACATTTTGGTCTGGGATTGGCGCTATGCGGCCACATCTCTATTGGCGGATCTTAGAGTCCCAACTGACAGGACCCCGAACCAAGGGGTAGCTTTGGGAGAAGCACTGCAATATTATTTGGGTGCATCTTATTCACAACCCATGCATTTTATGGGACATAGCTTGGGTACTCTGGTAAATGCTTCCGCTATTAACTATTTGCACGGTCAGTCGATATGGTGGAGAGATTCTTCTACCACGCCGTGGAAAAACAATCTCATCCATGTAACGCTTTTTGACCAGGCACGAGTTGCTGAAGCGACCGGATTATCACTCCTCTACCAGTCTCCATTGCCGTTTGCTTTTACGTGGGCTGATAACTACAAATCGATGGTGGGGCTCGGCGATTTTTTGGATGCGGTAAATGTCAATTTGCAGAAGGGTATGCTCAGGACGGTTGACGCCGTCTCGCTCATGCAAGTAGCTGATGATTCTCACGGTTATCCCATGGATTGGTATGGCATCTCGATTCTTAACCCGCTGGATAATGAAAATCCACTTGGTTTCAAACGAAGTTATGAATATGCGCCGACGGATTTTCCCCCATCTGACATTGGAGTAGGCAGCACGTATCATCAAGCTCCATTCAATTACGACGAGCTTGCATTGGAGCCAGCGCCCTATGATGGGGCGACATTCACACTTTATAAAGATATGGCAGTACAGGCCACTGCGGACACGATTCAATACACTGGTGAGGTTGCTGTTCAAGT
The DNA here is from genome assembly GCA_037133315.1 of Clostridia bacterium. Taxonomy (GTDB): domain Bacteria; phylum Bacillota; class Clostridia; order JBAXOJ01; family JBAXOJ01; genus JBAXOJ01. The sequence goes on from JBAXOJ010000155.1 coordinate 2,239, forward strand.
TGGGCATCGCGTGGAGAAGGACGCAACGACAGTTTTTAATTATGTGGGGGATATAGCGGCAAAAGGGGGAGAGGCGGTTGTGGATTATGTCGAATCGTTATCATATTTGGATTTGTTTTTAATCGCGAGACCAGTTGTTTTCCCGCTCATTAAGAGCGATTTAGCTCGTCCAATGTCCATTTCGGCCAACAAAGCAACGGTTCCGATGGTTTGGGTGCCACTGCTTTTTCCGAGCAACGCGGTAGCAATGGCTTTCGATTTCATGGCCAAAGGCGATCCTGTGGATGATGTGTTGGTTTGCGGAATAGGGACGAATAATTTATTTTTGCTTGAAGCAAAATATATCCCTACGAACCAAATGTCTTCCAGCCGATTGATTGATGTATCGGCATGGGCTGGTTCGACCAATGAATTGTTTTTTGGATTCATGGGAGGCACTTCGACGAATTCAACGCTAGAAATTCAAAACATTCGTTTTTTGAGTGCTGAGCCGCCATTCTTACAAGTGCAAGTTTCTGACGGTAGCGTAATAATAACATGGCCAGTTTCTGCACAGGGTTTTAGCCTGCAAACAACGACTAATCTTGCCAATTCAAGTTCCTGGGCTGTCATGACAAATATTCCGGCAGTCGTGAATTCGCAGTTTATCGTCACGAATTCTGTAACTGGCGGCGCAAGATTTTATCGGTTAAAACAGCAATGAGTTCATGTGGTTCACCGTGATTGCCCGTCTTGCCGTGTCCGTAGTTTCGGCATGGAACCAAGTCGAAGATGGAACATGTAACGTAAACTGCCACCAACTTGCCGGTAATCTTGGCGGAGAGCTATGTTTTCACTAATTATAGGAGCTATTGAACACGATTTTTCAGATTTGCGTTCGCAATAGTTTTCGACAACGTAAGACTTTGAGGTTTTCGATTTTGTTGATTTGAAGTCTCAACTTCACCCAACAGTTTTTTATAGCAGAAGCTCACGCGCGTAGCGCGGTCTTTCGTGTTGCGGTTAGTGAGACGACTGACAAGCAATCAAGGAATTCACGGTTACCGCCAATGTTGCGGGCAAGAACGGTTTGTGAAGAAAGGATAAGAGGGCGGCAGTCCGATTTATTCGGAACTCGCCTGCTGATAACGATGGTTTTCAGATTGGGTTTGAATTTGCGGAGTGTTTAGAAAAGCTCCAAACCAGTTGGCCCATACCTTGTAAAATCAGGCCAAAAATTTGTCGTGCAATTCGACTTGCCTTCGGAGCGAATTTCCATTTTCCTGTTGACAACCTGAAAATCGAATATACGAGCAAGCGATGCGCTCTTGTTTTTTTGTGAGGACATTTCGGACGTTATCCGGTCGAGCCGGTTCGATTCAAGCCCATTTTCTGGCCTTTTTATCTTGTATGAGATGCTTGTTCTTCTTCTGCCTGCGCGATTATACTGGCATCATGTGCGACACTAACAATACAACCGCTATTGGACTGGCAGCCCGAATCCCCGCGCTTTTCATTTCCATCACCCTGCTGTGCCCGCTCATTCTGAACTCCACAGGCGCGCAGTTGGAGGCGCCCACGGCGCGCCAGCCTGTCATTGACGAATACCACGGGGTCAAGGTAATCGATGAGTATCGATGGCTGGAGTACGCCGCCGACCCCGCCGTTCATGATTGGACTGCCCGCCAAAACGCCCGCACCCGCGCATGGCTCGACAAATCACCCATTCGCAACGCGCTCGCCGCCGAACTCCAGGAGCTCTACGAAGAATCCTCAGCATCCTATTC
>JBAXOJ010000156.1:0-3894 GCA_037133315.1 Clostridia bacterium
AGGATTAATGCGGTTATTTTCGAGTGTTTCATATGGGCCTCCCTCTTTTGTGTACAATGAAATTATGACATTAAAGCGGGGTCGCGTCAAGATGGGCGTGGGTGGCGCGGTGCGGGTGCGGGCGAGCGAAATTTAACAAAATATAAACCATATTTTAATTCCTTGTATAAAATCTGACCAAATCCATTGAACAGAAGAACCAAATACTGTTGTTTTAACAAAAAACTAAAGGAATAAAAAATCCTTGTATAAAAAACAGGTCTTTTTCGAGATATTTTATACAAGGATTTTGAGCAAGGACTTTTTTTTGTTAAAAACACTCAATTCTGCTCAAAAAACAGCGAATTCAGCCTGGATTTTATACAAGGAATTTTAGATCATCGATATTTTGTTAAACGCGACCGTGAAGTAAAGGCAAAAGGTAAAGGCAGGCCGTTGGCGCGTGGGTGTGCGTCGCGGACGGCGCAGTGTAGAAAATGAAAAAATCGAAATTTGTAAAAATTTTCTAATATCTCTTTACTTTTCGATTTTGTTTGGTATAATTAAGTTGTAACAGTGAGTGATTCCTACTCGTAAGTGGAAGAGTTTTACGGAGAGTCCATGCCGCAAGTTGGAGATATTTAAGTGAGTGAGTTCCTACTCGTAAGTGGATGATTTAACATTTTGGATAGTTAAGAAATTAGCTATCCTTTTTTTTGTATTGATTTAGATCAACTACATTGACAAAAAGAAAAATGATATGGTAATATATCCCAACAACGATAGTTTGATATTGCGCGTCGATAACTAATATGTTATCATGAGATTGTAGTTGTTTGGGGGACTTCTATGTATAATATTGTTTTTTATAAGAACAATGCTGGAAAGGAAGATGTTAAGAATTTTATCTATGAACTGAAGGCAAAAGAAAATGAAAGTAAGCATTTTAGGATTCAGTTCAACAAGATTATGTCATATCTCGGGGCCCTACAGAAATACGGCACAAGAATTGGACTTCCATTTGTTAGGCACCTTGAAGGAGATTTGTGGGAGTTGAGACCACTTAATAATCGGATATTCTTTTTTCTCTGGAGTCATAATACTTTTGTACTTTTGCATCACTTTGTTAAAAAATCTCAAAAAACTCCCAGAAAGGAACTTGAAATTGCACGTATTAACATGAAACTATTTATTGAAAGAGGTGACTAAAATGAGTATTAAGATAAAAGGAACAAAATATACAACTTTTAACGACATCTTTAATGATGAGCATCTTTTGTCCCCAGTCGAAAAAGATGCAATCAACTTTGAAATTGATTTGATTGGAAAATTCATTGAGGCGAGAGAGAAAATGGGGATTTCCCAAAAAGAACTCTCGCTTCTATCTGGGGTGAAACAGCCTGCGATAGCAAGATTGGAAAGCATGCGCGCGACGCCGCAGATCGATACGTTGTTCAAAGTGTTGAAGCCACTTGGATATACGTTGGCTATCGTGCCAGACAAGAAGCGTTAGGGAGCAAAAAGCTTGACGCAAAAAGTTTAGGAAAAGAGATTCATATCGAGTTTCGCCGATCAATTTCAAGTGGTACAGACTAGACAGGCACTTTTACCACACTTTTTGGACTGAAGGGGTACTTTTACAACACTTTTTCGAATGGAAGGCGGGCTCATTGAGATCTCCCCGCCTCTTTTCTCCAGTCAAAGGCGTAAATGGTAAAAAGAAAAGCAAATGCTCTTTACTATACTTGCTTTTTGTTTATTATAGTAAAGAGAAATCTTTCTTTTCAAATCGAGGAGAAAGATTTTTGTCAGAAAAGTGTGGCAAAATGGCTCCTTCAGTCTGTACCTACGAATTATTTCTAGGGTAATTCCAAATTATGGCAATTATTATCCCGATTCCGACCATTCCGACCATTTCGGCCATTTCGCCCTGAAGGACTTGATTTTAAACAATTGCCTTTACCTTCTTGCCTTTTCCCCCTTGCCTTTTCCCCAGAATATTGATGATTTAGACGCAGCTGCGAAAGTAGCTGCGTCGCTCGCGGAGCTGTCCCCCGTTGCGCAGCGCGGTTGTGTTGCGCGATTCGCGCGATACGCGCCTGTCCTTTTGGGGGTGGACTTCGGCGGCGGGCCTATGCTATAGTAGAGGCATGAAGAGACTATTGGGTTACAAATACGATATATTTTTGCTTATCACGACACTGCTGTGGGGATCGACGTTTCTGACGACTGAGTACATCTTGCGGGAGGTCGATATGATGACCTTCCTTTGGGTGCGAAACATCCTGGCGGCCGTGGTGTTGCTGTTTATTTTCGGGCGCTATCTGCGCACGTTCACCTGGAGAGCCTTGGGCGCGGCGGCGATTTTGGGCGCGCTTTTGTTTGCGGGAGGCGTGCTTCAGACGGGTGGGATGGTCTTTACGACGCCTGAGAAGTCGGCCTTCATCACGTCGTTTCAGAACTTGTTTGTGCCATTCCTTTCCTTATTCTTTCTGCGCAAAAAGCCGTCGATCTTCTCGGTCGCGGGGCTCATATGCGCGTTTATTGGGATGTACTTCATCACGTACGGGTCGAGTCCGCTTGGATTTGCGGGCGGTTGGGGCTTCATCGGCGGCTGGGGCATCGGCGAGACGTTTACGCTGATCTCGGCGTTTATGTGGGCGTGGTACATCATTTTCATTTCAAAATTCTCGCTCAAACACAACGCCTACTTCATGTGCATTGTACAGTTGGCGGTTGCGGGCGCATTGTTTGGCATCGTCAGCATTTTCACGGGCGCGCGGCCAGTGCCAAACACCCTCAGCGCCTGGCTTCCGATCATCTATATTTCGGTCTTTGCGAGCGCCGGGTCGCTGGTATTTATGATGCTCGGGCAAAGACACACCTCGCCAACGCGGGCGGCGGTCATCTACACGATGGAGCCTGTGTTTGCGCTGATCATTGGTCTGTTGATTCCGTCGTTTGACGGAACGTATGCATTAGCAAACGCGCCGACCCTTATTGGGGGTGGCGCGATCGTATTTGGTGTATTGGTGTCCGAAATCGGACCGTTAATGTTTGGGCGTAGCCCAGAAGAAGCAGAAGAAGCAGAAGAAACTAGTCATACGATGGATTCGTAGGCGCGGGCCATGACTTCGGTCAAGGAGACCGCCAAGTCGATGCCCAGTTCGATGTCCTTGCCAAGGTGGAAGGCATCTACCCACTGGCGTTGTGCATTTGGAAGTGGTGCAGGATACTCTTGCTCCCCTGCTGTGACCCACTTGCCGCCCGTCGCCTCGGTGGCATAGGTGACGCCGTCGCGGACGAGCAAGGTGCCTTTCGTGCCGCCCAACTCCACCGTAAACGGTGTGTGCACCGACACGAAACTCGTCTCCGCGACGCCAATCGCGCCGTTCGGATAGCCGAGCACCGTCACGGCGTTGTCTTCGACCGCGCGGGGGGTGAAGTTCGTAAACGTAGAGGTGACACTCGTCGGCATCCCCATGAACCATTCCAACAGATAGATGGTATGCGCGCCGAGGTCAATCATGGCTCCGCCGCCGCATTGGGTCTTGTCGTAGAAGTGTGGTGGGAGCCAGTTGCCGAGGCTGCCGTTGTGCGCATTGCGCACGCGTGCGTACGTGATTTCGCCCAAGGCGCCGCTGTCCTGCATCTGCTTCGCGAGCAGCAGGTCGGCGCGACACCTATGCGGAAACGAAATCGCGAACCGCACGCCGTTTTCAACGACGGCAGCTTTGATCTTCAACGCGTCCGCGACGCCGATTGCCAGCACTTTTTCCGTAAAGATGTGTTTGCCGGCGTTGGCCGCCTTGATGATCAGGTCCGCATGCTGATTGGTCGGCGAGCTGATGACCACGCCGTCTATGTTTGCGTCAGCAAGCAAATCGTCGTAATTTTCGATGAACGCGCAACCCA
>JBAXOJ010000157.1:0-3875 GCA_037133315.1 Clostridia bacterium
AGGCAGCGTGGTACCAGGTATTGCGACAAGCTGGGATATCGCCGAAAATGGCACAAAATTCACCTTCCATTTGAGAGATGCCAAATGGTCCGATGGCTCGGCCGTTGTTGCGGGAGATTTTGTGTATTCTTGGCAACGTGCAGTGGATCCAAACACGGCTTCTGAATATGCTTACCAACTCGGCGTAATAAAGAATGCTCCGGAAATCACCGGTGCGAAAGACCCAAAATCGGTCGACCAAGCCGTATTGGATACCTTAGGAGTCAAGGCAATTGATGATAAGACATTAGAAGTCACCTTGGCGGCGCCTTGTTCTTACTTCTTAGAAATCACATCCTTCCCTACCCTTTTCCCAATCAAAAAGTCCGCAGTTGTCGCTGACTCGAAGGGCTGGGCAAGAGCTGCATCAACGATTGTGACAAATGGTCCTTTCAAATTAAAAGATTGGGCACACAATGACAAAATCGTCATGACAAAAAACCCTGATTACTGGGATGCTGCAGCTATTGTCCCATCCGAAATTACATTCAAACTGATTACGGATGATACCACCATTTTATCCGAATTCAAGAATGGCGGCATTCTATTTGGCGACTCCGTGCCTCCAGCAGAAATTGCTGCATTAAAGACACAAGGCGTGCTCAAGATCGATCCTCAGTTAGGTACTTACTACTTAGATTTCAATACAACGAGAAAGCCATATGATGACTCTAGAGTCAGACGTGCGTTGACGTTGGCCATTGACCGCCAATACATCATTGATACGGTAGGAAAAGCAGAGCAGATTCCTGCAGGCGCTTTTGTACCGCCAAATGTACCTGACGTTGCAACTGGCAGTGATTTTAGAAAAATCGGTGGAAACTTCTATGATCCGACTTCTGAAGGTGTTGCAGCAAACATCGTGGAAGCAAAGAAACTGCTTGCTGAAGCTGGCTATCCAGACGGAAAAGGCTTCCCTGCAATCGATTTTGTCTACAATGTAGAAGGCACACATAAGGATTTGTTCCAAATCATTCAAAAAGGCTGGAAAGACAACCTCGGCATTGAAGCGAAATTGAGAGGCCAAGAATGGGCCGTCTTCCAGACGACTAGAACGAGCGGTGACTTTGATATTGCAAGAGATGGCTGGCTTGGTGACTATGTGGATCCGATGACGTTCCTCGACATGTGGACTTCGAATTCTGGACAAAACAACGCGAAGTACAAAGACCCAGCATACGATGCACTCATCGCAACTGGCAAGTCTTCTCCAGACAGAGCGGTTCGCATGGATGCAATGCACAAGGCGGAGAAACTGTTGATGGATGCAATGCCAATTTGCCCGATTTACTACTATGTAGATATTTCGGTTCAAAGTCCGAAACTGACAAATGTATTCTCTAGTCCACTCGGCTTTAAATACTTCATGTTTGCGAAAGTGACGAACTAACAGAATCCTACGCAGCTCACGCTGCAAACAAAAGAGCTACCCAATGACGGGTAGCTCTTTTCATATGCCTTCGGTCAAGCGGGTGACGGCAAAGCCCCGATGGCACTGCCCGGCGACCCTGGCTTAAGTCTAAAATCTCCCGAGAAGACATCCACAAACTGGGGATCTCCCACAATGGCAGAAACCCCCTCGTAGGCATACGCTTTTGAGTAATTGTCCGTCCAGCCGACATCCAATGGATACGTGCGGTATTTATTTGGATCGTTGAATAAATTATGATGCACTTGGATGCCTTTTGCCGCAAACACCTGCGCAATGGTCATCCCAGGATTCTCGTCGAGGTACTCCTTGGAATAGGCGATTTCAAAGGCCTGATCCTCGCTGAAGATGTTGTTGTAAATCTCAACATTCAAAAGATTCGTCGAGTATAGATACATCCCACCCGTCATCCAGAAGAACTGATTGCCACCACTTGGTGTGCCATGACCGTTGCGATAAAAGGTATTGTTGTACACTTTGATTTTGTCCCTGGCCAGATTGGCTCCCCACTTCGAAAAGAAAAACCCAGTGCCTCGGTTATTGTAAATGAGGTTGTTGCGAAACGTGACCGTATCCACACCACTCGCGGCACCCTCTCCCGAAACAGCCGCGCCCGCGCCTTTGCAGCGCGCCACAACATTGTTGTAAAACAACACATCCGTGATTTGTCCGTGCCAGGCATCCGCATAAAGACCTTGGCGGTTGATGTCGTGCACGTAATTATGGTGCACGACCACATGCTTTGAGTTTCCCTTGATGTCAATCCCCTCTTTGTAGCAGTTATAAACGTTATTAAAGGCGATTTCTACATAGGCTAAGCCCGAGATACTAATTGCCTCGTGCGAGGCCTCGCTTGGCGTCGCTACGGCCGGCAGATTGGACCACATGTCCATGTTGTTTGCCCGCGTAATCGTGTTGCCAATGACATTGAGGTGCGCATACGTCGACGCCGTGTACTGATAGTCCCAAAGCCCAATGCCACAGGAATAGGTGTTGTCAATTTGATTATTCAGGATATTCAAATAACTCACACGATCGGAGAAAATCCCTTTGCAATGTGCATTTTGGATGCGCAAATTCTGAATGGTCAAATAACTTTTGGAATTCAGATTAAAAATCCCCGAATCATACTGAAACTCAGGAACGCTGATATCGTATCCATGCCCGTCTAAAATCGCCAGCTCCCCTGGATAGCTGGACACAATAATCCTTGCATTCGCCGTCCCTGAAGCGGAAAACTTGATGCCACTCACAATGTTGTAAGTGCCACCGCGAATATAAAGCGCACAGCCTGCCGTTAACCTTGACACCCCATAATTCACGGTCTTCCAAGGTTGTTCTTTGGTGCCCGCGTTGGCGTCATCCCCATCCGTGGCGACAAAGTAAGCTTTCGACGCTTGGACGGTCTGATCAATCGGCCAAGGAGTCTCATTCGGGAAAATCTCCCACGGCATCTTTGACTCAAAGAACGGCGTTGGCGTCGCCAACGGATCCGGCGTCGGAGGTGGGGTCGCCGGTACTGTGGTCGCCGAAGGTGTTTGTGTCGGCGCGAGCGTAGGAGTTGCAGTTGGAGCCGCAGTTGGGTTTGGAATTTTGATGGTCTCCTGAATCAAGAAATAGTCGATGCTGACGGAATCCGCATCGGCCTTCACCCGCTTCACATTGACGGCATTGAGGCCTTTTTTGAAGTACCGCGTCACGCTGATGTGCTTCCACTTCGTGCTGCCACCTGTGGGCGCAAAGGTCACGTCCCGTCTGGTGCCGTTGACCGAAAGCGACAGCACGCTCTTGCCGCGATTGCCGTTTGCAAACTGAAAGATGATTTGGCGATGCAGACTTGTCTTCGCAGTGAACGAAAACGACGCAGTCGCACCCACTTTCTTCGCTGGAAACACGACGTATCCCGTCCCAGTGTAGCCCTTGTATTTCTTTGAAATCAACGTCTTCGACGACAGTTTCGCCTTCTCCGCTTCGACCTTCAAACGCGTCACCACTTTGGTCTTCACCGCCGCAGCAAGTGTGTTGGTCGGGGCAAAACTGAGGCCTCCCGCCGCCACGCCAAACAACGCAGTCACCAGAAACGGCGCCACCACGACGCGAGAAATAAACTTTGTAAAACGATTCCGTGCAAATAACGATTTATGTTCCATGCTGATTCTCCTTTGAAATAACTCTAAGTTGATTATATCAAATCGGAGTAAGAAAAGGTACTAAAGTGGCGTTAATATTTCTTTAGACGGGTTTTAACAAATAATCTACGTTAAAAAATTCCTTGTATAAAACACGTCCAAATCGAATGCCCCACAAGGCCAAATAATAAGTTTTTAACAAATAAGCCTGAATATTAAAAATCCTTGTATAAAATTCGGGCTTTTTTCGCGAAATTTTATACAAGGATCGCCAGACT
>JBAXOJ010000158.1:0-3804 GCA_037133315.1 Clostridia bacterium
CGCCTACACCGATCCCAACACCAACACCGACCCCAACGCCAACCCCAACGCCAACCCCAACACCGACGCCAACACCAACGCCAACCCTGCCTCCAGTCTGGGCTGTTGACGCGACTGTCGTGGTGGATTCGGCTCCAGCCGGGTTAAAAACAGAAATCCAAGACAACGGGAATGGCTTTATTGAAGTAACGTGCAATTTAAAAGGAACGATGAATGTGAACAGTTTTTCATGGGCACTGAGTTATGATAAGTCGAAGGTCGTGCCTGTGACTTCCGCTACGAAGGGGGACGCGCCAAATACAAAGCTTACAACTGCAGCAGCGATTGCACCATATTATGAGGTGCCTGGTGCTGCTCGCTTAGTAGGTTATAACATTGCATCCTTTCAGATTGAAAACACGACTTCAGCTTCGACCGGCAACTATCTATTAATAGGCTATGCGAAAAATACGGGTGCTACCATCTCATTGGACGGATCAACAAAAGCGACCATGCTGAAAATGACATTCCGCAAGTTGGGCGAAATTGACGCAAATACCTTTGGATATTTCCATAAAACTGCAGGTGGAACGGTCGTCAGCAAACTCATTTATAGCACCACGAATGTGTTGCAATATCCAACAAGTACTGGTCCAGCAATTTTTTCAAGACCAGACCTCTTCACAATTGAGCAAATGCCGGCGGGAAATCCAGTGACGTTGACATCTTTGTCTGCTGCAGATTTGATGAATACAGGGGATACGGTTTATGACGACTACATGAATGCAGCAGGACGCACGACCCTCAATTTGAAAGCATCCTATCTGGCGACTGAAGTTCTGGTTTCGACCACAATTGACCCTGTTATGAAAAGTGCTTCCGTTCCGCAACTCCAAGACGGATCTTACTTATTTACTCTTTCGAGAAGTGGATATATGACGCGTGACATGACCGTCTCGGTTGCTGGAGGCGCTGTTGACTTAGGAGACAAGTCTCTTCTGGCAGGCGATGTCTATGCCGATGGCATTATCGATGGATCCGACTCGGAAGCCTTGTTCAGCACAATTGGATTCGGATATGGAGATGCGAGTTACTTGCCTGAAAACGACTTGAATATGGACGGCATCATCGATGGAACGGATTCAGAGAATCTTTTTGCAAACCTCGGATTTGATGTTGGTTTCTACGGAGAAACGGTGGATTATTACAATTAGGAATGTTATAATGTATTGCAGTAAAAGTAGAGGGAACGAGACTTTTCGATAGTACTCAACAAATTGGGGGATTTGAGATGAAGAAGAAAATTGCTAGACTGATGGTTGTCGCGTTTATATTTGTTGCGCTATTCAGTGGATTTACTGGAACGACTGTGTTTGCGGCAGCAAATGTAGTTACAAATGGAACGTTTGCAAATGGACTGGCTGGTTGGACCAATGCCAATGGCGTGGGATCCCTTTTGACAGAGGGCGTGGATGATAGTAATTCGATTCGAGTGAATACATCTGCTAACTACAATTCAGTTACATCACCGATTTCAGTTACAGCGAATACTGATTATGTGATGACTTTTTTCTCAAGAGGCAGAGGGAATTTAAGAGTTGGAATCAATCAAGGGTCTCTCGCTGCTATTTCAAGCAAGGCTTCTTACTGGGTTTACAATAAGGTTTATATTACGACAGGAAATTATACTACTTGCAGTGTGAGCCTCAACACTGAGGGCGGCACATATATGGACATAGATAGGATTTCGATGTATAAATTGAGCGAAGCGCCAGCTGATCCAGTATTTGTTGAAAACCTCGGTCCGAATCTGATACCAAATGGAGATTTTGAAATTCTAAATGCGAATGGCGTGCCAAATGGTTGGGGTAACGCACCAGGCGCTGGGCTTGGCGTGAACGGTTCTTCTGGATTACGTCTGATTGGCACAAATGGGTATCCACAAAGAGGTGTTAATTTTTCCCTTTATGTAGGAAAGACGATCCACTGCTCTTATAAAGCCAAAGCAGTTTCTTTTCTTCCAACAGCATCCATGACCTTCAGTGATTCGCAGACGTTCAATACAATCAGTGGACTTAGATTGCGCAACGACCGGTGGACTACAGTATCTTCCGATTTTGTCGTGCCGGCGGGTGCAACCACTTTGACAATATATTTTAATGCGTCCTCTCCAAATGAAGTCATCGTCGATGATGTAGTTGTGGCAGAAGTCTTAGACGCGCCATATGTCATCGTGCCTAAAGTTGTGACAAAGACAATCCTCACTCCATATAATGGAGACGTTACGTCACTGCGCGGTGGGACGGTCATTGGCTCAAATGAAAGTGCAACCAACGGGTTCACGACCATTGCCACGGTTCCAAATGACGCCACAGGAGCATCCATCACATTAAACACTACCTCAAATACAACTGCATATCAATATGTGAAATTCTACGGCGCGGCGGGCAGTAGTGCGAAAATTGCTGAACTTGCGCTGTACAACGAAGACATCAAACTCAATGGAACGTCATTTGGGTCTGTACCGACAACTGGACATGATGCGGCAAAGGCATTTGACGGCAACATCGCGACCTATTATGAAGGACAACTGCCAGACGACCAATACGTGGGACTTGATTTGGGCGGGGAGACAGCAGCAGCTATGCCAACCACCAACTTGACTCCAGGGCGTTATGAGACGCCGATTGATATTACGCTTTCATCGACTACTTCTGGTGCTCAAATTTACTACACCACGAATGGCTCACTGCCAACAAAGACCAACGGCACTTTATACAGCGCTGCGATTCATCTGAGCCTTGGACAGAGCGTTTTGCTGAAAGCAGTTGCGATCAAGACAGGGCTTGCCTATAGTCAAGTGCTGGCATCAGGCTTTGGCGCTGGCGCAGCGGCTCCTGTTCCGCAAGGATTAAGAACCTACTCACTTGGAAACAGTCTGACCGATACCATCATTCCTTATTTAGGACCTTTAGCACAGGAAGCAGGATACAATCACAACTTTTTGAGATGGACCATTCCTGGCGCTGCGCTTCCGTGGCTCATGGGGCATCAGGCGAGTGGATTTGGGGATACTTGGATTGATCCTGCATCAGCCCAAACGAGTACGACCTACGGTGCACCATATACGGAGTATTTTGCGGATGGCGTATGGTTCAATCCAGCAACTGCATCCTATGCAGTCGATCGCTATGCACCGATCGACATCATGACGGTACAACCGTTTGGAAATGGAGATAATATTTCGAATGGAATCAGCCTTGGAAAAACGATTTATGACAAGGCAAGAGAAAAGAACCCAAACATTCGATATTTGATTTATGGCTCTTGGAATACCCTCGCAAATGCCATACCGAGCAGTTTTGAAACGGGGCAAGAAAGTTATCGTGTCATGAATGAAGGAATCAAAGAAGGGATGGATGCTTGGTATCCGAATGATCCGATTGTTGATATTGTGCCGACGAGTTTAGCGTTGCAAAGACTGAAGACAATGATTCAAGCAGGGCAATTCCCAGGCGGGATTACGGACTTCGTGGCTTTTGCAGCACAAAATCCGCCTACAGATACCTTGCATTTAAATGAGCGAGGCGCGTATCTGGTCTCTTTGACAACCTTTGCGACTATGTATAAAAGAACACCAGTTGGTGCAATCAATTCGAAACCAGCCTCTTTGACAACTGAGCAAGCGGTTGCTTTGCAACAAATTGCGTGGGATGCCAATGTGAATTACATTTATTCTGGCGTATATGGACAAGGTATCACGACCCCAACGCCGGATCCGAATGCGACCCCGACCCCGACACCAACAGCCACGCCGGTTCCAAC
>JBAXOJ010000159.1:0-3795 GCA_037133315.1 Clostridia bacterium
TGCCTTGACACCCTACCCTTATGACATCAATTCTGTCATGTCACCACACGTTGAGACGGTTGTATTGATGTCAAGGGTGAATGAGTAAGGGTCTTAAAATGGCTTGATATATGGGCGTTCCAAGGTTTTTGAGAAAATTTTCAAGTCGACAAAATTGTGCTATAATCACTTCGAGAGAACAGGTCAAGTTGGGACATTTAGAGCGCGAGTTAACAGGATAGATAACATAGGTTCGCGAGTTAACAGGATAGATGTTTTGTGTTTTTTGGGCTTCGTGAGTTAACAGGATAGATGTTTTTTGAATTTGGCAGGATTGAGTTAACAGGATAGATGTTGGGACAAAAAGTTTGCAGAATAGAAGGTGATTTATGAATAACAATGACGTCAATAATATGCTCAGATTTGTAGGAAAACAGGATATTGAAAAGGTTATTACTGCATTTCGGTCTGGTGTTTTTAATGAGACTTGCATGATTTCTTTCACCTGTTCATTCACTGTCTCAGTAGTGCCTCTCAACAGGACGTCAGGATTATTCACGCAACCGGTTAGTTTCATGTCACTGGCCGACTTTAAGGCCAAATCTATGTTGTTCTTTGAGTCAAAGTGGAACAAGGGGAATCCGGCTTCCGCAAACATAGAGATTCGGTCTGTCGTATTGCCACAACAATGAAGAATGAGTGGTCTATCTTTGAATTTTTGGTTTATTTCTTTATGAACGGGGAGCAAGAATTCCTGATAACTGGACGGGCTAATCAAATCTGCAGTCGCGTGATCGGCCAATGTTACAACATCGGCACCCGCTTCAAATTGAGCGTTTGCAAATCGAATTGATATTTCTTTGAATTTTGCGAGAAATTCATGCACCATCTCAGGCTCGGTAATTGTCTCGACGATAAAATCTTCAAGGCCATCCAGATGATAGGATAACGTCCATGGTCCCATCACTTTACCAATGATAAGCGCATCCTTGCCAAGTTGTTTTCTCAATGACTTGATAGAATCGATGATTGTTTTGATTGGAGGCAGCTCCAAAAAGTTATCTGGCATCTTAAATTCATCTGGATTGTTATAGATAGAACCCCTTTGTGTGGGGAACGTTCCTTCGGAGCCCCAGTTGATGTCGCCACCAAAAGCCGCCGCCTCCATCAGAACACCAAAATAAGGCATCACACTGTCGAATCCTAAGCGCTCATAGCCGACGGCAGCCAATGCCGCAGTTTTATCTGCATTTAAGTGCACTTCATTGAACTTGATCCCTAATGAATTGCAAGATTCTTGCGTTGCAATTGACGTGGGATTAATTACAGGGAGCCTGTCAATCTCTTTATTATTTAAACACAAGAAAAAACGTTCCTTAGCAGTCAACTGAATTGACATCATTTTAACCTCACTTTGTTTATTACTTGACTTTATTCTGAATAATTGTATCATGACTTCTGCTGAAATACATTCCTTTTCCTGATTTATTTGGACCTGTGATATAATTAAAAAAAGCAATTATGATTCAGAAAAATAATAATAAGGAAGTGCAAAATGAACTTTAAATCAAATGAAATTAAAATTGTCCGCACGGCGGAACAGACGGGCGAACGATTATCTGAGTTGCCCAGTGTATATTTCGAAGAAGATGTTTCGGAACGGGAAAACCCGTTGATACAGATTTTTCAGGAGGCAGAATACCAGACCATCGAAGGTTTTGGCGCTGCGTTTACGGAAGCATCATCGGTCACGTTTGATCAAATGAGTCCGGAAAACCAAACGAAAATCCTTGATGCGTATTTTAACCCGCAAAGTGGTCTCGGCTATTCGCTTTGTCGCACCCACATCAATAGTTGCGATTTTTCTACGGGGAATTATGATTATGTGCAAGAGGGAGATGCGGAATTGTCTGTTTTTGATATGACTAGAGACAAAAGTTCGCTTTTCCCATTTATTTTGCGCGCAACAAAAGTCTCCAATGCTGATTTCAAACTCTTCGCATCTCCATGGAGTCCGCCCGCTTGGATGAAAACCAATGGACAAATGAACCAAGGTGGGAAATTAAAACCCGAATTTCGAACTGCATGGGCAGCGTATTTTTGTCGATATATTCATGAGGCAAGGAAGGAAGGAATCCCTATCTGGGGTGTTTCGGTGCAAAACGAACCCAAAGCCGCACAATCATGGGACTCTTGTATTTTTACAGCGATGGAAGAACGGGATTTTGTGCGAGACTATTTGGGACCAGCATTAAAGGAGAACAACTTAGAAGACATCAAAATCATCGTTTGGGATCACAATAAGGAGCGCGTGTTTGAGCGTGCGAAGGTTTATTATTCTGATCCAGAAGCTGCAAAATATATTTGGGGAACTGGTTTTCACTGGTATTCGGGAGATCATTTTGAAAACTTGCAACTGACGCATGAATTTTTTCCTGACAAAAAGCTCCTGTTTACCGAAGGGTGTCAGGAATGTGGTATACATTTCGGGTCTTGGGCTACCGGGGAGCGGTATGGACATGATATCCTTGGCAACTTGAATCATTGGGCAGTCGGTTTTGTGGATTGGAACATTATACTTGATGAACAGGGCGGTCCCAATCATGTTGGGAACTATTGTGATGCGCCAATCATCGCAGATACGAAGAATGACCAGCTTCATTTTCAAAGTTCCTATTATTATATCGGGCATTTTTCGCGTTATATTCGTCCTGGCGCAAAACGGATCGGATTTAGCCGTTTTACTGATAAATTAGAAGTGACGGCATTTAAAAACCCTGATATGACGGTTGCAGTCGTTGTGCTGAATCGCACCGATGAAAGGATCGAGTATTTTCTTCACAGAAACAACACGAATGCAAAATTGACATCCGAACCGCATTCGATTATGACGTTACTCTACCAGGAATAAATGGCAAATTGAAATATGTTAGTATTCAATTAAAAGACTTGCTCTTTTTTCTAGTATTTCAAAAGCCACTCCAGATAACAATTCACTTCCCGTAATTATTTTCTTTGTAATATTTAAATTTTCATCAGATATTTTGACTTCATACTTTTTTTCTTTATTTAGACCCATTAATCTAAAATGTTTTGTTTGTAGCGGGCTTTCTTTTCTTCTGAATAGCAAGACGATTCCTCTATTTTCTGCTTTCAAATGAAATTGATAGCCAGCCCAAACATCCTCATCAAGAGTCGCCTCAGTAAGTGGATAAAAATCCCCTTTCCAATATTTTTTCTGATCTTGGAACTCTTTCATCAATTGGGTTGCGCGTTCATAATTAAAATCATCGGATAAAACGTCAAAAGTAACTGCAATTCCCGCCGTCATAGCGGAACGAAACTCGTAGGTATTCAAACTCCACACTGCAGTTGCATGATACGGAATATATTTCGAGAGTCCTAATACTTGATTTTGATTCCAAATATCTGTGTTCCTTTCATCAGACATTGGGAAACATCCTGTATCACTCCGCCATAAACATACAGTACGCTTACAAGATTCCAAATCAATCCTTCTGCCTCCACTAGAGCAATTATCAATCAGTAAGTGTGGAAAACGTTCATTCAAATCGTCCCAAAACTGATAGAGGCCTTCAATGTATTTGACTTCCGTGAAGCAACTTCTACCAGCTTCATCATTTGCATCCCAAAAATGCTTGATCCCCATGTTGAAATCTTGGCGATAAATATCAATTCCCTGTTCTACGATGAAATTTGATATGAGTTCAGTCATGTATTCCCGTGCCTTAGGATCTCCGAAATTAAATAATCTCTGTTGATTTTTATGAATGCCCCATAAATTACTTTGCTCGG
>JBAXOJ010000160.1:0-3759 GCA_037133315.1 Clostridia bacterium
GAGCTTCGAGTGTACCGTGTCTAACGCAGAGCCCAAGAAAATGCAGGCGATGTATATCTGTGCGGAGCGGCTCTGCACGCAGAAGTGCTGTGAAACAGGCCAAAGGAAGCAGAGGAATCGCCGAAATCAGAATCATTGATGAAGCCTATGCAAAAATCAGGAATCAGTCCGATGGATTTGTCGGTGCGCAATTGAAAAAAGCACAGGTAAGGGTTCAAAGAGCCGGGTACTCTGGCGAAAAGGCGGCCATGTGGTATCTGCTGGTGCAGTATGTGTTTCCTGTGATGATTCTTCTGCTGATGTTAGCGACGGGGCGGGAAATTCTGATTAGTTTTGTGGTTGCGTGTTTCGCGGCAGTGATGCCATCGATTGTGCTGGGCGGAAAGGTTGTGGCGCGCAAGAAGGAGTTTCAAAAAACTTCTTACAAAATCTATAAATACCTGAGCTCTCAGGTGGCATCGGGCGTCACACCGTTTCAAGCTATGAAGGGAGTATATCAGGCGGTCGATAACAAAGAAGTCTCGTATGCGCTTGCTGCGTTTATTGCAAAATATGAGTTGACGCAGAACCTAGAAGAATCGGCGCTGGAGCTAAAAAAAAGATTTGATACCAGAGAAGCGGAGACGTTGGTGGTTGCCTTTGAACAGGGCATCAAGACGGGCGACAACGCAGAGATTCTGGCCTTGCAAGAAGTGATTATGTTTGATAACTACATGAATTTACTACAGGAGGAACACAAAAAAACGGGCATGCTTGCGTTTTTCGCAGCGCTGTTATACGCAATTGGCGCATCCATCGTGATGAGTATCCCGATTATTGTAGAGATGTTAAGCGGGTTTGACGTGTTTTTTGAAAAATAAAATTTTAGGAGGAATTTCGTTATGAATGATTTAATTTTAAAGGGAATGATCAAAGCAAAGGCGTTTTTGAAGAAGGAAGATGGATGGGGGATCGCAGAAATTCTGGCGCTCATCGTGGGGATAGTCGTGGTTGTAGTCATTATGGCACCTGCCATCAAGTCATTTTCCAACGTCATCTTGACGGCGATGACCGATTGGTGGGGGAACGTACAGATCGATTTGTTTGGGGGATAGGACATGGGCATTGACCGACTGATTTTGACGTGTCTTTCATTTGTATTAATGATTTTTCTAGTCGTCGTTGCGGTGGAGATGGTGATTCCAATTACGAAAAGTCAACTTTTTCACGAGGAGTGCAGGACGTACCTGTTGAAAATGGAACGCAACGGCGGGTTTTTAGAAGAAGATAGTCAGGCACTGGCGCAACGCCTTCAGTCCCTAGGGATCAACGTCACGTCAATTTCAGCGCCACTGCGCGGGAGTGTCAAGTTTGGGGAAACAATGACACTTTCCGTGGAGGCGGGGTACCCGTTTAGACTGGGGGCGGCTGGCTTGACGTTTGTCAGCCAGTTGCAACCGTTTAAATATAAGAAGAGTGTGTTTTGCAGAAGGATTGAAATCGGATGATACAACGGTGCAGTCAAAAGGTTAGGCAAAATCAAGGCGCAATCTCAATCTATATCTTGTTGATTTTACTTGTCACTTTTTTGTTGCTGCCGATCTATGTCATCACATTGGAAAAGGCTGCGGCGCAAAATAATATAGACAAAATCCAAGATACCATTACGATTTCGGTGACCTCGTCGTACATGGCGCTCATGCCGGAATTTTACACAGACGCTGAAATCCGCTTGGATCCGGATGCGTTTCAACAACGATTTCACGCGTTGCTGATGGATAATTTGGCCACGGAATATCCGGGAATTACGATTGAAGAGGAAGAAATTTTTGTCGACGGACTGCCGTTGGCATGCCCGAAGGGAATGCTTTTCGAGCGACCAGGGGTACATGTCGTGGTCCGCGTGCCGATTGTGTATGCGGCGTTGCGGTTTTTAATTCCAGGGAACCAGGAGACCGCGGCGAGTATGACCGTGCACGGTGACGTACTGTTTACGGTAGACAATGAATGAGCAAAGGAGAGGGGTGATTTTTTGAACAAGACAGGGAAAATGATCATTATTATTGTTTCGATTGTGGTGCTATCCCTTTTTGAAGTCATGTTGATTCGGGGATTTTCAGGACAAAAACAAATGATTGATCTTTGCGTTGCAAGCACGGATATTGCGCAAAACAGCCTCATCACGGCAGAGATGCTTGGGGTGCAGAGTTTTCCTGCGGATGCGTTGCCCGCATTTGGAGTCCAGAATGCGAAAGAGCTTGTGGGGCGGTATGCCACGACGATGTTTCGCAAAGGCGAACTCCTTTCGTCCTTTCGTGTGGTCGCAGATGAGAACCGAAAGCGCGCATCAAAAGGGAACGTGACCATTTCTTTGATGCCAAGCCCCGAAGATGCGCTTGGTTGGCAGTTGTCAAAAGGAGATTTTGTCAATCTGATGGGGGTGCGGGGGACGCAGCAGGACAGTGGTGTGTTGCTGTTGCGTCACATCAAAATAATGGACCTCATTGATGCCTCGTTCAAAAGTACCAAGTTTGATGATTTGGAGAAAAAGCCGAAGTTTATGATTCTGGAAGTGACCCCGAATCAAGCAAAAGAGATTGTCCGATGGCGGACAGGCGGGAAAATTGTCGTCATTGGCAATGGATAGAAGTAGGTGAGTTGTTTGAAAATAGGCAAGTTGTGGTTTTATTGTACGGGTTTTTTGATTCTGATTTTTGTGTTGTTGACGGCAGGCGGAAAGGTGTATGCTGAAACGCCAGATGATTATTTCCAAGGTGCATCCATTGAGACCAACATCACGTGCTATGATGTGGTGACGGATGCCAATCATGTGTTGCAATATGACAAAGTGAACTTGAGAGAAGACACCGAATATATGACGGCGGAGTGGCTTGATGTCAGCGGGTTTGGGTCAAATCCTGTTAATGTGGCTGCGGCATGCGTCGATCCCTATGGCGATCTTTACGCGGTGACGGTCACACACAGTTACGATGGCAATGTGAACAGTATTGCCAGGAATTATACGTTTTCTGCAAATAGTGCGAGCCTGGGCACGCATACGTTTGTCGTGTCATGCGTCATTAAAGGCAAAACCATTCAAAAAACAATCGTCGTCAATGTCGTGCGGACCGTGCAGGGCAGTGGCGACATTCGTTATCGCACATCTGGATTTATCCCAAAATCAATTGCATTGTTAACCAGTCCAAACAATGCTTTTTTGTCGTTTGACGGTATGACCATTTTGCCGATGCGCAATCTCATGCTTTCGTCAGGGGCGCGGACGGCACTCAACAATATGATTCCAACTGCCTTTCGGGATGGGAAAGAGTGCATCGTGACGGGAAGCGGGGTCATTACGGTTTACAATATCAAAACGGGGGTGACGCTTGGAACCTATCGGCTTGACACAAAATACAGTGATTTGTTGGATGATTTTGCTTGGTCCAGTGGAGCATTACAGGATTTCGTGAGCAAAA
Source organism: Clostridia bacterium (assembly GCA_037133315.1). Lineage (GTDB taxonomy): Bacteria > Bacillota > Clostridia > JBAXOJ01 > JBAXOJ01 > JBAXOJ01. The sequence goes on from JBAXOJ010000160.1 coordinate 3,456, forward strand.
AAAGCTTCAAGATTCCGTATCGCAATCGCATTGTCACGCAGTACAGCATTGATACGTATGACGTGGAAACCAATCGAATCATTGAAGGCAACCTTTCTGGGTCTGTTGAATTTTTTGCACATCAAATTATGGTCTATAGTTATGATTTACCTCAGTCCAATCAAAATGGGACGTGGACGATGAGCGGTTTGGAGTACTTATTTCTGTTCCATTTGATTGCATTTGACGGGTATCCGGTGGTCTATCAGGCAAACTCCACGGCGTATCTGACGCTTTGGACGGGCGGCGCGTATGACGCGGTATT
>JBAXOJ010000161.1:0-3739 GCA_037133315.1 Clostridia bacterium
GTTAATGCCGTGTGTTATTTTCTCATGAAATATTCTGACACACTTCCGAAATGAGGTACATATGAACAAATCATTATTACCGCTGTTATTGGCTTCCATATTTATTGCAAGCGTATGTTGGGCAGTTGGATCAAAATGCGTTTACTGTGGCGGGACAATGATCGGTTCAGGTTGTTCCAAGAGTCCAACGAAATATTGCGTGATTGTGAACTACGGCAAGTGTAGCTATTGCGGAGGCACGATGGTTGGATCGGGTTGCACAAAAAGCCCTACTAAATATTGTGTGATTCCATCGGCAAAGGGTAAATGTAGTTATTGTGGTGGTAGCATGATTGGTTCTGGATGTTCCAAAAGTCCAACCAAACATTGTGCCACGGTTCAATATTAGTCGGTTTATCCAATTCTCAAATGGCGATACGCAAACTCTTGAAGGAACAGGTCAAAAGGGGATATCGGCATTTTGGACTTAGCGTTTTCAAAAAAGAACCCGCCTGTCTACCCTTTCCCATGCGAGGTTTCAACGGCTTGGGAAATTCTTCTGCAATGCGCCATAGGTATTGTTTTCCCCTGCTGGTTTAACGTCTTTTAAAGTGGGTCGATTATTTCCAACCAATTCAGTCAATCCCGTTGGTGATTTCTTGGTAAGTGTTCGCAAAGTTGGTATGACTTTCCAGACCTTTGGCGGTGGTGGGTTAGGTTTGGCAACGGGCATTTTGGCTGGTTGTTTGATTGTTTTGGTGCCAAGCGTCAAAAGCGGGAGTACTCTAGGGCGTGACCATCTTCCAGTTTTACGCCTTTTCCCCTTTGGTTTCCTCCTCGCTTCCTGAAACAGTTGGCAATCGTTGCAAAATTGTTTGAAGTTCATTTTCATTGTTAATGTCCTTTCCAAATATTTACTCATGAGTTTGTGAATTTCAGGAATAATCTTCGGAAACGGCATCAAGGCATAATTCTGGACAAGCGTAAAAGCCGTATTTCAAAAGCCTTCAAAGCCTTGATTAATGAATACAGAGATAATTGCAGGATTTCATGCTTCTTCCGTTCAATTCTTCCAACATCTTCAAAACGCCGTTATCAATATTTCAACAATCGTGATCGGAAGTCCCTGACAGAAATATCTTCAATTGATCCCCGATATGTTGGTTTTCAATTTCATTTCACACTCTTGTCCACATTCATTCAATTACTAATCTATTGAGGTGCCGTATTGAGGTTGGAATTCGATGAAATCTTTTGTTGATTTGTACGGATTAAAAAGATGTTGATAAAGGTTATTGGGCAGTTTCCAACCGTGGTCGCCTTTTGGGGTACGGTTGGAGAAGGAAACTGCTTTAAACACTGTGCCTTGTATTGGCTCCCAATCGGAGAGTAAGAGATATGGGATACGTTTCAGAATCTTCGTGTCTAATCCTGCCATCAAACAAACTCAACAGGGATGTCTGACGCACTCACGGTTAACTGTTGCGGGGATTTTCACCCTATTCATAACTTTCGCACTCGTGACTATTGGGGGACTTGTATCAGGTTTTCTCCAACGGTTTTCATCCCCAGCCTGCCAGACCATCAGCAATACAATCGGTCTGGATCACACGGTTAAATTCACTTGTAACAATTTTCAGCCAGCCATTTTGCAGACTAACCTCACGGAAAGATTTCTCTTGTCCTATTAATATTTATCAAGCCGTGTTTCAATTTCCATAAACACGCTCAATATTTTAATCCCTCTTGCCGTGGCTGATTTTTTATCAACCTTGCGAAAAGCGATTGTTAATAATGTACCACACTGCAACTCAATTTTCAAGATTCGGAAACCAGATTTGCCCAAATATTTTCAACTTCTTTGCAAACATCATTGGCAACAAGTGGGGCGGGTTCCACCAATTGACCAGGATTGGATCGGTGGTTGGGGGGGGGTAAATGGCTGTGAGCAATCTACAGAAGATGTTTACAGGAATTACCCCTTGAAAACATACCTCCTTGGCTTCCAGAGACCATCAACCACCCACGGTCATGTCTCGATCAGGATAGACAGGGTGAACGGCGCATAAGAACTTCCAGAGGCATTTAATCGAATCGGCTTTAAATCACCCTTCGGGGAAGATGGTGAGAAGATATTTGCAGGAACATGGATTTAATTTTGTTCCCGAATGGGGTTGAAAATGTCGCAAAATCCTACAAATACCGCTATGTCTGCAAAACCTACGCCAATTTTGACAACCATAAGCGAATTTCCCAAAAATTTATCCCTGCTGTCCCAAAGCTTCATATACCTCAAGACGGTAGTCCCTTTTGGTTGCATGGCTTCGCTTTCGATCCGCCATCAACTCTTCGTACTTATGCAAATATTCCACGGATTTACTGGCACAGGTATCAATGCAATAAATTTCAGCGAACACCAAAAGTTTGGCTTGGCAATTTGAACAATGCTCAGTGAAAAAAATGAGGTTATCGAGGAGTGGGACTAAAGCATGTTCCAGATCATTCTTCGACAATTTGCGAACCAGTGGGAGAAGTTCGGCGAAATCCCGCAGTCCCTCAGACCCTTTTGGGAATTGGTGCGCTTCTCGATACCTTCTGTCAAATATTTGTTCAATTCTTGATCGTGTTGACGTTTTCATGGTGTTCCTGTTCATGGATGACTTCATTAATTATGCTTCCAATGATTTTATACCTACCGTCAATAACACAGGCGGTCATTCAGTCAAGAATCTGGCAAGGAATCCGTGGATAGTGTCGAAATTAAAAAGACCAGCCTCAACGACTGGTCTTTTCAAGCATGATCCCATCCTGCCTATGGTTTTTTCAGTTCTTCCATCGGGACATCCAGCATATCTTCAAGATAATCGGTGTCTAAGGTTGCTAACCAATTCCGATACTCTTGATCCAAAAAGTAGTCATCATCAGAGGGAAATGACTGAACCTGTCCCTCTTCATCCTCTTGGGAATATCCGTGAAGCAGTTCATTGAGATTATTTGGTGGCTGGTTCATGTGCCCCCCCTCTCAATTCTGCAACGAAGAAGTCTTCCGATGTTTCTCGCAAGAACCTTTCAATCTCAAATACGGGATACAATGGTTTGCGAAGTGCCAAGGACGGTTTTATCAGCCCTCTTTCACGTAATCGATCCACGGTAGCAGTAGATACACCTAAAGCGGTTGCGGTCATTCGTCTATCCAATGCCATCTTCCTATCCAAACTTGTTATATGTCGCTCAATCTCCTTATGATTTGTTGATTTATTCATAATGCCTTGTCTTTTCATCTCAATTATTGTCTTAGTTCATCATTTTCATCCCCAATTTGTGTTGGTTCTTAAAATTCCTATTCATCTGCAAACTCGATGCGTCTATGTTTTCATAATTATCACCACTCTTTCTTTATTAGTTGAAACTCATTACTAATTAGTTTATCAAAATCGCTGGAAAGATCAATGAAATATGGCGTAATTGGCAAAAATGGTATTAATTGTTGGCGTTAGTGCATTCCCTTCGTATTTGGATAAGTGGAATGACAGCATTAAAAGCCAGTTGTAACCTTATCTTGCAACCTGACGCACTTAAAAGAGTCGTTGCGGGATGGTTCAGGAGGATTCCCCAGCCTTTAAAGAATGTGGCGAAACCCTTGTATGAGAACGTCAGCAGAGTCGTGATGAGTTCAGCAGAAAGTGATAAAAATTGTTGGCTGGATTTAGCAAACCGCTGCTTTCGACCACTCAGCCACCTCTCCAGATGTATTGCGGCA
>JBAXOJ010000162.1:0-3731 GCA_037133315.1 Clostridia bacterium
GAAAAAACAAGAGGCGTTGTTCAAGCTGTGGATGGCAAGACAGGGTTTGGCCGACCGGACAATCCAAAATTATACACAATTTCTGCGAACAACAATGTGCAGTGTTCTTGGTATAACCGGCATTGAGCAGAACCTTTTCGCATGCACAACGGTTGATGCATTAGCAAGCGTGAAAACCAGAATCGTCGGCATGGCAGGATTTGATAGTAATAACAAACGATACAACAACGGATTCTCCGCTGCGCTTGGAAAGTATGAAGATTTTCTGAAAGGGGACTTTGCACCAGTACCTTCAGTGAGACCCCCATCCATTTCCACTGACCAAGCCCCCTATCTCGCCGCGATACGCACAAAGCCGTTCATCTTGCTGGCGGGGATTTCGGGAACGGGGAAGAGCCGATTGGTTCGGAAATTGGCAAAGGCCACCTGTCCCGAGAACCTCGCAGATCCGCAGAAGCCCGGCAACTTTGAGATGATTCAAGTGCGCCCGAACTGGCACGACTCCACGGAACTCATGGGCTATGTCTCACGCATTTCAGGCAAGCCGGAATATGTCGTGACGGGTTTCGTCCGATTTCTCGCCAAAGCGTGGCTATTCCCAGAAGTGCCGTTCTTTCTGTGTCTGGACGAAATGAACCTCGCACCCGTAGAGCAGTATTTCGCCGAGTATCTGAGCGTGATCGAGACACGAAAATCAACCATAGATGAAAGAGGAATGCACAAGATCACAACCGATGTGCTGGTAAAGCTTGAAAAGAACATCATTGAGCAGGTGCTCAATGATGTGTTTTCAGCGGATTGGGCGGAACCTGAGAAGCATGGCAAGGTCGAGGAGTTGAAAACGCGATTCAGAAAAGACGGCGGCATCCGCATCCCGGCTAATCTGGTGGTCATGGGAACGGTGAACATGGACGAAACGACGTTTTCGTTCTCGCGCAAGGTTCTGGATCGTGCGATGTCATTTGAATTGAATGAGGTGGATCTGCGGGAAGGATTAGATCGTGAGGGCACCGAAAACAGCGATACCATTTCGGCGACAGCGGTAGTGCCGCGTTATGTCGAAGGTCGGGATGTCTATGATGTCAATCAGGCGCTGTGCGATATAGTTCTGGAGTACCTCGAGACGGTAAACGCGCATCTCGAAGGTACGCCGTTTAAGCTCGCCTACCGTGCGAGAAACGAGATCATGGTTTATGTTGTGGAACGCACGGAGGACGGAAGTGATTTGCCGACTGCTCTTGATGAAGCGACGGCGTTAAAAATATTGCCGCGCATTGAGGGCGACGAGCAGAAGATCACGAAGGTCTGGCTGGATGCCTTGAGTGAGTTGATTGCTGGCAAACTCACGAGCCTCGCAGGGCAAAGCTCTTATCCTCCAAAGGGCGTAAAATCTGTCTCGTTGGTCAAATTGGCGCAGATGTCGAAACGGTTGGAGGGAGGCTATACAAGCTTCTGGAGTTGAGCGTGAACCGACTCGAAATCACACACCCCGATTTCACGCTGACCTTCGAGTGCGAACACCTCGGGTCAGTAATGAGCAAGGCGCATCGCAACCTGCGTTCTGACGTGGCGTTGCAGACCGCCTACTGTTGTCCGGATAATGTCGGCATAGAGAAGGTAACGCTGGACGGCGCGGAGCTTGCCGACGGAGAAACCGCCCCCGCTTTCTTTTTTGACAACACGGATTATGCAGTTTGGGTAGATTTTTCAACAAAACCGGATGCCGCACCAGTCGTGCGAACGATGAGAGCGGACACCCAAAGCGGTTTCGGGTGGCATGACAAAAAATCCGTGTTTTCCGGATTCTTGAATTACGGTAACGACATCGGAAAATGCGACTTTTCGTTTGATTATACAGTGCGTGGCGAGAGAAGGCAGTTCTCGCTTGGTTATGAAGTGTTGTCTTCAAAACTCGACTACCACACACATTTTCAGACAATCGTCGCGGATATCGAGGCTGAATACCGGATGCTCTCGCTGGATTTCCTACGGCGTACCTATCACGCCTTTGCACATGATCCGTCTTCGCGGGAACCGTTAGATTTGATTTGGTGGAACCTCTTCAAAACATGGCAGGCGAAATTTATTAAGTCGGCGCGATTGATTTTGCAAAAGCCTCGGTATCGCGGGCGGCAGATTGTCCAACACACCCGAGCCGACCGTTTGAAATCTCTCACCTCCGTGTTGGAAAACGAAATCGCGGAACACCGGAACAATCCTGCACGGCTTTACCGCGAGGAAATCTGGACACCCTCGAATGATACGCCAGAAAACCGATTTTTTAAACATGCGCTTGCGACGGTCGCCAAGCGGCATGATGACATTGTCCGGCAAATCAAAACGATGACAAACGTTGCCGAGGATGCGAAACGGCAGATGGATGCCATGTCTCAGGAATTGCGCACGCTGCGTGCTCACCCGTTTTTTAGGACGGTCGGAGATTTCTGTGGATTGGGGCAAGAATCGCTGGTTTTACAGCGGGCAGACGGCTACGCCGCATTGGCGCGGGTCTTTGCCATCCTCAGCGCATCCTACGCGCTCAAAGAGGGTGTGAACACGCTTGAAACCAAGGATATCGCGACGCTTTATGAAATCTGGAGTTTCATTGCAGTAAAAAACATCGTCAAAGAGAAATGCGGCGGGGATATCTCCATTGCGATGCAAAATCGAGGGGAACTCTCGCGACGATTTGTCTATGATCTCGCTCAAGGGAGCAACTCGCGGATTCTTTTCAAGAACGCAGAGGATGGCACAGAACTGGCAGAGCTTTTTTATACCGCGAAAACTGTCGCGCTGGACGAATCTGATGGGAGAATTGTTGCTCCCACTGGCGGTGAGCAGAAGCCCGACATCGTGCTACGGCTGACCAAGCCCGTCGGGGGCGACAATACGTTTAAACTGACCTATCTTTTCGATGCTAAATATCGTCTTTCGGACGCCGCCGAAGGAAATGTCGATTCACCGCCCGACGATGCGATCAACCAAATGCACCGTTATCGCGACGCAATTTATTACCAAAACAACGAAGAAAATACGCACCAAAATCGCCCCTATCGAAAAGAAGTAATAGGCGGCTATATCTTATTCCCCGGATCAGGCGAATCAATGGAAGTTCGAGCCGCGCGGTTTTACCAAAGCATTGCAAAGGTCAATATCGGAGCTTTTCCGTTGCGTCCAGACGACGGTGACCGAGAATTGCTTCGCCATTTCATTGAACAGCTTCTGGATGTAACAACCACGGGTCAAGATGAACTTGGGCGTGTCATCCCCCACAAAGGGACGTTGTTGCAGGTGGATAATGCTGATGCGGTTAAAGAAACGACTGTGTTTGGGACGACGCATGGTCGGGAGCAAATGACCTGGATACACCAAGAGGGGTTGTACAATTTACCTGTTGAGATAGCGCAAGACCAGGGGATTATTTCAGACCAGGATGCCGTCAAGAAGCGTTGGTTAGTATTGGTGCCCGCACCTCGTTCCGGCGAGAAAGTGACCGTATTGAGAATCGCTGACTACGTGGGGCGGATTTCGTCAGATGAATTGAAAAACAGCTACAGGTATTATAAACGTCCTGAGTATCATGAGTATTGGATGTGGAGAATTGATGGATAAATAGTGAAACCGGGGAAGGAAACCGGGGACAGGCAAATAATAGCAGAACACGCCAGTCCAACCTAGCTCGCGTCCCGCTCGCAAGTTGGCCGGCAACGTTCGGCAACACAAAGAAAGCC
>JBAXOJ010000163.1:0-3713 GCA_037133315.1 Clostridia bacterium
ATGGTCGCTTTGATGGTCGGCGTCCTGCTTTCCTCCGTCCTGCTTTCGGTCTTTAAAGTCAAATCAAAATATCGCGCGCGGGTCACGAGTGCGGCGTTGATTGTTATGGTCGGCGGGATGATTGTCGCGAGCTTGAGCAATACATTCGAAATCATCATGTTCGTTGCATTTTTCGTCGGCGCGGCCAACGCAGTCGTCAACGTGATGATTCAATTAATTGCGCAAATTACGGTGGATTCTGAAAACAGAGGAAAAGTCTTTGGGGTCATGGGCACCGTCATTGAAGGGCTTTCACCCATTGCGATGCTATTAGGGGTCGCCGTCGGGTCGTTGATTGGTACGCGCGAGACCATTGTCGCGGCGTTTGTCATGGCTGGCGTTTTTGTCTTCCCGTCGATGTTCAACAAATCATTTCGAAAGTTTATTAATACGGAGCCGAAGCAAATTGAGGAGGGATTGTAAATGAGTGCTGGGAAAGGGGATGAGGAAGATGCTAGCAATTGAAACAAAAGGCCTGACCAAGCAGTTTGGGAAGTGCACTGCGGTCGATTCTCTCGACCTTGTCATCACGGAGGGTCAAATTTACGGATTTCTTGGGCCAAACGGCGCAGGCAAGACTACGACATTAAAAATGCTATGTGGTCTCATCAAACCAGATGGTGGCGAGATCAAATTCTTCGGGCGTGATTTTCAATTTGGTGACTTGGATTTGCAGACGACGTTTGGCTACCTGCCAGACGTGCCTGGTTTCTACAGTTGGATGCGTCCAAAAGAATTTTTGCGATTTTCGGGGCGATTGTTTCAGATCGAGAAGGAAGCCCTCGAAAAACGAATTGACGAACTCATTGATCTTGTGGGTTTGCGCGATGCAAACAAGAAAATCGGGAGCTTTTCGCGTGGCATGAAACAGCGTCTAGGCATCGCACAGGCACTGATTCATGATCCGAAAATTTTGTTTTTGGATGAGCCCGTTTCAGCACTCGATCCCATTGGTCGCGCGGAAGTCATGGAGATCATCGAAAAGTTGCGTGGGAAGACCACGGTCTTCTTTTCTACACATATCATCTCGGACATCGAACGCATCTGTGACCAGGTTCTGATTCTCAACCATGGGAAGCTGGAACTACACGAAACGCTAGAAAATATCAAGTTGAAATTTCCGATTCACGCAATCCAAATTGAAATTGCGCCCGCAAATGTCGAAGACTTTGTGCACGCAGTGAAAGAAGAGACTTGGCTTAGCACGGTTTCGGACCTGGGGGAAGGGAAACTCTTGCTCGGTTTCAAAGATCTTGCGCAGGCACAGGTAGGGGTTCCTCGGGTGCTCGGGAAATTGGGCATCGCACTGAGGAAGTTTGATTCTGCTGAATCCACGTTGGAGGATGTCTTTTTGAAGGTGGTGAACAAGGCATGAAAACGCTCGTATTGTTGCAAAAAGAGTTCAAGGAGACCATGCGCACATCGAAAATCTTCGTATTGCCCGCGGTATTTATTTTCATCGCGATTACCAGCCCGCTGCTAGCGAAATTCACGCCAGATTTCATCAACATGATGGTGCAATATACGGGACAGCAAATCAATATCGTAATGCCGCCACCAACTTATGTGGATGCGTTTGTGCAGCTGTTTAAAAACATCGGGCAGATGGGCTTGCTCGTAATGTTGTTTGTGTTTGCAGGGACGATGGTCGAAGAAAAGACGAAGGGGACCGCGACATTAATTTTGACGAAAGGTGTTTCGCGCAGCGGATTTGTCGCCAGCAAATTCATCTATGCCACTTTCTTTATGACCGCCATCTACCTCGTCATGACAGGGATTTTTGCCTTTTACGCTTCGCTGCTCTTTCCTGATACTCCGTGGGACAAAGCGCTTGTGGGCCTGGCGATTGTCTGGCTCTATTGTGAAATGGTGCTAGCCGTTATCGTGCTCGGGAGTGTGCTTTGCAAGACGTATCTCTCTTCCGCAGTGTTTGGGCTGATGTGGTTTTTCGGTTTCTCCATTCTGGGGAGCATCCCGATCGTGGGTCAATATACCCCAGGCTATTGCATTACGCTGGCTTTGGAACGGTTCCAAAACGATTTTTTCTTTGTCGCCTACGCTTGGCCGATTGGCACGAGTTTGCTGGTCATTCTGGGGGCCGTCGTCATTGCATTGCGCGCATTCAAACACCAAGAATTCTAATAGAAATGAGATGATTGTATGAAACGCTTTAAGTTAATCAAAATTTGGAAATGGATCAAACACCATCGCGCCTCGATTGTGCTGTCCTTCGGTCTGGTTTTTATATCCTATCTGATATTTAAAGTCCAACTCGATGTCTTTCGGCGTCCAAATGACACGTTCTTCTACTTGACGCAGGACTTGGCGTTTTTGCCACTGGACGTCCTCTTTGTGACACTGATTTTAGAGCGCGTGTTGGCATGGAGAGAGAAGCTGGACAAGAGGCGCATCATTCATATCGTCATTAGCGCGTTGTTTAGCGAAATGGGCAATGACACGGTGCGGATCCTATCTCAATTCAATACTGACCTCGATGAGATCAAGCAAAAGATCAATATCACACCCGAATGGTCCCTGCGTGATTATGACGACCTTGCACGTTTTGCAAAGACGCGGCACTATGTCACAAACAGCCAGGCGAGCGACCTAATGGCAATGAAAGAGTACATGATGGCGAAAAAGCCGTTCTTGCTTTCGATTTTCGAAAACAACAATCTGCTCGAACACGCGACCTTCACCGACACCCTTTGGGCGGTGTACCATTTGCTGGAGGAATTACAAAGCAGGTCGGATTTCTCCAACCTGCCACCGGAAGATTATGCGCATTTGTCTGTCGATATCAAACGTGCCTTTCAGTTGCTACTCATCGAGTGGGTGTATTACATGAAACGTCTAAAGAAACAGTACCCGTTCCTGTATTCACTGGCCATCCGCAAAAATCCATTCTTCGAAGAGCACGTCATCATCGGCAAAGACTATTGATCGCTGATTTTGCTTTTGTCTTTACTTTTGCGTTCTATGAAACTGAGTGATTCTTTCGCTAGGTATTTTCCTGCTGTCTTGTAGACAATAAAGGAAAGGGCCGAATTGATGCTAAATTTCACAAGGTTAAACGGCGTAATTGCATAAATGATCGTATCAGGAATGACAACTCTAGGAATTCCGTAAAGTGGAAGAAGAATGAAATAATTCACTGGAATCATGACAAGTGCAACACTTAGGATTCCTGCTGCGAGGCCGATGATGAGGCTGAGCAAAGTCTTGAATTTACGATAAATCAAACTTGTTACAATGATAAAAACACCCGTCGCAATTAAATGTCCGATAAATCCAATCCAACCGCCCTGTTGATCAATCGTTAAGGCTTGAATTGCTGCCGTGACGCATACGACCGATAAGCCATAAATCGGACCAAAGACTGTCGCTGCGACCATCGAGGCAATGTCTCCTGCATCGTACTTTAGGTAATTTGTGAACATGGGAAACCTTGTAAGCATAATCAAAACCACGCCAAACGCCGCCAACATACCTAACTTTACTAATGTGTTTGTTTTACTTCCTGTTTGCATAATACTGCATCCTCCTAAAAAAATAGATTCCCTGAAAAGGTTCTCAGGGAATGTACATTTGATAAAACAACGCACGTCTTCTTTCATCCAGACTTTACTGTCGGCTTTGGAATCACACCAAATCAGCTTTCGCTCGCGGGCTAT
>JBAXOJ010000164.1:0-3656 GCA_037133315.1 Clostridia bacterium
AACTTTGCTCGAAATGCCAGACCCCGTCATCTGCAAGAACAGACTCGATGTCTCGCACAAAACCAACAGGACTCTCCAAATCGTAGAACATCGCAATTGAAGTAATAATCTTCGCTCGGGTGTTTGGAAAGTTCTTGCGAAATGCCTCCGCAGAAAAGAAGTCCGGGATAAGATCGATGCCGGCCGTGTAAAATTCGGAAAACTTTTTCCCCGTCGGATCAATGCCGACTTTCCGATGCGCTCCAGAATAAGCTTTCAATGCTGTTGCGTCATTACTTCCGATATCAATAACCAAATCGCTCGGTGATAGCGGAACCAATCGTTCCAGACTGTGAATCTTGTTTGTTAAATGAACCACCATCGACACATTCAAACCAGAACGATATCCATAATTATCACCGTACATCTCGTCCGAATTATACGACTGTTTGAGCTGGAGCAGGCCGCATTTCTGACAAGAAACCAAATCTAGCGGTCCTTTTGTCACCGCCACGGCCGGACTCGCGGGAAAAACTCCGGTGAGATGCTGCTCCCCTAAGGATAAAACCAACAACAAATCCACACTCTCGCAGATCCTGCACTTTGAAATTTCTTTATACATATGCCCCGCCAGTTTTATGGATCCAGAAGATCAAACATACATCTTACTCAGCACATGTTTCTCGATAAAAATCGTATTCACGTAAGTGTCTGCGTAAACCTCATATCCCATAGATCTCATAAACTCGAGTACATCCTGGGATTTGCGCCCCAATCCGCCGACACACGGATCAGCCGTCTCGGCACACAAGAATACGGGCCGATATTTTTGGAAATCTAACGATTTGATTATTTCAAAGTCGATTCCCTCGCAATCAATCGACATAAATGTTGGAGCTTTCCCTCCAAAATACTCATCGATTACGCTATTGATGCTCTTGATCTTCGTTTGTATTACGTCATACGACTTAATCGCGGGCATATGTTTTAAAACGAGATCCGCAGCCGTTTTGTCAAACGAACTCAGGCCTGGATCTTCAAAAAATTTATAAAACGGCAGCGTATCAATCGTGTCGGAAGTATAATGTATCCCAATATTCAGGCCAATATCACGCGGACGTATTCTTGAATATGCGCAGAATAAAACCGGATTGGGTTCAACAATTACTCCACGATACCCCTGGGCATATAGAAAGAACGTGTTATTGCCCGCGATAGGATGATTTGCGCCGACATCCAAATAGTTTATCTCATCTACAAGATTTCTTTTCTTCAAAAGTGAAATTGCAAAATCAAGAATTAAATCCTCGCCGAATTGCGCAGGGAATCGCGCCTGTTTACTATTGGGTTTTCCCATATTAACAGGAAGATATTTGCTCCTGATCTGTTTGCGCCATTTTCTTATTGGGCATAGGCAGACCAATGCTTTTATGATCAGCCTTTTCATGCCGTTTTCCCCTGATGCAAATTCATGTTCTTTTGATCCGTCTGATGCAGATACAAATAATCATACGAAGACATTTTTTCGATCAACACATATCCCATATCCTTTAAAATCTTCTGAGGCAACAAGACCTCTCGTTCCGCATTATATCCGAACATCGCACATTCCTTGTTCAACATCTCAATCCAAATCACAGGCTTACAGGCTTCTAATGTTGTTCGGGCGCCCTTCAAAAATTCAAGCTGCATGCCCTCCACATCAATTTTGCAAAAATTCACTTGCGGTAAATTAAGCGAATCTAAAGTAATGACTTTAAATGCGCCAGCCGCATCCATCTCGAATTGCGTAGGACCCACGCTGATGCTGCTATATCCATTAATAGAAGCCAAGCCTGCGCATTCGCCCAAGGCTACATTGTGGCCCCGCACATTCGTGATGGCGTTCAATGCCAGATTCTTTTCAAATATATTAAAAACGGTTCTCAATGGTTCAAAGCTATGAACTTCTTTGGCATTACAGATTTTGGCAAAGAAAATCGTATGATTGCCAATGTTTGTCCCAGCATCAATAACCACACTTTCAGCGTTGATGTATTTCCGCATTTTTATAAGAAGGTTCTGCTCGAAAAATTCATCTGTCTGAAAAATCGATCTCTGCACAATGTCTTTGGTTGCACTGGGCAGATAAAATTTTACTGATGTATCCTCAAACTGAATTGAAAACACATCGTCCTTAATTAATGTGCGTGCTTTCTCGTAAAGTACGATCTCAGCCAATTGCGCTGATACTGAATCTAATTTTTTTCTAAGCTTTCTGAACATAATTCACTCCCCTTGATGGTATCTCCATATCCTAAACATCAAACCGGCTTATTCAGGATACAAAACCGGCTCACGCTTCCTGTCTGTACGTCGCCATGGGTGCACGTAAGATTGTTGTTATAATAACACAGACCTTCACTCGGTGCTACTTTGTTTTACGAGTTATCCAATGATGATTGTAAAAGGCCACGCTGAGCTTCTGCACTCCGGGAGCGTACGCAGGCAGCAAAATCTTCGGCAATTTTGTGGACGAAACATTCGGGCGCGTAATTCGAAACGGGAAATAAGAAACCGAGCGGTCTGTCTGACACAGAGCATTCCACCAACAATCTTCCCAATGCCTTCATGTCGCGATCAGGATAGACAAAACCACAGTTGTAGTTTTTGACGCGCTCACCGATGACCTCGTAATCGCTGGCGATAACTGGCGTGCGGTGCCCAATCGCACGCGATAAAACCCCGGACGATCCATTGTGGCTGTGATACGAAAGCAGAACATAATCGGCAGCATCAATGAGCCAATCAAATTGTTCTTCTGAAACCCAATCATCGACACAAATAAGTTTCTCTTGTAGGGTCAACCGTCTAAGCAACGCTTTGTGCCTGAAAGTATGTTTCTTCATTTTCCCGCCACGAACAAGAAGCGGTGGGTTGTGTTCAATCCGATCCATCAGCCGCATGACATCCAAAAGCCCCTTACGCCGCTCATCCGACCCTAAATGCACATAAATGGTTCGATTCAGGGGAAGCCCTAATAGCTTGCGCGCCTCTTGCTTGGTGTGCTTAACAAAAGGCCGGAACGGGTCGTTCAAGAAAATCGTTGGGAACGGCACCCGTTCAGGATGCTGAGTTGTCCGCTCATCAATGACAAATACGCTCCCGAGCTGTTCTCTGTGTTGAAGCGCTTGGATCCATTTTACGAGTCGCTGCGTCCTGCGATACTTGACGTTGAACAGTCGAAAGACATCCCGGTTGAAAAGTTGCCCCACACCGATAATGATGCCATGCACCTTCATAGTCTTCGGTGGCATCATGATCTTACGGGTACTCTTCGACCAGAAGATATGCTCGAGGCAGGAATAAAAAAGGTGCTGCACGTCAAACTGTTTCGCCAACGCAACAGACTCCATGCTTGGACAGGCCCGGCGGACCGTTGTGACACGCCTGACCGTGTCTGGCAACACAACAGGGCTATCCTGATCGGTCACCACAATAACCTCGTATTGAGCCAACGTTAAGGCCTGGACAACCAGTTCCAGATAGAACGGGAAATGGCCCTCCTCGCTTGGCTCGTAAACCAATACTTTAGGTTTCGTGTTCATGGCGATCATTCTGTGGTAAAAGCACTCTTCATCCTATTTCACTGTCAAGCGTACCCACATCATGCCCGGGGCGCGGCCTTCATTCACAAA
>JBAXOJ010000165.1:0-3646 GCA_037133315.1 Clostridia bacterium
GAGGATATGTGGATTGATGTGACATTGATAATCCAGAATGCGACCAAATTATCTGATTAACCACCGGGAGAATATTTCTTTAATACAAATGATTGTCATTCTGTCCCTGGTAACGTTATAGGATAATATCACATCTCATACAACATCTTCCCTGCATTTTTTACGTAAAGTCAGATATGTTAAAATATTTTTTTGTGAAGGCCGAAATCCTTTTGTGTCGTTCGTCAATTTCAATTTCAGTCCACCGCGTTTTTTCTCTTATTTCAGTATAGCTGGATAAGGCAGTGTCTTGAAAAAGTTCGCTTTTTTGTTCAAATGATTTGTTCCCGAATTTACTGTTCTGGCTTTGTGTTAAAAGTGCCATGTTGCCGGCCTTGTTTAAATGATTTTCTATAAACTCCTTTGTATATTGAATATCTGCAGGGTTTTGAGGTTTTATGTGCTCAATTGTATAACTGTTATATAAGTCTTTGTCCAACAATGCACCGGAACGATTTTTAATACGCAAACTGTTCTCATATTGCCATAGTACAAATTTTATTACGTTCCTGTGATAGTGGTAGTTATGATCATCAAAGTAAATTTGTATTATGTTTTTAAAATAGTCGTTGTTATTCCAATATTCTTTGAATCCTTTATCTGCCGCATCTTTGATGTTTTGATACAGGTTATCAATATCATAATGGTCATTGGCATTGAAATACTTTTTGGCATAATGATGTAAATAGTCAGTTCTATAATCTCCTAATTTTAATTTGAAACATAAAACCTCGATCAATCTTAAAATGCGTTTAAAAGTATCTCCGGAAACTTCGCCTTTGTAAAACAGCGTAAGTAAAACAATCTTCCAATTCGCTTCATTACCAACAAAGAAGAGGTTAATTATTTCTGTTTGATTTTTATTGTGTACGATGCTTTTAGCGCTGTGGGTCAGTTCCACAAAATTTTCAAAAAAAAGTTTTATCCACGTCGTTTTATCCTTTTCCTGGGTTAAGTGGTTTTTAATCGCTTCAATGTTACCCCCGATATTGTAAAACAAGAAACAGTAATTTTCCAAAAGTTCGTTTTCCGAAAAATACCCTTCAACAGCTTCAATGTACCGGTATGTTTTAGAAACCACACTTTGAATTTCTGCAATGTCATTGTTTGCCTGATTAACATCTTTGCAATGAATATAGATCTGATGCATCAAGTACGCTTTGATAATTTCAAAGCGGGATAATTCCTTTCCACGATTATTTTGATATTCAAAGACCTGGGTCGCTTCAATTTTATTTGAAATAAAAAAAGTACTTATAACGGCGTTTTCCAATGTTAACTGAACTTCTTTTAAGCGGACAACATCCAGATTGTTTAATTCCTGATAAAAAAAATTGAAGGCTTCAATAATTCGCCTCTGTGAAATTGTTTCGGTGTCGTCAATCGCCGAAACAAGATGCTTTTGAGTAATTTTCTTGAAAATTACCTGATCGTCATCAATTGTTTTGAATACATCGGTCAGATATACTTCTCTGAGGCTATTGCTGTTTTCACCTTTAGAATTCAGGATCCTGGCAATTGCTGAAAGAAACAGAACAGTTGTTGTAAGCCGCTGTTGACCGTCAATGATTAACAATGTACTTCCGTCCTTCTCAAAGAGAAACTGACCCAAATAATATTTCTTTCCTTTTTGTTCTAAAAGGTCTTCCAGAAATTGAGAACATTGCTTAGATTCCCAACTAAATGCTCGTTGGTACGCCGGTATCCTGATGCTTTCTGAATTTTCAAAAAGCTGACGGATGTTTTGAACATCCTTTATTTCCGTTTTAATGTCAGTCATTGTTTCTTGTTTTAATATTACTGGCTATGTAGGCTTTAAGCATCCCTGGGTTTGCCTAACAAAACAAATATAAAATGTCACAAAGACAAAGCATGTCGTTGTAATTGGCAACTTATCATTTAAAAACTCTGAAATAAATCAAAAATGAAATGATTCCCGCTCAATCCATGCATTTATCTGATCAATTTCCACCTGCCCATTGGCAATGCTCATCACAAAGTCGTATTTTTCTGATTGGGTGGCTTTGATATCCATTTTATGCTGCAGCAGGAAGAACCGCATCATCACATACCCGATTCGCTTATTCCCGTCGAGGAAGGGATGGTTTTTGATCAGGCTTTCGATCAGGGCTGCGGCTTTTAAAACAGGGGTTGGATAGAGTTCGTGCTGATCAAATGTCATCATCGGCCTGGTAATCGCCGATGCAAGACCATTGGAATCCCTTATTCCCTGGAGCCCTCCATATTTCTTGATGGCCAACTCATGAATCGCAATGACCAATGCTGATTTGATCATTTTGCGAGTTTTTCGAGTAATTCCTGGTCCTCGGCGAATATTCGCTTCAAATCGAATAAGACTGTAAGATCCTGTTCGGAGGTCTTTTCAATTAGCCTGAGATATGATACAATATCTTCCAAGAAAATATCCGGAATATCCTGAATCAAACGATTGATCTCTGTTCTGAGGTCTTGTGTTTTCATAATCGTTGTATTATTAGAATTTTCAGTTTCAACATCATGATAGCAAAATCTCATTTTTTCTGATATTGTTTGGACGCATTCTCATGACGATGCTGTACTTCCCTGATCAAACTCTTTGGAGAAATAACAGTCACACTGTCGGCATAGGAAAGGATCTCCATCACCAGGTCATGTGTTATCAGCATAAATAACCTGATCCTTATTTCTTCTTCATTGTCGATTAGAATGGATTGGCTCTCGTGAAGCGGAAAACTCTTCACATACTTGCCCTGGTCCGTATCAAAGGAGAGTATGATTTCCTGAGGTTTGATTTTCGAATCATTGATCACACCGAAACAATATTTGAAATCCTCATTGGCGTTGTAGGCTGCAGGTGGAGAAAAATGTTTTCGGGTGATGTCAAAATCAACAATTCGGTCCAGGCCGAAGGTCTTGACCTGCTCCTTGCCAACCTCTTTGGCTAACAAATACCATCTTCCTTTTGATTCTTTCAATCCATATGGCTCTACCAATCGCTTGGTGGGCTCATCAAATTCAAACTTTTGATGGCTCAGGTCAATAATCAGCTGGTTGCGCACAGCATGCAGCAATCCATATAAATGATGGGTCCCCTGCGGCTTCCGTTTTTCAAAATAGATAAATTGGGTCAGATCTTCCGACATTTTCACCGCCGATATGAAGTCAAACGCCTCCATCATCCGGTTATTCAAGTCGGGATTCTCATCCTCTTCAATAATATAGACCTTGCGCGAACGATCAAACTGAATATCCACGTTGTATAGCGAACGGATCTCAATCAGGTCACGTTGGAATGTCCGCTGTGAAATGACCAGATCATATTCCAGAAGCTCCGACTGGTTCTTCAAATAATCTGACATCTCCTCAAAAGTAGCTTCCTTATTGGTTTTTAGCTTGCTCATGATCTTTTGATGACGCAACAGTGTTTCGTGTTTCGACATGGGTTACGACTTAGACATTTTAAAACCGATTTTTGTATAATGTGTGTTCTCCAGCAACTCTTCCTTGCAAAAGGCAATCAATTCAGCTAAATCAGGATTGCGGCCATTCAATATGGTAACAATTTCAAATTTACGGACAATATTGTCGATCTGACCACCCGAAAAGT
>JBAXOJ010000166.1:0-3547 GCA_037133315.1 Clostridia bacterium
ACGGCGTCTGGCGGCGAGGCGCGGAGTCTCGCGATGTCGACGACGGCGTCTGGCGGCGAGGCGCGGAGTCTCGCGATGTCGACGACGGCGTCTGGCGATGAGGCGCGGAGTCTGGCGGCGAGGCACGGCGTCTCGCGGCGATGTCGACGGCGGCGTCTGGCGACGTCTGGCAGCGTCCGGCGGCGTCCGGCGGCGGTTCGCAGCGTCTGGCGATGAGGCGCGGAGTCTCGCGGCGATTCGCAATTGACTATTGAAAAGGTAATTTGGATATGCTATATTTATTCGGGTTCATTACGTTTCATACGAGAGAACGCAAAGATAAATTTAGGAGGTTTTTATTATGGCAATTTTAACAGGAGCAGCAATTTTCGGACAATCGGGTGGACCGACGTCCGTCATCAACGCAAGTGCAGCGGGCGTTTTCACCGAAGCACTTAAGCAAGGCTGTATTACAAAGGTTTACGGCATGGCGCACGGCATCCGTGGGGCGCTCGACGAGAAGTTCTATGACATGAGTCAAGAAGATCCTGAGACGTTTGAACTCATGAAGACGACGCCGTCTTCCGCTTTGGGCTCGGTGCGTTACAAACTGGCGAAGGCTGATGTGGACGATACGGACTACCTAAGGCTTCTGGAAGTGTTCAAGAAGTATGATATCCGCTACTTCTTCTATAACGGCGGCAACGATTCCATGGACACTTGCAACAAAATTTCAAAGTTCATGCAAAAGTCTGGCTACGAGATCCGCGTGATGGGCGTTCCAAAGACGATTGACAATGACCTGTTCGGAACAGACCACTGCCCGGGCTATGGAAGCGCTGCGAAATATATCGCGACGTCAACGTCGGAAGTTTATCA
The DNA here is from genome assembly GCA_037133315.1 of Clostridia bacterium. Classification (GTDB taxonomy): domain Bacteria; phylum Bacillota; class Clostridia; order JBAXOJ01; family JBAXOJ01; genus JBAXOJ01. The sequence goes on from JBAXOJ010000166.1 coordinate 859, forward strand.
CGACGCAAGAGTGTACGACACTGGCATGGTCACAATTCTGGAAATCATGGGCAGAAACGCTGGCTGGCTCACTGCTGCTGCACAACTTGCCACGTTTAATGGCTCTGGACCAGACCTCATTTATCTCCCAGAAAAACCGTTTGATATGGAAGATTTCTTAGGGAAAGTTGAGACGATTTACAAAAAGAATAAGAATTGTATCGTTGCCGTTTCAGAAGGCATCCGCGACAAAGATGGCAAGTACATCTCCGAGTATGGTTCCGACCTGGCGAAGACGAAAGACTCGTTTGGTCATGCGCAGTTGGGCGGCCTTGCTTCTACGCTCGCGAATCTTTGCAAAGAACGCACTGGCGCAAAAGTCCGTGGCATCGAGTTCTCCCTTCTACAAAGAGCGGCAGCCCATTTGGGTTCAAAAACTGACGTCGATGAATCCTTCATGGCAGGCCAAGAAGCCGTAAGAGCGGCAGTTGCTGGCACGACGGACCACATGGTTGCGTTTGAAAGAGACATGTCCAGCGGAAGCTATGTCTGCAAGACAAAATTACTCAATCTCTCTGAAGTTGCAAACACAGAAAAGACGGTACCGCTTTCTTGGATTAAGGAAGATGACTCCGGCTTGACGCAAGACTTCATCGATTATGCGTTGCCTCTTATCCAAGGCGAATCCATGCCGCCGATGGTCAACGGCTTGCCGAAATTTGCCAAACTTAAAAAAGTGTTGGCGACTATCTAATATTTATACCGAGCCTAAACGCCCTTTTGAACACAAAAAAACGAGACTGTTTCCAGTCCCGTTTTTTTATACAATCATTCCGATTTTCCCTCAGCCTCAGCCTTTGGGGCCTCGGACGTCTCTTCCGTCTCCGCATCCACTTCTGGCTGCTTTTTGCCGCATTTGTTGCAGAACGGGTCATTTTCATTCAACTCAGCTTTGCATTTTACGCATGCTTTCTTATTTCTGAGCTCCAATATCTTTCTTCTCAGTTCCTCCACATTGACATATGAAGTCTTCACCGTCTCGCATAACGCAACCATGTCTGCCTCTTTCACCTTGCCGTTTTCATAGGAAGCAAACACAAGCTTGCCCATTTTTGCAAACAACGTATTGATTTTGTCTTCAGCAGAGCGCACATCCAAATTTAGCTTGGCTACTTCAAGCATTTCCCCAGTCGATTGCACCGCCGAATTTGCAGTTTCCTTAACGCGATCAAAAAATGACATATAAACTCCTCCTTTGTTTTCGTGATAACATCATTATATTTCAAAGGCGCTCACATTTCAATAGCATTCATTGACTTGACAGAAACCCGCTAAAAAATTATACTTGTGTTCACGAAAACTTTACGAATCTTTACGCAGGAGGCGCGTACCATGGCAAAAGAACTGTTACTCAAGTATGGCTGTAACCCCCATCAGAAGCCGTCAAAAATCTTTATGAAAGACGGCGGAGATCTTCCCATCACTGTTTTGAACGGCAATCCTGGATATATTAACTTTCTCGACGCGCTCAATGCGTGGCAACTTGTGACGGAACTGAAGACAGCAACTGGCTTGCCTGCCGCTACATCCTTCAAACACGTGAGTCCTGCCGGCGCTGCAGTCGGCGTTCGCCTGAGCCCAGCTCTCAAGAAAGCCTATTTTGTAGACGATATCGCGCACCTGGACGATTCCCTTTTGGCAAGTGCCTACGCACGTGCTCGTGGCGCGGACCGCATGTCGTCCTTCGGGGATTTCATCGCGTTGAGCGATGTTTGCGACCTGACCACTGCCCAGATTATCGCCAAGGAAGTCTCTGACGGCATCATTGCGCCTGGTTACACGGACGAGGCCCTCAACGTCCTCAAGAGCAAACGCAAGGGCGGCTACAATGTTCTTCAGATGGACACCACCTACAAACCTGCGCCGATCGAGCATAAGGACGTCTTTGGTGTGACGTTTGAGCAAGGCCGCAACGAAGTCAAAATCGACGAGACTCTGCTTGAGAACATCGTGACCGAAAACAAATCCCTTCCTGCTAGCGCAAAACGCGATCTACTGATCGCGCTGATTGCCTTAAAGTATACGCAATCAAATTCGGTATGCTATGCGACCGACGGGCAAATCATCGGCGTTGGCGCGGGCCAACAGTCCCGCATCCATTGCACCAGACTTGCGGGCTCAAAGGCTGACATCTGGTGGTTGCGTCAGCATCCAAAGGTGCTCGGTCTGCAATTCAAAGCGAGCGTCGGCAGACCCGACCGTGACAACACAGTAGAACAGTTCATCCGCGATGACGTGGACGAACTTGAAATCGCCAACTGGCCAAATGTGCTTGAAGTCGTACCCGAATGTTTGACGAAGGCGGAAAAAGTGGCTTGGCTTGCCCAGATGGACCACATCGCTCTTGGGTCTGATGCATTTTTCCCATTCCGCGACAACATCGATCGCGCTGCAAAAAGCGGCGTCAAATTCATCACCGAACCAGGCGGCTCCATTCGTGACGATGTCGTCATTGAAGCATGCAACGAACACGGCATCACAATGGCCTTTTCCGGGTTGCGGTTGTTCCACCACTAGAATGATTCCGCCGTTTCGGCGATTGGGAGTGTGAAATGAGTAAGATTTTCGATAAAATTGCGCAGAAAGACAAGGAGTTCTTTTTCTTTCTCAACGTAAAATACCAACGCAAGATGTTCAATCGATTTATGCG
>JBAXOJ010000167.1:0-3526 GCA_037133315.1 Clostridia bacterium
TGTTGGATAACGAGCTCAACGCCATGGTGTCTTTCTTGGAAAACGATCAAGACTGCCGCCGGCAGCGCATCGTTGCGGCATTCAACCCGTACGAAAAGCCACCCCTGGAAGATAACTGTTGTGATGTTTGCCAGGTTGAAAAGGGATTGGGACATCCCTGGCTGGAAGAAACAATACCTGTACATTACCGTGGGGAATTGCGTTCTGCTGAAATGGAAATATTCACGACCTTAAGTGAAAATATGCAAACCCAGGATGCCCTTATCCAACACTTGAAAATACGTATTCAAGGAAATCATCTGGCTCATGAAGAACGCATAGGGAGCTACTTACAGGGGTTAAAAAAGATGGGGTTGTCAGCTTTACAAAAAGACATTTGGACATTATCCCAAAAAGGGATGGCATACCTGGAAGATAATAAAATACCATCGTGGAATGAAGTGATGACAGGAGGGATGGAATAATGCTGCGCTTGATCACCGATGGCGCTTGCGAAGGGAATCCGGGACCTGGTGGATGGGCTGCAATTCTGGTTCATGAAACTGAAGTTGAAGAGCTGGGCGGCTTTGAATCCCAAACGACCAATAATCGGATGGAATTGCGCGCCGCGATTGAAGGATTACGACGGGTTTCCCATTCCGAAGCAGTGCAAGTTATAACCGACAGCCAATATTTGTTAAGGGGAATCACAGAGTGGCTGCCAGCATGGAAGAAGCGAAATTGGCGAACCAGCAATGGCAATACAGTTGAAAATCGCGATCTTTGGGAGGAACTGGATGGTTTGACTGGTGGAAATGTTAGCTGGGAATGGGTTCATGGACATGCAGGCCATCCGGAGAATGAACGCGTCGATCAAATTGCACAGGCATATTCCAAAAGACAGCGCATCCCTCCGACAAAATTGAGGATTGCTGAACCATCACCTGTATATGAGATTGATCCACCATCCTTCAATCGACCTCCAGGAGATAGTTATTTGAGTTTGGTAAATGGTGTCTTGACAAGACATTCACGCTGGGTGGATTGTGAAGCGCACATTCATGGTATCTCCGGTGCAAAAATAAAAAAGTGCCATTCGTTACAAGAGGAGATCAATGTAGTGCAAGGTTGGGCATTGGATGTTCACGCTTTGCAAAAGCTTGCTTCGCATAAACCACAAAAGCCCCAAGATTTGCCTGTGAATGTTTCATCCTCTCAAAGCAATAGGGATATGGAAAGAATTCAACGACCTCATGGAACTTCATATTTGAGTCTGGTAAACGGTGTATTGAAACGTCATGCAACCTGGGAAGAATGTAAATCAAGAACAAACAACGTTCCCGGTGCAAAATTTAAAAAATGTCTCTCCGTCGAAGAAGAGAAGGAAACCGTAAAAAGATGGGGATTGGGATTAGATGATCTGAAAGGGTTAAATCAATCCCCACAGCATGACTTACTTCAGAAAGATAATGAGGGAAAAGAAACACCTGACTCATATAAACCTCCCCAAATTTTTCTTCCTATTACTTTTTTGGAAGAAGTAAAAAATAAGTGCTTAGAGGCGGGATTTTTATTAGAAAATAACAATGATCCAAACGCCGCGCTTCGAATGCATTACAATAATGCTTTAGCAGTGGTTTACAAAAATGGAAGAGTACAATTCCAGGGTACATGGAAGCAGACAGAACAATTAACCTGGAATAAGATTATTGATTTTGAACCCCTTTGGATTGACAAAATTCTCCAACAAGCTCACGATCTATCTTCTTCCTCCACACAGCCATCTTGGGATGAATGCCACATCCAGTATTTACGAGCATTGATCTTTAACAACCGTCTTCCTGGTTGGGATGCTGAGCTAATTGGACGCTACTTATCCATTTGCCGATCTAATAACAACCAGACTGCGGCTGTGCTGGGGGAAACGGAATGGCGGACATCTCCTTCTCCAGAAATCAGTGCCGAGCTTTGGATCAGTCTTCAAGAGGCGCGCAAGAAACCCGATCGGTGGTGCGCCGCGCGCATCCAGCAGAGTAATAAAAGCCTGAGTTTGGTTGTACTTCCTCTGACGGTTGCAGTGCAGCAATTGGCGCAACAATGGGATTGGGAGATAGACGGCATTTCTCCCCAAGAAGGGGAACAAGTGTTGAAAACCATAAATCCTCACATGCCGCAGGTTTATCATGGATCATGGCCGTATGAAAAATGGAAAACGAAAGCCGATAAAATGGGGAATCAATTGGATTTTATTTATGATTGGCTAAGAGAACGGGTATTAGAGGGATCAAGTCGTTTAGGAGTAAGCTCGACCTGGCCGATCGAACTATTCATCAAAGCGTCCGGAAATGAGGATTGGGCACGTCGTTTGCTGGAGCAGCGCTCAGATGACCGGATATCCTATCGTCAAGCGTGGATGTCCGAGGAAACGGGAGGACTGGGACTGGCTTCTTTTTGGGTTCGACACCTCTGTAACAATCAGGAGGTTTAAAGTATGGACAATCGGCAAGAAATGCGTAACAAAGCCACAGCTTATCGCAAGCAAAATGATTTTCAACAAGCTCTACCCATCTATCAGAATTTGTGGGAAGAAAAACCTGAAGAACGTGATAAGTGGGATGGCTGGGGATACGCTTATTGTCTCCAAAAAACAAAGCAATATGTTGAAGGTTTAAAAATATGCCGAGAAGTCATTCCGATCGATCCGGAATTTGAGTATATTCGTTCTGTTTATGCGTGGTGTTTGTATTATGTTGGAGTAAATAAAGGTGACGAGGAGATAAGCGAACATGAACAGAATTTCTGGAAGGCAGCTAATGAAATTGTAGCTCTGGTTAAACAGGAAAAGTATTCAACCTATGAAAGTACAGTGATGCAGGTTGTGGATTATTTGCGAAAGAAGCCGAATTATCCCGCTCAAACAATTCTTGAATGGCTAGATAAAGTTGATACTGATAAGCTTTCTACAGTAATCGGTTCTGGTAAAGATGGGGATGGAAAGGTAATCGAGTATGCCTCGAACCGTGAAAAATGGTTTGTTGAACGATGTAAAGCGTTCTTTAAGCTTGAAAGATACGCTGATTGTCTTGACATTGGAGAAAGAACACTAAAAGAATTTCCCAACATTCACTATGGTAATGATATTTGGACCAAGTATCACACGGCAATGTCGAAGGGATATCTGGGAGATAAAGTCCAAGCCGTGGCTGAGCTCCAGGAAATTCTAAAACGGAAGCATGATTGGTTTATTCAGCGCGATGTGGCGATTTTTTTATTGGATATGGGACGAATGGATGAGGCGTTGCCCTACGCTCTGGAAGCTGCCTGTGCGCCGGTTGATATTGGTTTTAAGTGGAAAGCGATTTATCATCTCGCAAAGGTATTGCAAGCAACGGGTAGAACAGACGATGCCAAAAAACACGTTTTATTGGTGGCACGCTTTCATCAGGAAAAAGGCTTGAAAATAGGTGCTAATCTCTCGAATTCTATTGGAAGTTACAAAATCACTCTTGTAAATGCCCCTTCATCCCAAGTAATCTATAGCGAATTA
>JBAXOJ010000168.1:0-3522 GCA_037133315.1 Clostridia bacterium
CTCATTTCGGAAGTGTGTCAGAATATTTCATGAGAAAATAACACACGGCATTAACCAACAGGAACAGAAATCCAGCCAGCAGACACCCACAACCGCTTCCCTTGATATTCTTGTCGTCCTGCTCATTTTTATCCACATCGACTGGCAATGGAATCTTGGACATACAATATCTGCACTTTGTTGCTTCGGCTAGTACATCCTCGCAACAAAAAGGGCATTTCTTGGTAGCTGATTTTTCCATGATGAAGGGAGCTTTTGATGGAACAATGATTCACAGGAACTCATGCCGTAATAGCTTGCAAAAGTCCTGTGAATCATCGCAAAGTCTACTCGACCATTCGTCAGAAAGTTGATTCTTTTGCGGCTTTTGCAGCTTCTTGCGCTTCGAGCATCTTTTTTTGTTTCTTTAGCTCTTTTTGCTCAATTATCGCAACATTGCCGATGTCATTATATTTATAATTTATGTGGATACCGTAACCGTCTTTTCCTGCGCTTAATGCAACGGTATGACCATCCACATCTAATTCATAAGGAATACCATCGGCAAAAGTCCCATTTTGAATTGGTTGATCTTGCCCTATCTTATGGCGATTTCCTTTGTCATCTATCCACGTTGCAGTGCTATACTTTTCACGTAGTAGCTGAAAAAAAGCTTCCGATTCTTTTCCGTCGGTGTAAATAACCCACTTACGTTGAACTTTTATAGCGTAAATTCTATTCCTATATGCAAACACATCTATATACTGAACGAAGTCTTCTCCAGATGGCGACTTGTCAAGTTTGTAAAACTGAAGAGGAATGTGACCCTCCATACCACGAGGTTCCGACGTTTCCCCCATATTCACGTTGATACCTTTACTCTGGGCTTCCAAAACAAGATTAGAAACATCGCCACCTAGTTGGATTCCAAAGAACGTTCGAGACAGCACAGGCAATGATGCTAAATCTGTCACGTCCGACTTTGCTTCACTAGCACCTGTCGAAGCCGTATTCACTGGTGTACTGGAAGAGGATTCGTCAGCAGTATTAAACACACCTATCACAGTTGACAACACAATTAACCCGAGGAATACGAGTCCCCCTTTGGCTATGCATCCCATTTTCTTGTTGGGCTTCCCGCACTTTGGACACGTTTTTGCATCATTCGACATTTCGCCACTACATGCTTTGCACTTAATCATTGTTTCGCTCATTCTTTATTCTCCTTTTCGTTTGTTGACGTTTCTCCAGACAAATTCATTTTGAGGTCTATAATTTCAGGCAATTCTATCGGCTGTTTATTGACGTTGATGGTTGAAGGAAAGTCAGGGACTGCATTCCCGTCATGACTTGGTGCTTTTGATGGTGTCGGGGTTGTTGTTTGGGGCGTGTTCATACTGCGTTTTCCCATTGATTCTATACACTCTCTTGGAACGAAATGCTTACTCCTTGGACGTGATATCCATAGGTCTTAATATTTTTATGTACTTCTTGTGGATCGAGAGCAATAAGAGGTACGGCAGGGTCAACATCTATTTCCTTCAACGGTTTGCTTGAAACAATCTGATTCCGCACAGACGGAGGTAGCACACTGATGTCACTGGTTGATGGCACAATGACGTAAGTGTTCGCTTTTGAGGTTGTATACATTTTGCATTTCATATCAGTTCCTTGGGTTATTGCTTGATGATGTGATGATGACTCAGAAAAAACTTGTGAGTGATTCACCTCCAAATCTGCGTCGGCATATGGAGGGAAGGGGGGGTACAAAAAAAGAGAGTGCAATCCTCTGTCCCTCAAATACCTCATTTGGACCGCCGCCAAGCGGTGAAGAGAAGTACTGAAACTGGAAGATTGCACCCAATTGGGCGCATCACTTCGCAATCTCGTTTCTCTTCATTAAAACTTGGCGGTTTCCAAATGAAACGATCTGCAATGACGCAAAATCAAATTAAATTTTAATAATTCTGTCTAAATTATTTGTGACTCCTAATCAAATCAATCCCGCCCCGCCCTCATTGGGAAAGCGGTAGCAAAACTTTTTAGAATATACGCCAATATCAGGAAATATCAAACGTCTTTCATAAGTGGAGTAAGCTTGTCTACATATGTCCGACGTACCCACCACGTTTATCGTAAATTTCCGTTCGTCCATCTTCGGAAGACACCACCACTTTATCACCTGACACACTTGAGGAAACCCAACAATTCCCAGTAACGTTAGCCAAAAATTGACCACGTTCGTTGTAGATGCTGACCTTTCCGTCCTTTATTTTCGTGAATATTGCCTCACTCATTGTCCTGCCTCCTGTTGTGTTAGCCCAAAAGTCATTTTCTTCGCCATATTTGCGCTATGCTCTTCACGTAAATGCCCATAGGTACGAGCGACCAGAACCCCACCGTCTTTGTGTCCTAGCCAACCCGAAATTGCTTTAAAGTCAATTTGTGCCTCAATGGCATTTGAACAAAAGAAATGCCGTAGTTCATGATGGGTGAAATCTGAAAGTCCTTCTTTCTTACAGGCACTCCTCATCGGGGTTCTTGCGCTTTTGATTGGAAACAGTCGATCTGATGATGATGGCGGAGAGGGCAGTGAATCACGCAAGGAAATTAGGAATTGCTTTAGGGAAGGGAACAAGGGAACCGTTCTATCCTCATGATTTTTTGTTCCAAACTCACCACCCTTGACCACGAACTTCTCACCTGCAAAATCGATATCAGACCAAACAATCGGGGTAGCCTCTCCCAATCGGCACCCGCTCAAGCCTAAGAACTCGCAGAGATTTGCTGAATGATGCGCATCGACTTTGGATTTGCGAATTGCTTGTATCAATGTCCTGAACTCTTCTTTAGTCGGTATAATGATTTGTGGCTTGGAAGGTTTGATTCTTTTAAGCTCAGTCACAGGATTTTCCAGTATGATTCCCTGTCGGATGGCGGTTTCCATGATACGGGCAAAGGTGGCTCTTTCCGTGTTGAAGGTTCGTGGCTCACATTTCTTACTCCTACTGGCACCCCACTCGACAACATTGGCTTCTGTTATATTTCGCACCAACACGGCACCGAAATATTTTGTCAGTGACCTAACCACTACATCCAGCCGTAGAGCCGAAGCAGGTTTAAGCGACATACAAGCCCCAACCAACCATTGCTTCGCAAAAGATTCAAACACCGCCTTGCCACTCTCAGAAGGGTTCAATCGGGCAACCTTGTTTTCCAAGTCCCGCAACTTCCGCTTTGCGAGACTGGGGTCTGTAGTGCGGAGTGATTTTTTTATTTGCTTTCCTTGACGTTTGAGGATGGCATAGTATAAATTGGTCAAGTTGGAACGATAAAGGCATTGACCTACTTTTATCAGTTTCTGAACTTTTGACGTGTCTGTACTGCTTGTTTTCATGGTGAAATTAGCATACAGGTTACAACTTCGGGTAGCAACTGCATATTTTGCCAACCGATTTTTTAGTCATAAGTAACTTATTTGCAACTATTTGGAGAGGTGGCTGAGTGGTCGAAAGCAGCGGTTTGCTAAACCGCCGTACTGGT
>JBAXOJ010000169.1:0-3468 GCA_037133315.1 Clostridia bacterium
AGGCACCGCACGTGCGCCTTTTTCGGGAAATGTGACAGATGCCTTTTATACCATTCATGTCAATTGTTTAACAGTACGTGGTGCACATATGTGGCAATATCCAGTCGAAGAACAACGAGGTGTTGCGATGGATGTCAAATGGGCGTTTCGCACTGTTTTTGATTTGATGAACACTGGCAAACTCGATGTCCGTCCGCTAATCAGTCATATAATCAGGCCGGAAGAAGCTTTGGAAGCGTATGCGGGACTGCAACACAAGCAAGATGAATACACCTGTGCTGTGATCGACTGGAGATTATGATTTCTCTCTAAGATATGCTACGATTTGCTTCTTGATTTTAATAAATGCTTCGGAAGTATAAAAATCCGCGCCTCTCGGTCGCTCCTCAGCAACGCTCAATTCTTGTGTGATGCGCCCAGGGTGCCCTGCCATAATATAAATCCTGTCAGATAAAAAGATTGCTTCATCAATGTCATGCGTAATGAAGAAAGCAGAAATGTTCAGCTTGCTGAATAGGTCAAGAAACCAAAGATGCATTTCCATTTTTGTGATGGAATCCAACGCACTGAAAGGCTCATCTAACAGGATTACCTCTTTCTGATTGAGAATCGTCCGAAGCAATGCCGCACGTTGCCGCATGCCACCTGAGAGTTGATTTGGATAATGGCGTTCATATCCTAGCAACCCAAAATCCTCTAAATATGCACCAGCACGTGACCGCGCAACACTCCACTTCTCGCCCTTGATACGAAGTGGCATTGCAACATTGTCGACGATCGTTTTGAACGGCATGAGCAAATCTTTTTGCAACATATAACTAACCTGCCCAGGGATCCCAGTGATTTCTTTCTCGTCAAGAAAAACTGCGCCAGTATCAGGACGATCCAGGCCGGACATGATTTGAAAAAGCGTCGTTTTCCCAATCCCACTTTCCCCAAGCAAACAAACAATCTCTCCCCGCTTGAGCGTGACAGAAACGTCTTCAATCACGGGGGTGCTTTGATATGTTTTTGTAATCTTGTCAGTCGAAAAAAAACTCATTTTACCTCCGACAAATAGTTATTAGTAAAGCCATTGACGCCCAAGTCCGTTTCTGTGATTTTATTTGCATATAACCAGGCATAGAATTGACTCCACCGCGCTGCATCAAACTGACCCCATGTTGCGGCTTCTGCAATATATTCCTTCGCCAAAAATTCTTGGCTTTTATATGCGATTGTTTGATTTGTATCAGGTGAATATTTCAACAACAAATCCGCTGCGGCAATTGGATTTGCAACCGCAAATGCATATCCTTTCGCCGTCGCGGCAAGAAACTTTTTTGTGACCTCAGGATTTTTCGCTAAAAACGCGTCGCTTGAAGCCAAAAACGGCGTATAGTAATCGAGTTCCGGGACGTAGTCTTTCAAATCAAAGTAATTGAAATCCAGATTTTTCGCTTGCGCTGCGATGCCGTCCCAACCATAGTAGATCCAGACCAGGTCAATGTTTGTCTTGAGTGCCGAGATGACGTCCGTCACTGGAATTGGGATGATTTTTACTTTCTCAACATCCCCTCCATCGCGTGACATGATTGACTTCAAAATTGCTTTCTCCATTTCGTATCCCCAAGCGCCATATCGAAGTCCTTCCATTTTTTTCGGACTTGTGACGTTTGATTTTTTCAGGGAAATGATACCCGAAGTATTGTGCTGAATCAATGCCGCGACTGCCGTTACTTTCAACGGTGTCTTACTCGAAAGAGCCATTGCCAGTACCTCCTGCGAACTCACCCCAAAGTCTCCTTTGCCTGCGGCCAACATCGGCAGCGGATCGCCATCTGGCGCTTGCACCATGTTGACTTCAAGCCCCACGTCCGCGTAGTATCCAAGTTCCTTCGCAACATACATCCCTGTATGGTTTGTATTTGCTGGCCAATCCAGGACAACTGTTATTTTTTGCGGTGCTCCCGCCGACTTTGGCGCACCAGTCGTCTTTGGCACACTCGTAAGTTGCGACGCACCTGTTGTCTTAGGCGCATTCGAAGATTGTGGCGTACATCCAACGAACACGTTCGCGATAAGCGAAAACGCAATGAAACCGATACTCAACTTCTTAAAACAATTCTTCATTTTCTGACCCTCCATGGCATTGATTTCCTTTCAATAAACGAGACGCAAGCGACTAACGCTAGGCTCAATATAATCACTAAAAGTATCACTGCAAACATTTTATCGAATGCGTAGCTCCGCCGCACTGCGGTCATGTAGACGCCAAGCCCCGACTCTCCCCCAAGCCATTCCGCAATGATTGCACCGACGATTGCGTAAGACACCGCGATTTTCAGTCCAGCAAAAAACGACCCCATTGATGATGGCAACTTCACATGCACTAGAATCTGCCAGTCACTTGCTCCCATCGAACGCATGAGTTTGATTGTGTCTTCGTCCGCGGATTTGAAACCAGTAAGAAGTCCGACGGACACTGGAAAGAAGCAAACGACAAGGATTAATGCAACTTTTGGCTCTATCCCGTACCCAAGCCAAAGTACGAGCAACGGCGCGATGGCAATGACTGGGATGGTCTGAGAAATCACAATGATTGGAAACACCATGCGTCTAATTAGGTCAAAGCGATCCATGGCTACCGCCAACACAAAGGCCAGCGCTAGGCTAGGCCTAATCCCAGAAAGGACTCTGTCAATGATGTCGCGGCATGGCCCATTAGGACGCCAAAATTCTCGACAAACGCCTGTCCAACTGCAATCGGTGACGGCAGCAGGAAGGGTTCGACTAACTGTAACTTGTTTACCACGAACCAAATCAGCAAAATCAGCGCGATGAGCGATACGGGCAAAAGTTTATTTAGAATGTTTTGAAACTTTTTTTTCAATGATCCAAACTCCTTCTTGACTTTGTGCGCGGTGTTGCAAGCGTGTTTGGCGCGCGAAATGATACAAAAAACAACACCCTGATTGGGGTGCTGTAATGAATGACATACGCTTTCCTCCGCCGGTGTTAACCGAATCAGGTTCAAAGGGTCGAGATTGCTCTCTCTCAGCCATGCGGCACCCCTAGCTAAAATATTAAGTTCATGGCTATCATACTCTTTCTATCTGAGTTAGTCAACCAAAAAAAATGTATATCACATTGGTTTTGTCTCAGGGGTTTTGGCTCAGATGCACCGCAGACTCCATTAAATGGAAAACATCTAACCTTAGATACCTAAAAATAATTTTTTGGATAACTGGTTATCCAAAATCCATATAATACCCTCAAAATGATAACTCGAGCCACACTTCTCGAGCAATCCGAATGCAGCATGAGTGGAAAGAGGTTTTATTGTACGTAATTCGTCGAAAAATTCCATTTTATGGATGAATATATTCATTTTTCTTTGATAAAATTAGAATAGCCGAGAGAAAGTTATCCCCACCTCAATTGAATTAGTAAATTCCACATTTGCTCAAATTTCTGGAATTAAGTCTT
>JBAXOJ010000170.1:0-3446 GCA_037133315.1 Clostridia bacterium
CCGGGCGGCGACGGTGTGGAATACACGGTCAATGTGAAAAAGGGTTCGAGTCCGATTACAGAAGGCATTGCGGATTTCGTGGTAAAAAGTGAGCAGTATTATATGCACATAGATCCTGCTATTGATGTGTTGGCGACGACGCGATTTCCAATTGCGGAAGGAAGTCATACAACCAACGGCGTGGTGGACATGCCAGTGGTTTGGACGAAGCGATGGGGCCAAGGAAATGTATTTTACACGTCACTCGGGCATCATGCCGATACGTTTGATGTGCCGGAAGCATTGGAATTGATGAGACGCGGCTTTTTATGGGCGGCAAGGGGGAAATGAACATGGAAAAAGTGAAGGTTGGCATCATCGGCTGTGGCAACATCAGTAGCATATATTTAAAGAATTTGACGGGTACCATGCCGCACGCGCAGGTCATTGCCTGTGCTGATTTGGACGAAAGCCGGGCGATTGAGAAGGCGAAGGAATTCGGCATTCAAGCGATGTCGGTCAAAGAGATTCTGGCGTCGCCTGAAATCAAAATCATCGTGAATTTGACGATTCCGAAGGCGCATGCCGAAGTCTGCTTGGCGGCGATTCAGGCGGGCAAAAGTGTTTATGTGGAAAAGCCGTTTGCAAACACGCTCGAAGACGGGGAAAAAGTCATAGCACTGGCCAAGGAGAAGGGCGTGCTTGTGGGTGGGGCGCCGGATACATTTTTAGGCGCAGGCATCCAAACTTGCAAGCAGCTCATCGATGCAGGGGAAATCGGGATTCCTGTGGCTGCGAGCGCCTGTATGTTGTGCCATGGGCACGAGAGCTGGCATCCAAACCCTGAATTTTACTATCAGCCTGGCGGTGGTCCGATGTTTGATATGGGGCCGTATTATATCACTGCGCTGGTGGAGTTGCTGGGTTCGGTGCGGCGCGTATCAGGTTCGGCAAGGATTTCAATGCCGACGCGGACGAAGACGACAGAAGTGAATTATGGCGAGAAGATTACGGTTGAGGTGCCGACGCACATTGCGGGCGTGATGGATTTTGAATCGGGCGCCATTGGCACGATTACGACCAGCTTTGATGTGTGGGCGCACAACTTGCCTTGTATTGAAATCTACGGGAGCGAAGGCTCCATTTCGGTGCCGGATCCGAATACATTCGATGGTCCAGTCAAGGTCAAGCGGTTTGACGAAGCAGAGTGGCGCGAAGTGGAAATCACGCTTCCTTATGCAGAAAACAGTCGTGGCCTGGGCGTTGATGGCATGGCAGAAGCATTGCTCACTGGCGTGAAACACAAAGCGAGCGGAGCTCTAGCGTATCATGTGCTCGAAGTGATGCATGCGTTCTTCTCATCGAGTGAAAACAACGCGTATCAAATGATTCAAAGTAGAAAGTAGGATGTGAGTAACATGGCGTATTTAATTGGTGTTGATATTGGGACCTCGGGCACGAAGACGGTTTTGTTTGATGAAATCGGAAATACGATTGCGTCCGCGACGCTCGAATACCCACTTTATCAGCCGCAAATCGGTTGGGCAGAACAAGACCCCGAAGACTGGTGGAATGCAACCTGCGGGACGATCATTCAGGTCATCACGCAAAGTGGGATTCATGCCTCGGAAATCAAGGGAATCGGGCTGTCTGGTCAAATGCATGGCGCAGTTTTGCTGGACAAAGACAATCGAGTGCTTCGCAAAGCAATCATCTGGTGCGACCAGCGCACCGTCGCAGAATGCGCACAAATCACCTCCTTGGTTGGCAAGGAGCGATTGATTGAAATCACCGCAAATCCTGCGTTGACGGGCTTTACCGCGTCGAAGGTGTTGTGGGTGCGCAACAACGAGCCGAAGATTTTTGAGCAGGTTAAAAAGATTTTGCTCCCCAAAGATTATATTCGCTTCAAATTGACGGGCGAGTTTGCGACCGAAGTGTCGGACGCGAGCGGCATGCAATTCATGGACATTCCAAAACGCCAATGGAGCGATGAAGTGCTAGCGAAATTAGGAATCGATAAAGGGTTGCTAGCCAAAATGTACGAGTCTCAGGAAGTGAGCGGCGAAGTGCATGCGGAAGCGGCGTTGCTGACTGGTTTGAAAATCGGCACCCCGGTTGTGGGTGGCGCAGGCGACCAAGCGGCGGGCGCGGTCGGCAACGGCATCGTGCGACCAGGCGTGATTTCGTCGACCATTGGGACGTCAGGCGTGGTGTTTGCATTCGCAAAACACGTCACGATCGATCCTTTGGGGCGTGTGCATACCTTTTGCCACGCAGTGCCAAACACCTGGCACATCATGGGTGTGACGCAGGGCGCAGGACTGTCTTTGAAGTGGTTCCGCGATCAGTTTTGCCAAGAGGAAATCGCGGAAGCAGCGCGCGCAAATATCGATCCTTACATCTTGATGGATCGCGCGGCCGAGACCGCAAACGTCGGCAGTGACGGCCTCATTTACCTGCCGTATCTGATGGGCGAACGCACACCGCATCTTGACGCCGACGCGAAGGGCGTGTTCTTTGGCCTCTCCGCAAAACACGAAAAGAAAGAGCTGATTCGCGCCGTCATGGAGGGCGTGGTATATAGTTTGCAGGATTGTCTTGGAATCATTCAGGGCATGGGCGTCGACGTTTCGGAGGTGCGCGCATCCGGCGGCGGCGGGAAAAGTCCGCTGTGGCGACAGATGCAGGCGGATGTGTTCGGCACGGAAATTACCACAATCAATTCGAGCGAAGGCCCTGCACTTGGAGTTGCGCTGTTGGCGGGCGTGGGCACGGGTGTCTATAGCAGTGTGGAGCAGGCATGCGACGCAACCATCAAGGTGAAAAGCACACAGGTCGCGGATGCTGCATTGCATGTAAGATACGCACAATTTTATGGAATCTACAAAAATCTGTACACATCGCTGAAGCAAGATTACAAAGATTTGGCGAATATTTTAAAGTAAAAAGGAGCGGTTTTTTATGTCAGAGTATTTTAACAACGTATCAAAAATCAAGTTTGAGGGTGCTGGGTCCGACAACCCAATGTCCTTCAAATACTACAACCCGGACGAGGTCATTGGCGGAAAATCGATGCAGGCGCATCTGCGTTTTGCGGTGGCGTATTGGCATACATTTCAGGGGACGGGCGGCGATCCGTTTGGACCAGGCACGGCGCTGAGACCATGGGATGCCATCAGCAATCCGATGGATTTGGCAAAAGCAAAAGTCGAGGCGAATTTTGAGTTTTGTGAGAAACTCGGCGTGCCATTCTTCTGTTTTCACGACCGGGACATCGCGCCCGAGGGCGCAACGTTACGCGAGAGCAACCGGAACTTGGACGAAATTGTTTCCCTCATCAAGTCGCACATGAAAACCAGCCCATTGAAACTGCTTTGGGGCACCGCGAACGCGTTTTCCAACCCGCGCTATGTACACGGCGCGTCCACATCATCGAATGCCGATGTCTTTGCGTTTGCGGCAGC
>JBAXOJ010000171.1:0-3419 GCA_037133315.1 Clostridia bacterium
CAGTCTTGCTAATCTATTTAAATCGCGTTTTTCATACGCTATTTAACACTACCTAAATTTTACTTTGAGTTGATTTTATACCACTTTTCGTCACATTTCAATTGTTTTAGGATAAATTGTGTGAAAAAGGTGTAATTTTCAACGTGCAACACCGTCATGCAAAATATTTGCTATAATTATTGATAGGAGGAGTTTAATTTGGATTTGAATCAGTTATTATACACCGTTATAAATGTTCTACGTGAGTCGGCTTTTAATCTGCTCTCCATTTTGCTATTTGTCGTGGTCGGTGTGTTAGTTGGTGAAATTTTAAAATTAACTTCCTGGTCTAAAATATTCCTGAAATTTTCAAATAAATCAGGCATTTGGGGGCTTATCCTTGCGTCGTTCATTGGGATGGCCTCCCCCATCTGTACGTTTGGTACGGTTCCTGTTTGTATCCAACTATACAAATCGGGAAGTCGTCTTCCACCGCTCATCACCTTCTTATCTGCTTCTTCTTTGATGAACCCTCAGATGTTTATCTGGACCTGGGGACTCATTGGTCCTCAAATGGCACTCCTTCGCATCCTTACCGTATTTCTGGTCAGCGTCTTAATGGGTGTCCTTTCTGGACTCATCCCTTCGGAAAAATTAGTCACAGGTAAAATTACGGCAAGCGCTGATCTAGAAAAAGAAGTGATGTGCCGTTCTAGTATCAAAGCGACTTCCGTCAAACAATTTGCGATCAATTTTTGGAACAGTTTAGAATATATCTTGTTCTTTCTCATGATTGGGATCATTCTCAGTGTTCTTTTGAAAACATTTGTGCCATCTGATTTCGTCCAACAAATCATAGCCTCTGACAAATGGTACGCGGTTTTGGTCGCAGCATTGCTGGGCGTACCGCTCTATCAATGTGGTGGCGTTGCGATTCCTATCATTAGCAACTTGATTAATACAGGCATGGGCTATGGCGCCGCGCTAACCTTCTTTTTAGTGGGACCAGCAACAAATTTTTCTCCCGTTATGGCATTCGCTACATTAATCAAGCCAAGATTTGTCATTCTTTACTTGGCGATTTTGATTACTTTCTCAATTTTAATCGGGTATCTTTTTGATCCAATCGCTAAATTACTCACATAACTCAAATGCTTTTTACACTTTTTTCATGTTTATTTAGGCACAAACACGTTATAATCAAATTGGAATTAAATTAATTTTTATTTTGGAGGAGTTTACATGAAAAAGTATGTGAAACGTATTGTCGTGATTGCATTGTCCTCATTGATGATTTTGTCAATGCTCCCAGGTTTGTTTGGGAGAACCGCGCAAACCGTTGTAGAATTCAAAGCCCCAGTGCGGCCGGCACTTTCTGAAGTTTCCGTGGTGCAATCCTCAAAAGCCCAAGCAAAATCCATGACCTATACCGATATTAAAAATCTTGTCTGGAGCGCGATTGATAAGACAGGTGGTTTCAGCGGGTTGATCAAAGACAACACGACTGTTTCTTTGAAAGTGAATTTAGTCAACAACGTGGGATACAATCCTGGCGGGTTGCTTCCTGTTACGCTCAATGGCGTAACGACCGACTGGCGTGTTGCGAAAGCAGTAGCAGAAAAAGTCAGAGTGTATAATCCGCATGGAAAAGTTTATATTATTGAAGGATCTTACAACACCACTTCAACTATGTTTAACAAGCTTGGTTATACAAAATCAAACATCCCGCAGGTTGACGGTTTCATTGGCTTAGAATATGTAAATGGTGACTATCAAGACACCACGGCCCCAGAACTGGTAAAAGTGCATTATCCAGGACATCTTTCCAACAACAATCTGTTTGCTGGTGGCGAGAATGAGGATTATTTCTTCTTCAATAAACAGTATTATTATGATGCAGATTTCTTGATTTCTGTGCCAGTGCTTAAGAATCACTGGGATGCATTTGTCACTGGTGCTATTAAGAACATGTCTATTGGCGGAACACCAAAGAACATCTATTATGATCGCGGCCAAATGGCAACGCATACGGATCAGTACGATTCGCCATCGATGGATTTAAGAAAATGGATTCATGATTACTATGCATGCAGACCAGCAGATTATGTGGTCATTGATGGTTTGCAAGGGTCTCAATATGGACCGACTCCAATGTCTGGTAACGACCCAAACAAAAACGGTGTTACTGGAGACAAATGGGCAGACTATACTATGAACATGCGTACCATCATTGCTGGCAGAGACGGCGTTGCGACGGATACCATCGAAGGATTGATTACAAACGCAAAAGTGGAAGATACTTTTTATCTGAAATATCTTCAAGATACTGGCGTCGGCAACACAGATATCACAAAGATTCGCGTTCTTGGAAAGCAAGTAGACCAAGTCAGAAAGACATTCAAAATTGCGCCTGGTTACACACCTGGTCGCTTGATTAAAACTTCCGACTTGCCAAAATTGAAAGTGTATATTAAGACCATCACTGAAAAAAGTAATGTTTTGAAAATTGCATTGTCAAATTCAACTGGCATCAAAAAAATTGAATTAATGATCGATGGAAAACCATATGGTCTACCGTTTACAAAAAGCCTTGCAGCACTCTCCATTCCTGTTCCTAAACTTGCGACTGGCAAACATACATTGACCGTTTCAGCTTATAGTACATACCTCGCAAGAGCGACTGCAACGAAGACGTTCACAAAGAAAACAGCCATTCGCAAACTTTCCTACGGGCAATACGAAGCAGGTTTTGTTGGAACCGCACCGAAGATTGATGGCGCTGCAACGGACAAAGCATGGGCTTCCGTTCCTTATTCCTACATGAAGACGAACTGGCTCCCTGCTGGCAATGCAATTACAGGACCTTCCGATTTCGAAGGAAAGTTCAAATTCCTTTGGAATGGATCAAAGTTATACTTTTTAGCAGTGATTACCGATGATGTGCTGATGCAATCCACTAACGTGGATCCAGGTTGGAATTACCCTGCTTTTGATGTTTTGGAACTCTTTATTGATGAAAACAAATCCGGTGGTGACCATAAATTCAACAACAACGCATTCGCCTATCACTTGACACTTTCTGGACATGCAATGGATTTAGGACTTGTGCCAGACAACTGGACTGCTCTTGTTTATGATAAAAATGTGACCTACACTTGGAAAAGCATTGGTTCGAATCAATACATCTGGGAAGGTGCCATCACCAATTATCCTGCATCATTCGACCTTTCCAAAGCAACCAATACTCCTGTGAATCTCTACGCTGGCAAAACAATGGGCGTCTCCGTTGCCTACTGTGATAATGACGGTGATACCAATCCTGCAAGTCCAACACGTGACCACTTCATTGCTGGAAACAACATTCCTGCAAGCCTAGGCGGCAACTCTAGTAACACGGCTTGGATTAATGCCAACGCTTTCGGCACATTGTTCCTATTGCC
>JBAXOJ010000172.1:0-3405 GCA_037133315.1 Clostridia bacterium
ACCGTCATTCCCGCGAAGGCGGGAATCCAGACTGCCTTTTTGTATCCATGAAGACAAAAATTCACTGGATTTCCGCCTTCGCGAGAATGACGACTCTGGCTGCCGACTCAGCCTTGTGCGGTCATCTTTTTAGCAGGAACCACGAAGACGCGCTGTTTTTGTTTGTAACCCATCAGATTTCGACCGATGGGGTTAGCCTTTCGATATTGCTGGAAGAGTTATGGCAGAGTTACGCCACATTGCGCGAAGGGCGCACGATGATGCTGCCCGAGGTGGAACTTTCCTGGAATGACTATATTCATTGGCAGCCTCAGATGTTGGAAGGCGAGGCGGGCGAGCGGTTATGGAACTACTGGAAAACGAAACTCGTGTCACCGTTGCCTATCCTTGAATTACCCATCGATTATTCTCGGCCCGAGGTTAACCATCACCGGGGCGGCGTGGTACTATTTGATAGTGAAGGAGAGACTCAGTTGTTTGGTTCTCTTTCTTACAATATTGATTTATTTAAGGAATTAACTGTTATGTCGATGGTTGAACGGTTTCAGTGGATACTTGGGCAGGTGATTGCGGCACCGAAGTGGCGGATCGCCGATTTTGCAAACGGCGGAGAGCATACTTAATGGTCGTTGGGTTTGCCAATAAAACAGCCGAAGTCGCTAACACGAGGCATTCATTCGGTTTGAATTTATATGTTGAATTTAATTAAGGTACTGTCCATGCAGACATCATTACGAATGCATCTTTCACTTTGCTCGATTGAGATGACATGATTCATTTGATTGGATTAGCGATCTATGCGGGTAGTGTCAGCCTGATGGGGGCCTATAAGGCGCATAAGGAAAAAACTCGCCATCTTCCTGCACCCGTCGAATCCTGCATTAAAGGGGATAGCGGTGATTCAGACCAGGAAACTAGCGTAGATACTGTAGAAAAATCTCGTTCACATTCCGCTGCCGCTACGGACATACAACCTGCATCCATAGCTTCGCAAATGGAAAGCGATGCAAATCTGACCAATCATTATTTGAAATATGCTGGTTTAAGTTTTGGAATTGCCTTGGTCGGCCGCATTTTTTATCCGCCGCTCGGTTTGTTGAGCCTTATACCTTTGGCGTATTCGGCACAACCGGTGAATGAACAGGCGATTCGCAGCATTCGTGAGCGGCGCGTCAATATCTCCATCCTTGACTCCATCTCCGTGGTCATTGGCGTTGCTGTCGGCCTTTTTGTTATGAGTGCGATGGCCTCCATTTTTTACCTGGTCGCAATGAAGATGTTGTATCAGACACGCAATCATGCGCGTAACCGATTAACCAGTATCTTTGGTAGCCATGCTCAGGATGTCTGGGTGTTGGTCGATGGTGTCGAAGTCAGTATGCCGTTGCTTAATGTCAATAAGGGAGATTTACTCGTACTCAATGCTGGAGAGATGGTTCCGGTTGATGGCGAAGTGGTCGAAGGTATGGCCATGGTGGACCAACATCAGCTTACCGGTGAGGCGCAGCCTGACGAGAAGATCGTCGGCCAAAAGGTCTTTGCCGCTACATTGCTGATTGCCGGCAGGATTGTCGTTCGCGTTGAGAAGACCGGCCAGGATACGGTTGCCACACAAATTACGATGGCCTTGGAAGGGACGGATGATTACATCACCACCTTGCAAACCCGAGGCGAGAAGGTGGCTGATTCGTCCGTCCTGCCAACGATGGGTATCGCTGGAGCCACCGCGTTACTGGTGGGGGGAACCGCTGGCGCAACGGTCATCAGCTCAAATTTCTCCGAGATTATGCGCATCGCTGTACCACTGACCATGATGAATTACCTGCATCTGGCCTCGGGTGCAGGATTACTGATCAAAGATGGTCGTTCCCTTGAGCAGTTGATTAAGGTGGACACCGTTGTCTTTGACAAGACGGGGACATTGACCCAGGAACAGCCGCATGTGGGCAGCATATTGCCGGAGGATGGCTTGACCGAGAATGAATTGTTATTGCTCATTGCAAGTGCGGAATATCGTCAGAGTCATCCGATTGCCCGTGCGGTTCTGGCCGAGGCCGAGAAGCGTGGGATTGAATTGCAGTCCATCGAGGGCGCTGAATATCAAATAGGGTTCGGATTGACAGTTCATTACCAGGGTAATGAGATCAAGGTCGGCAGCCGCCGATTTATGCAGAATGAATCGATTGTCTTGCCCGATGATTTGGCAGCAGTGGCTCAACAGTCCAGTACCAGCGGCAATTCCATTCTTTATTGTTGCCGAAATGGTCGCTATGCCGGTGCTCTCGAATTGAAGCCGACGATTCGACCCGAGGCGGAGCGCGTGATTAGACAATTGCATGAACGAGGTTTGAAGGTCATAATCTTGTCGGGTGACCATGCCGAACCTGTAGCGCGTTTGGCCCAAGAATTGGGAGTTGACCAATTTTATGCGGAACGATTACCCGAAGAAAAGGCTCGTTTGGTTGAACAGATGCAAGAGGAAGGGCGCGTAGTTTGTTTTGTCGGCGATGGCATCAATGATTCGATTGCGCTCAAGCGGGCGGCTGTCTCCGTTTCCCTTCAGGATGGTTCGCATATTGCCCGTGACAGTGCACAGATTGTGTTGCTGGAACAAAACCTCGAACAATTGGTTATGGCGCTGGATATGGCCCAGCGTTTTGCGCGCCAGCGTGACGTGGCAATCAATTATGGTGTTGTCTTGCCCAGTGCGATTTCGATGACGGGCGGGATCTTTTTAGGATTTACTGTGGTCAATGCCATGCTGTTTTACTGTATCAGTGCGATTTCAGGATTTGGCATTGCCATGATACCGCTGCTGTTCGATGAGTATTCTGAAGGCAAGGGTGGCACCCGTCGGGAGACGTTGTTGTTGCCCTCACCTAAGAGCATTGACTGAATTCATGTGTATTCGAGGAGATGAGGTGTGACTTGGAGCACGCATGATAGTCTTGATTTGTATAACATTCCCTACGTGGTGAGCCTGTCGAACCACACACCTTTCGACAAGCTCAGGGCGAACGGTTCTTCGTATGAAAGTAAGTAACTGTTTTCATTGAATAAAACTCTTAATGTAGTACCATTGGGGGTAGGGGGGATTTGAAGTTCTGGAGCGCCAGATTGAAAACACATCACTTTGAAACGCATCCGAGCGCGCTTGAACCTGTAATTTGGTAAAATTGGTTTCACTAAGAACAATCTTAATTGATTTCAGAAAGTGGGTAACTAATTATCAGATTGTGATGACTGATAACGTTGATTTTACAGAGTATCATGGTGTGGATATGATAGTTAAAGAATAGACGAGATGGGCGAGAAATTTCGGTCTGGTGCTGATACTTGGTCCGAATTTTTCACTCACGGTTCGCTCATTTTTCTAGTTGTAAAATCAACAACTTAAATTTTCCA
>JBAXOJ010000173.1:0-3389 GCA_037133315.1 Clostridia bacterium
AAAATCGAGCATGTCCTCACGGAAAACAGAAAGACGACCATTCGGATTTTCCTTTCGGAGGGGCGGAATCGACAGATACGCCGAACGCTGGAAGAGGTCAATCGCACCATCATCTCGTTGCAACGTGTCGCAGTTGGCACATTGAAACTCGGAGAAATGAAGGTTGGAAAGTGGCGCGCGTTAAATTCAAAAGAAATTGAATACCTGAAGTCGATTTGAACGTAATTTTTGCAAGATTTCTTTAGACATCTTGCATTTTTTATCGAAAAAAGGTATGATGACTGCGTAGTGAGAATTCATTTTGGAGGTTTCTTATGGATACGAGATCAAATAATTTATTAAAACGATTGCAACAAGATATGCCAGAATATAGCAAGGGACAAAAACTGATTGCGACCTACATCACGGATTATATTGAAAAAGCGGCTTACATGACAGCGGCGCGTTTGGGCGAAGTGGTCGGCGTCAGTGAGTCGACGGTGGTTCGTTTTGCGGTGGAACTCGGGTACGACGGCTATCCCACGATGCAGAAGGCGTTGCAGGACATCAGCCGCAGCAAACTGACGATGCTACAACGCGTCGAGGTTTCCAATGCGCGGGTCAATCCTGACAACATCCTGAAGAGTGTTTTGATGGCAGACATCGACAACATCAAGCAAACGCTTGACGAGCTGGACTATGCCGAGTTCTTGAAGACCGTGGATGCGATTTTGGCGGGCAAGAAAATATACGTGCTGGGAATCCGCAGTTCTGCGCCATTGGCGAGTTTTTTGGCTTTTTACTTCAATCTTCTCTTCGATAACATCTGGCTTGTCAATACGAATAGCGTCTCTGAGATGTTTGAGCAAATCCTCAACGTCGGCCCAGGCGACGTGGTCATCGGCATCAGTTTCCCGCGGTATTCCACGAGAACCCTGAAGGCAATGCGCTACGCGACCGACCAAGGTTGCACGACCATTGCGATCACAGACAGCAAAGAATCGCCGCTGTCCCAGGTGTCAAAGCACTCTTTGTTTGCGCGCAGCGACATGGCTTCGTTTGTGGATTCGCTGGTTGCACCGCTGAGTGTCATCAACGCGCTCTTGGTGGCGGTTTGTTTGCGTCGCACAGAGCATATGACCCAAACCTTTGACAAGTTGGAGAAGATTTGGGACGAATATAAAGTCTACGAAAAGTATGAACAAGAGGACGGCCAGGACGGTCAAAGCGCCGCGGACGAAGAGGCATAACATGAGCAAAAAGGTAATTGTCATTGGTGGTGGCGCTGCCGGCCTCATGGCGGCTGGAACGGCTGCCGCTCGAGGGCTGGACGTGCTATTACTGGAAAAGAAAGAACGCGTCGGCCGGAAGTTAGTGATTTCGGGCAAAGGGCGTTGCAATATTACGAACAACACCGACGTGGAGGGGCTCATTGAAAATACGCCTGGAAACGGGTGTTTTTTGTATTCTACCTTTTATGGGTTTTCCAATCTTGATCTTATGGCGTTTTTTGAAGCGCAAGGTGTGCCGTTGAAAGTGGAACGCGGTGACCGGGTGTTTCCCGAAAGCGATAACGCAAAGGATGTCGTGGATGCCCTGCGGGGTTTTGTTACGCGCAGCGGAGGAAGGATCTTGGAAGAGTCCACGGTCAAACTGCTTTTAACCGCGGGGAAGAACGAAAAACGCGTCGTCGGCGTGGAGCTGGAGGGCGGCAAACAATACATGGCAGACGCAGTCATCGTCGCAACGGGCGGGGCTTCATACCCTGGCACGGGCTCGACGGGGGATGGGTATCGGTTCGCGCGGGAACTGGGACACACGGTGCATGCGCTACAGCCGTCTTTGGTGCCTCTGATTTCGCACACATCATGGGTTCCTGAGTTGCAGGGGCTCTCTCTGCGGAATGTCGCGGTGGTGTTTCGCAAAGGGAAGAAGAAGTTGTACTCGGACTTCGGCGAAATGCTATTCACGCATTACGGCGTCTCGGGGCCACTCGTGCTCAGCGCCAGCCGGCATCTGCTCGATGAACACTACGCGGGCATCACCATGTCAATCGACCTGAAACCCGCCTTGGACGAGAAAAAACTAGACGACCGCGTCCTGCGTGACTTTGCCCAGAACCCAAACAAACAATTCTGCAATGCCCTAGATGCACTTCTGCCACAAAAATTGATTCCGATTATGGTGCAACTTTCCGAGATTGCGCCTGATAAGCAAGTCAACGCGGTCACGAAGGAAGAGCGCCGGCGTTTGGGGCAATTATTGAAGAATCTGTCTTTTACGATTGACGGGGCGCGGCCTTTGGTGGAAGCAATCGTGACGGCCGGCGGGGTGGACACGGATGAAATCAACCCAACCACTATGGAGTCAAAGCTTGTCGCTGGGCTGTATTTCGCGGGCGAGGTCATCGACGTCGACGCCTATACGGGCGGGTTTAATCTGACCATTGCGTTTTCGACGGGGCATACCGCGGGGATGAACGTGTAAGGTGGCCGCTGCGGGCTGCGCGCTGCACGTTTCGCGTTTCGCGCTGAACCACCGCCGCGCCACGCTGAGTCGTTTTTCAGTGGGCAGATAACTTTTTTCTAATATTTCTTGATTTTTTGTATATAAAGAGGAAGTTTTGACCTCGAAATCATCCATTCTAGGCTCTGAAATAACTTTTCTCTCAGTTTGGAAGGATTTTTGTATATCAAATCGACCATTTGATATACAAATACTTATCGTTATTGGCTAATAAGTTATTTCGAGCCTAAAACCATGCTTTTTTGCTATGAATTTGCCATGAAAATATACAAATTTCGAGCATAATTTCGAAAAAAGTTATCTGCTCATTCGCACGACTCGCCCGAAACAGCGAGGAGTCCTTTTCTTTTGAAAAATACTTTTTACCTTTTTGAATTAAATGTATTTTATTCTTGTTAAACTTGTGATATATTTAACACGAGAAAAACAGATTATTACTTTTTTGGAACAGGGAATAAACAACATTTGGAGGGATCGTTATGCTTAAGAAATCTTTTTCCGTATTGCTAATCTTTATATTCCTATGCACCTACTTCACCGCAATGCCAATCCTATCAAACGCGGACCCTATCATTGACCCACCACCCATTATCATTTGCGCGGATCCACCCGCAGGCATCAAGACGGTGATTGAAGATACGAATGATGGATTTGTTTCCGTATCCCTAAAACTAAGAGGAGAAATGAACATCAATTCGTTTTCCTGGGCGATTAAGTACGACAAGTCAAAGGTTGTGCCAGTTACAGTGGCGGATAAGGTGGATGCACCGAGTTCGAAATTAGCGACTGCTGTTGCGATTGCGCCATACTATTCACTTACAGCTCCTGGTTCAACTATGACTTTAGGATGGTCAATTTCTTCGTTTCAAATTGAAAACACAACG
>JBAXOJ010000174.1:0-3377 GCA_037133315.1 Clostridia bacterium
GATGAAAACAAAGGTGAAAGACACGGGCAACGGATTTGTCGAAGTCACTTGTGGATTTAAGGGCATTGTGAATATGAACAGTTTTTCCTGGGCGCTCGCATATGACAAGACGAAAGTTGCCCCAGTCACATCCGAGACAAAGGTAGACGCGCCAAATGCAAAACTGGCCTCGGCTGCGGCGATTGCGCCGTATCTCACTCTTCCTGACGCCGCGCGACTTGCTGGCTACAATATTTCCTCATTCCAGATAGAAAACACAACGGACGCCAGCTCCGGGAATTACGTATTAATTGGCTATGCAAAAAATACTGGCGCGACGATTTCGCTTGACGGCGCGACCGAGGCGACGATGCTCAAAATGACGTTCCGAAAACTTGGAGCCGTGGATGCATCTACCATTGGGTACTTCCATAAGACACTTGGCGGCGCTGCTGTCAGCAAAGTGATTTTGGGCACGACCAACGTCATGCAGTACGCCACTAGTACCGGGGCGACGACGTTTACGAGGCCAGATTTATTTACCATGGAAACTTTGCCGACGGGCAACGCTGTGACGCTCGCTTCGCTTTCCGCCACCGATCTTTTGAACACAGGGGACGCAGTGTACGACGCTTACATGAATGCGGCTGGACAGACAACCGTCGTCGCAAAAAGGTCCTATTTGGCGACGGACATCCTCGCGTCTTGCGTCGTCGATCCGACGACAAAAATCGCAACGCTTCCTCCACTGGCCGCAGGTCCTTATACGCTCAGCGTTTCGCGCAGCGGATATATGACACGGGACATCGCTTTGACGATGGCGGGCAGCGACCTCGATTTGGGGGATAAGTCATTGATTGCTGGCGATGTGTATGCGGACGGGATAATTGACGGTTCGGATTCCGAAGCGGTGTTTAGCACGATAGGCGCAGGGTATGGCGATGCTGGGTATGTGCAGCTGAACGACATCAATTTGGACGGTATCATCGATGGCACGGACTCCGAGACAATTTTCGCGAATCTGGGCTTGGATATGAGCTATTACGGCGAAACGGTCGACTATTACAATTAATATTTTGGCGCTACGCTGCTCTTTTTTAGCAGGCTGGTAGGGTTTTGGGCGAGCAAGTCCCTACGCGGGACTTGCGAAGCTTTTTCCCTACCAAGCACGGGACTTGCTCGCCGTTTTTCCTACCAGTGGCGATGTAAAAATCAAAATCGCAAGATTTTGTTCCTTCCAATGGCACTTTTTGCGATTTTTGATGGATTATCGCAAACACAAAAGCAAAAGGTAGAGGCAATTGTCTAAAAATCTCCTTTTTGCTCTGCCAAAAAGACAAACTTGGTAGGGTTTTTTGCGAGCAAGTCCCGCCTAGGGACTTGCCGGGCTTTTTCCCTACCAGCGGAGCGCGAATCATTCATCGCGGTGGGCCATTAATACATCGCGACTTTGACGCTGGCCGGCATTGCCTCTTCGCCGACAACCGAGATTGCGTTTGGAATTTGGTATTCAACCGGCGCGGCTCCGAGCCCCTTGGCGACATAGATCACGCCGTGCGGGGTGGGGACTTTCGCCTCAAAGCTCCATGGGACGCGGGTTTCGGGCGCAAGGGAGACGGCGCGAAAGCCTGGTGCGGTCGGCGTGACGCCGAGCATATATTTTGTGGTAATGGGCACGGTCCCGGAACTCCAGGCGTGGCACAGGCTTTTCGGGAACGATTGCAAGCCCCATTTTCTGAAATCCCTTACGAGCGGCTCATAGGATTCCCAAACGGTGGAGCTGTCGTGTTGTTCGAGTTGGTCGCCGATGTAGTCGCGCATGTTGTGGAACGCGCCAAGGGAATCGCCGCAAGCAGCGCGGGCGGACTGTTCGTAGAACGCGAAATAGCCTGTGATGATTTTGGTGAGGGTTTCGTCGTTCAATACCTGCAAAGACTTTTGAAGGAAGGTGTCTTGCGGCGCCAAACACCAGACCGCCAATGAACTGGAATGCCTGGATGTGCCACTTTCGCCTAGTTTTATGCCGTCGATATAACTCTTTGTAAAATGATCCACTTCCCACGACATTTTGAAGTCGTCGATGACGCGGTTTTGGGTGTGGATAAAGCCTTTTTCGGGACGCCAAAAGGCTTGAATGATTGACTTTTCAAGTTGTGCGGCGTCCGTTGCAAACTGCGCGGCGAGCGAGGGATT
Source organism: Clostridia bacterium (assembly GCA_037133315.1). GTDB lineage: Bacteria > Bacillota > Clostridia > JBAXOJ01 > JBAXOJ01 > JBAXOJ01. Next base: position 2,173 of record JBAXOJ010000174.1, read on the forward strand.
GTGGAGAATTTCGGCGATATAGGCGGCGTTCTTCAGCGCCTCCAAATATTTCATCTGGATCCACGAGATTTCCTCCATGCGACCGCCGAGGGGCATGGGGCTCCAGTCGATAAAGCCCACACCGTAGTCGTAGCGCACGGTGTCGTCTCGTTTGAAAAGGCCGTTTTCGAGGGTTTGGGTGCGCTTGCACCAAGCGAGGAGCTGGATGATTTTCTGAAAAATGTCACGTACAATGGGATCCTCTGCACCATAAACCAGGATGCTTTGGCGCAACATGGCGACTGCGTCAAACGAATAAGTCGGCGTGTAGTTCGCCCAGACGTCGGTGGATAAGCTGTTGAGCATTTGCAAGGCGGGAGTCGGATCCAAAAACACACTATCCGTCGTCAACTGCGTGATGCGAGCGTCGCCGTACCAGCCAAGCCGATCACGTTTGATGCCATCCCAATATTCATTCGGTCTCGAACAAAGGCGCGCCGTGTAAACAGAGGTCTGCCAGACCCTTTGGTACTTCTCATCTGAGCAGGAAAAGGTTCCGATTTTTCCTTTGTAAAACGCAAACAAGGCATGCGCCACCACATGGTGCAACGTGATTTCTTTAGCATCGTGGGTTGAAATCTTGACAAAACGAAACCCTCTTTGCGAGAAAAGATGTTTGTGTTTTCCTGCATGCGGAATGTGCCAGTGCTCGACGGGTTCTGGAATGGTGCCCGGGGCGCCAAGCATTTCCGCTTCGAACAGGCTTTCGCCAAACACGACGTAGACATTGCTACAACAGTCTACGGTCAGTTCAAGTTCCAAATTCGCTTCTAATTCTGCGCCGAAATCGATGATTAACGCAGAGTGATTGCGCGCATCTGTAGAGTAAGTCAACGAGGCAGGGCGTTTGAACAGGTCAAAGGAACGTCCCCAGGCAGCGACATGCTCGCTTGTGATGTTGTGCGCTTCCAGCGCATGGGGGAAGAGGTCGGTTTCAGCGTAAAAATCGTCGACTACGGATTTGTGTTTCATCGCATCGAGCGGGTCCGGACTCATTGTTTTTGGGTTAATATATAGCATATTGTGCTCCTTTTGTTTCAATTGATTTCATAAAAAAGTATAGTCTCGAATGAGCAAGAAATCAAGCGGAAATGGCAATGGGGGCACTTGCTATCCTCGTTTTTCTATGATATGACCTCACATTTTATACAAACATATGGTAAAAT
>JBAXOJ010000175.1:0-3292 GCA_037133315.1 Clostridia bacterium
TCTATCGTGTGGGCGATAAAATTATGCAGAATAAGAACAACTATGATATGACTTGGGTCAAAACCAAGGGTGGCTACGAAGAAGGCACGGGCGTCTTCAACGGGGATATGGGCACGTTGATTGCCATTGATGTGTTTGCCTCGAAAGTGCAAGTGTACTTCGATGACGATCGCGAAGCCTGGTACGATTACGATAAAATGGACGAGTTGGATCTGGCGTACGCGGTGACGGTGCATAAAAGCCAGGGCTGTGAGTTCCCAGTGGTGGTGATGCCAATGTGCAAAGTGCACACGATATTAATGACTCGCAACCTGCTCTATACGGCGGTTACGCGCGCGAAACAAATGGTGGTCCTCGTTGGGGAAACCTGTTGGCTCGAGCACATGGTGCGCAACAATCGCGAGATGTTTCGTTTCTCGGCGTTGGCCGAACGCATTTCTGCCTACTGGAGCCGCTGGCATGACGGAATCGAGTCATAGTGTATGATCTACGTCGATTTGGATGCATTTTTCAAAAATTTCTTTGAACGCATGGGGCGGGCGCTGTTTCCGCCAAAATGCATTTTCTGCAAAACACTAACCGACCCTGCATCCCCGCACGAGGCGGTTTGCGCGGCCTGTGCACAGACAATGGCTCTGGTTGGGTGGGTCAATGGTGCGACGCGTCTTGGACCTGCTTTGGTGCCGGTGGACGGGGTGTTTGCGGGCTGCAGTTACACGGAACTTGTGAAAAGTGCCATTGTCCGCCTGAAATTCTACGATGTCACTGGGGCGGCACGGCCGTTGGCCTACATGATGGCGCGCGGGTTGCGTAATTATGGAGATCTTTTTGACTACGTCATTCCTGTTCCGCTCTCCGCGAAACGCTTTTCGCGTCGGGGATTTAATCAATCCGAGTTGATTGCGAAAGAACTTTGCATTCTCCTCGAAAAGACACTTGACGCGCAGGGATTACGGCGTGTGAAACACACGAAAAAACAAAGTTTGACCAAGGGGCTCGAGCGCCAGGAGAATGTATCACAGGCGTTTCAAGCCAGCGATGACTACACGGGAAAAACTGTGTTGCTCATCGATGATGTGTTGACGACCGGAAGTACCGCGGCAGAATGTGCGCGGGTGTTGCGCGATGCGGGGGCTGAAAAAATTTACATCGCGGTCGTAGCGCTCGCAATATAAATCGAGATGACATTATTTGGATTGAAATATGTGGCGCAATGTGGTATTTTTAATTGTGGGATTTTTATTCCAACCCAAACGAGGAGGTGCAAATGATGCTTGAAATTTTCAAGACGCTAGAGACCGGCGAGTTGACAAAAATCAAAGAGATCGAAAAGGGATGCTGGATCAATTTGTACGCCCCGACAAAGGATGAGATCAGTCGCATTGAAAACGATTTGGGCATCATGCCGAATTTCATTCGTGACCCTCTTGATGATGAAGAGAAACCCCATATTGACGTTGAAGACGACCAGACGCTGGTAGTTGTCGACATTCCGTATGTATTTGAAGAAGATGGCATCCAAAAATATGAGACCATGCCGATGGGTATTATTATAAAGGGCGATTACTTTATCACGGTCAGTTTCCGCAAAAATGATATTTTGGAAATCATCAAAAAGAATCGATTGAAAGAATTCTTTACCTTTAAACACACCCGTTTTACGTTTCAGATTTTGTTTGTCGCATCCAAAGAGTTTTTGCGCTACCTCAGGATGATTGATAAAAAGACGGACGATGCAGAACGTACGTTGCGCAAGTCGATGCGAAACAAAGAACTTTTCATGCTGCTCCAGCTGGAAAAATCTCTAGTATTCTTCGCGACCTCTCTAAAATCAAATGAAATGGTGATGGAGCGGCTGTTGCGCGGTAAGAGTCTGAAGAAGTATGAAGAGGATCAAGACTTACTGGAAGACGTTATCATTGAGAATAAACAGGCCATCGAGATGGCCAACATATACAGTTCGATTTTAAGCGGGATGATGGATGCGTTTGCTTCGGTCATTTCGAACAACCTAAACATGGTGATGAAGTTCTTGACCTCTATCACTATTGTGCTCGCCATTCCGACCATGATCGCAAGTTTCTTTGGTATGAATGTCGGTGTGCCTTGGCAAGGCAACATCTGGGGATTTGTGTTTGTCATCGCCATTTCATTGGCCGCATCGGGCACAGCATTCATCTTACTTTGGAAAAAGGATATGTTTTAAGGAGTCATTGATGAAATTTTTTGGACGCATGATGAAAGAGCGGTTCGTGATACTCGAGACGGTGGTAGAAGATCTTGAAAAGCAGAAACCACTTGTGGATCGGCTCGAACACTGTTTGCGCGCCGTTTGCAAAGAATTTGATATCAGCGTGCCCATTTGGCTTGATCGCAACACAAGCGAATTCGCCTGTTTCCGGCGCACCACATTTACGCCCGAGCAATTCATTGACCAAGTGAAGTTCGACAAACTGCAAATTGAAGTCGTCTTAGACAAATAAGGCTCCTCACTGTTTCGAGTCGGCCTCATTTACCGGGGGCCAAATTTACCGGGGGGGAGTAAATGGGCATTTTTGTCCCCAGTTGCGGGAGTAAGTCGCCCCATTTGTCGCCACCTTGCGGAGATTCGCTTCAAAAACCAAAAAAACCAAAGGAAAAAGGTAAAATCATCTGGATTTTACCTTCATTTTTGACTTTTCACATGCATTTCGGCAAAAAAAGGCGAAAAGTGGAGACAAAATCGACCATTTACTCCCGTCAAGGGAGTAAGTCGCCCCATTTGTCGCCAGTTTGGCTTTTTGGCGCGCGCTCGAAATGACGAGGAGCCCCAAATAATTTATGCCTCGGTTGCTTCGGCGATGAGCTGTAATAGAGCATCGCGATTAAATTTATATTTTTTGCTGCAGAAGTGACAGACACATTCGGTCTCTTTTGGATCATCTGCCATTTCAAGCAGGTCGGTTGGACCGAGGCTGATGAGCCCGCGTTCCATGCGTTCGCGACTGCAATTGCAGCGATAGGCGCAAGGTGTCGTTTCCAGAATTGCGAGGCCTTTCTCCGCAAAGAACAAATCCAGTATGCTTTCTGGTGTCTCGCCCCAGGATAATAGGGTCGTGACTGGGGGCATGCTATCAATGGTGTTTTCAATATAAGTAATGATTTCTTCGCTTGCGTCAGGCAATAGCTGGATGACATATCCGCCTGCGTGCGCAACCGATAAATCTGGATTGATGAGTACGCCAAGCGCAACAACCGAAGGTGTCTGTTCGGATGAGGCAAAGTAATAGGTCAAATCAACGCCTATTTCGCC
>JBAXOJ010000176.1:0-3232 GCA_037133315.1 Clostridia bacterium
GGTCTCCCATACGCCCCTCAAGCGTACGTGTCTGCCATTCCACCACGACCGCAAATCAAATGGTTTGTGCAGTTAGCATGGTTCATTATAAAGTTGAGTCTATCCATTGTCAATTGTTTTTTTGTGAAAATATTGTTACAATGTGTGCAAGTATTTGATTTGGAGGGAATTTATGAACTTTGACATTTTTAATTTCAACAAACCTGGACGCGGAGTGAAAGAAGATGAGCCTGATTTGCCAAGATGGCGTCTATTTTTTAGACAGTTTTCAAGCAAATTTGTTCAGATTTTAGGGCTGAATTTTTTATACCTTGTTTTTAGTATTCCTTCACTCATTTTGGCATACTTTGCGAGTTTTTGGATTATCGGTCAATCCTTTGATCAGTACTTTGGCTTTCAATACGATACAAATCTCCTTGAAATGACACTCCCAAGAGTCATCCTCGCTTTGCTTATGGTATTCATCCCTGCCGTCGCCATTGGACCGGTTCATGCCGGATTCTCCTTTGTGTTGAGAAATTTTTCTCGGCAAAGACACGCATACGTATGGTGGGATTTCAAAGATCATGCATTAGAAAACTTGAAACAAGGCTTTATTGTCACGTTCTTCAATATCATAGTTATTTTTCTTTTGGGACTTGCCATTAATACCTATGCACAATTTAGTGCATATTCTTCTAATATTCTGACATATGCCGCTATTGGCTTTGTCACGATTGCGTTGTTTATCTTTTTGAGTATCAATCTGTATATCTATCCACTGATGATTTCTTATGACATGAAAATCAAAGAACTCTATCGCGTCGCGTACTCGTTCGCGTTTTTGCGCCTGATTCCGAATATCCTTTTGATTCTTGGCATCACGGTCATATTGATACTGGCGTTCGCGTTGATTCCAGCGATTGGCGTCATCCTGACTTTGTTTATCTTGCCTGCTTTCGTTTTATATACCATTAACTTTTTTGTGGATCCCGTCATCAAACGATTCGAAATCGAACAAGATCTTGTTGAGGCGGAAGCAGAAGAGGAAACAGACCTCATCGAATAAGCTTAAACGGATTCTTGAATTACTTCTTTCATGCTATAAAGTCCAGCAGGTTTTCCAACCATAAACGTGGCAGCTTTCAACGCACCGACCGCAAACACTTCACGTGACATCGCGGTATGCGTGATTTCAATGACTTCATCATTCCCTGCGAAAATGACGGAATGTTCTCCGACAATGGTTCCTCCCCGGATCGAATGAATCCCAAGCTCCGTGTTTGCGCGTTTTTCGCGTCTGGATTCGCGTTCGAAGACGTAGTCGCATTTCGTTTCGCGCGCGTCATTGATGGCGTCTGCTAGCATGAGTGCCGTTCCGCTTGGTGCGTCAATTTTTTTATTGTGGTGCTTCTCTATGAGTTCAACATCAAACAGCCCTTCCAGGGTTTTGGCAGCCTGCGCGACCAGGTTCATCATCAGATTGATGCCGAGTGACATGTTGCCCGACATGAAAATTGGAATTGCCTGTGATGCATCGGCGATCCTTGCTTTTTGCGACGCAGTATGTCCAGTCGTAGAAATCACGAGCGGCAGTTTGTGAAGTAGCGCAAAGTCGAGTAACGCATCCAAAGAGGTTGGATTGGAAAAGTCAATGATCACATCGGCCTGGGCAGAAATTTCTTGCGGGGCAGGGAAGACCGGAAAGTCGTTTTTCACTTCCGTGAACGGATCAAACCCGCCAACTACGGTGGCTTCTGGATTTTCGTGCGCCAAACGGCAAATCACTTGACCCATTTTGCCATTGCACCCGCTTAAAATAATATTTGTCAATATACTCAACTCCTTATTGGATCAATCCTAGTTTTTTTAGCTCAGCTGTCAGTTGCGTGCGCCCTTTTTCAGACATTTCAATCAATGGGAGGCGGCAAGCGCCAACGTCTAAGCCCATTTGATTCATCGCTTCCTTAATTGGGATGGGGCTTGTTTCACAAAAGAGTGCATTCACAAGCGCTAACGCGTTAAGCTGCAGAGCGCGGCTCCCAAGGAGATCACCAGCGAAAAACTTCGCGACAATCTCGTGTGTCTCTGTTGGAAGAATGTTTGCCATGACCGAAATCACGCCTTTGCCGCCCATGGAAAGCATCGGCAAGACCAATCCATCTTCACCAGAGTAGACTGAAAAATCTTCAGGACAATTTGAAATGATGTCGCCAACCTGACCAATATTGCATTCTTTCAATCCGTAGATGTATTCGTGCGTCGCGAGACGGCAGACGGTGTCTGGGTTCATGTTGAGGTTGGTTCGACTTGGTACGTTGTACATAATCATCGGCAACTCAACATGGTCGGCAATATAAGTGAAATGACGAACCAGTCCTTCTTGTGTGGTTTTATTGTAGTAGGGCGTCACACTTAAAATCGCATCCGCGCCGTGTGCCTTTGCTTCCAAGCTCAAACGCACCGCATGATGCGTGTCGTTGCTGCCCGTGCCAGCGACAACCGGAACTCGTCCCGCAACATGATTGACTGCGAAGCTGATTGTTTCGAGATGCTCGAAATCAGGCATGGTAGAAGCTTCTCCTGTCGTACCACAGATTACAATGCAGTCTGTGCCTTTTTCAATTTGCCAATCAATTAATTCTCCGAGTTTTTCGAAATTGACCTTTTGCCCATGAAATGGGGTGACGATCGCGACGCCTGAGCCGGTAAAAATTGGTTTCTTCATACGTATTCCTCCTTAAAATAAAAAAGCCGGTGAGTGCACCGGTAAAGTTGTTGGAAATGAAACATCATTGATACCGATAGCACATCATTCATTCGAACGACAGTGACGCACCTGTTTGATGCACCCCCAAGTTTGCGCCCGGCAGTCGGGTGGAAACTTTCGGCGCAAGTCCCTTTCACAGGATTTCATCGGATCTGCTTTCCGAAATGACTGTTACTGTTGAATTGCGCGCCTCTACCAAAATATTCTTTTTCTAAATATTAACGTAATTCAGGGCAGGAGTCAAGTGGGAAATGGGAATTGGCGCGCACTGCACGTGGCGCGCGTAACGTCGCGACTTAATGCGGCGCATCGGAGCGCTTCGTGCGTCCGAACCAGCGCCTCGTGCCTCCGAACCTTCAAAAAGACTTTTTTCGGTACTTTCGGACTGTCGGGCGTCTTTTCCTACCACTTTTGACTCCATTTCCTCGAATTCGCATTGGATTTATACATTTTCATATAAATTTGATTGGATTTGTATAACTG
>JBAXOJ010000177.1:0-3228 GCA_037133315.1 Clostridia bacterium
GTTGGGGCGATAGCACGGTCCCCCTCGCCACCAAAGGCCAGACGCAAACCATTGACTTTCCCCCCGTGGCCGAGTTGAAATCCGACAGCCCCGGCGTGGTCCTGACGGCGAAAGCTTCCTCCGGTCTGCCGATCTATTACGAAGTAGACTACGGCCCGGTCAGCGTGTCAGACGGCAAGCTGATCCCCAGCGAAGTGCCCGCCGTGGGCCAGTTCCCTATGGCGTGCAAAGTCACGGCGTATCAGCTAGGCCGTCGCACGGGCGAACCAATTCTGCCTGCCGCGCCGGTCAGCCAGACCTTTAGCTTGGTGCGGTAAACCGCAAACGGTAATCAGCTATCATTCGGCCAGCGATATAAGCCTTGATATCAACTGTGCTTCCGCATCTTGCCGATTGCGCCAATAATTCGCATCACATACGAGCAAGAGACGTTTCCTCGCACGACTAACTGCGGTATTCATTACTTTAGCTCCTTGGGACTTAACGATTTTCGAGTCGGTAAACCAAGGTCGCGCACCTGAACGAGGGCCATCAACCACACTAATAATCACAGTATCCCACTCTCGTCCCTGGGATTTATGAATTGTTAGAACACGATCCTCTCTTTGCATTTTTCGAAGTTTGGCATTCAGCAGTTTGATTTGTTTTTTATACGGCGTAATGACCGCAACATCTTGTTCGTTCGTAGAAGATAAATACGCGACGATGGCATTCACTTCTTCTTGTGATTCTCTGCCAGAATTATGATTCGGGCTGGTAGAAACATTTACGAGTTCAATTTTCAGGTCTTCTAAGTGTGCGGATTCAAATCCGTACGAATAGAATAATTCATCAAGTACTTGACACAAATTAGGGCCAAATCGGCGCGACTGCGACAGATTACTCTGCTGTGTGAACGCATAGCTCGGTGGATCATCATTTTTGATATTTTTAAGGGTGTTAAACCATGTAGCTGCAGACCAACCGTCATGAAATGCAGTTTCTGCATAAATTGCTGGCGCCCCCCAGAGGTGGCTAGCACAAATCTCGTTGGCTTCCAGCATTTCTTCATCATCGTCAATTTCGACAATTGGAGGCAATTGTTTATGATCACCCAAGAAGGTCACGGGACAACCGCATCGGAAGAGAGTTAACGCTTTTATTAGCGGTGCGTATCCCGCCTCATCAAGAAATATATGTCTGAATATTGGGCAGTCTTTTTGAAAACGTCCGATGTATCGGTCGAGCGTCATACCCACAACACTACAACGTGCCATTCTTTCTTCTATTGAGCTTTTCTTGAGTCTATCTAACTCGTTTTTTTCTGTCACCAAACGTAACGCAATTTCAGCCTTAGTCTCATGCTGATAGGGTGAATATTTTGGCTCTCGCTGATCAATCCACTGGCGGGTTTTCTCGAGGATTTCAGCAAGTTTAATCCTTACATATTCCACGCCAAGTTGCGGTATAAGCTCAATAATTCTGGCTATTTTTTCACTTTCTGGGACGATGCTTTGGAGCTTTGCGAAATGATCACGTATTACATTATCGTGCTGCTTGCGTTTTTCCTCTTCGAGCTGCAGTTTTGTGGCGATAGATTCGGTTTCGTTTTGCGCCTGATCTTGTAGATGTTTTACATCCACGCGTATTCTATTCTCTAAATTTTCGAGTACTGATTTTTCAACCGTCATCAGTGTAACTTGGCGCGTACGTTCGGTTACCCGCTCAGACGCGTCGCCATTCAAAAATACTCGGATTTTATACATGACAGATTCAATTTCAGAATCCAGTGCCTTTATTTTGCGTTCCAATTGCCCTATGCGTTCCAGAATTGCCTCACGTGCATAATATTGTTCTGTAACGTTTTTCAATAGTATTTCTAGGCGTAATTCGCGGAGTATTTTTTGCCATTGAATTATGTTTGGCAAATGATCTACTGGTAAACGATCAGATATGCTGGTAACGTTCTGAGATACTATTAGGCTGTTGCGCCAGCGTTCATGGAGTTCGGCTACTTTTGATAAAGTTAGCTTTTTGTTTTTTTCTTCCTCTGACAACAGCATCAACTCCGTATCTAGCTTTGGGTAGACCAATAATACATTTATGCCCAGCCTGTAGCTCTCAATGTCATCGTACAATTCTTGGTATATTTTAACCTGTTTTCCCGCTTCCGTAATACGCTTATTCAAGCCTTCTATCTCGCACACTTCGGGATGTTCTATGGCAAATTTTCGCGATGGCACGCCCAGTCGCAAGAATTTATTTTTATCCATGCCTAATTGCATCGCGCCCTTAAGAATTGCATCCATAGCTTGTTCCAAAGCAATGTGCGTTGGCGCGAACACACCAATCTGCATGCCCTCAAGTTGTGCAAGCGACAACACGGCATGTGTTAAAACTAGACGTGTCTTTCCCGTACCGGGTGGCCCCCAGACATAAGACAACGGCGTCATGATCGCCATCGCGATTGCTTCCGCTTGTTCATGGGATGGTGTATCAAGCAAATGGACATCACCGAGCTCCCACTGTGCACGATCAATATCTATAGGGAGACCTATGTATGCTCCATTTTTCGTATACCAGTTTTCGACATTTTTCACCAAAAACAACAAGTCGTTTACAATAATTACGTCACTAGCTTTCACATCGTTAAATTGGTGAATTGGCTCGAGAAATTTCACAATCAGAACACGTGCATTCTCGTCATTGTCCTGAATATTGAACATCCCCAAGGTGAAATTTGTTCCCGTAGGCAGATGACGGATGACCACTGAATCTTGGTCATACAACCGCATTGCCAATTCCAACCGCCACACAAGTTTTTCACTATCTACGGCTCGAATACCTGTTACAACGATTTCAGATTTCCCATTACCGTTGCGTTTTAGGTATTCATAATATACGGCACTAGCCCCAGCACAGGATTCCGAGACCGTGGATAGATTCTTGAGGCTAGACACTTATCACACTCCACCAATACATCCAAACGCACTTGCTACCAGTTCAGAGTATCCGTCATCTTTACCCAAAAATCAATAACGCGTTTTTGCGTGCATAATTCGTCGCCAAGCCACTACACATGGGCCGTCATGGCATGGTCGCAGGTGAAATTCCCCAGTTTCGGTCAATTTTAGCCTGCGCTTAGCGCCCGGGGGATTATCGCTTAAAATACCGCTTTTACGTTTAGGAGCAAACCTACTCATGGCCATGAAACTACGTCCCGCGAAAGATTGTGCGTTTGATCTGGTC
>JBAXOJ010000178.1:0-3221 GCA_037133315.1 Clostridia bacterium
AATGGGAAGGAAATCAAAACTGGCGTTCTCGACAAATACCGCGTCATGCGCATCAATCAGGTCTGGGAACTCGAAGAAGGGTGGAATTTTTTCTTTGGAAAAGTGGCAGGCTATGCGGATTATTTATATCAGATGTTTGCGGTTCCAAACCATCTCGATATCGTGTTTTCTGCTGAAAAGACCTTAGATTCCGCCTTTTCGTTTCGGTACTCCAAAGAGTTGAAGCGGGAAGTCTACGAACAAACGCTCAAAAACAAGACGTTGCCGTATGACGCAGATGATGATTTGTCTGAAATTGGTGGTTGGACTTACTTCCCGAGGGACGAACAATGGCACTTTCCGGCAAGATGCACGAACTGGGATTCCTTTGGACCGAGTTTTGAAAAAATGCTTGCGCAGGATATGCCTAAGACGTTTCGAAAAGAACTTTACCCACAAGGCTTCAGCATTCTATTTGACTTGGAGTACATTAGACTTGTGTTTCCAATCCTAAAGTTGCACGGCGTGAAGGGGGCAATCCTAGATATCACTCACAGCGAAGATTTAAGTCTGGACCGTCAACACCTCGACCACGTGCATATGTATCTATCGGGCGACCGCGTGATTTGCAAGGAAGACACGGTTGGCTTTATGCCGGTTCAGCCCCGTGGCATGCGTTACATGATGGTTACGCTGCGCAACACAACACAAGACGTGACCTTTGAGTCGCTCAAATTTTTGGATGCGGCCTATCCAGTGAAAGAAATCGGTTCTTTCGAGTCATCTGATGTACTGCTCAATAATATCTGGAAGATGTGTGCTCTGACACAACGCACCAACATGGAAGATGTCTACGTCGATTGCACGACCCGTGAACGAGGGATGTATGTGCGCGACACGGTGATTCAGTATTATAACAACACCGTGACGTTTGGCGATGAGCCATTAATGGAGCGCTGCATGCAACTGTATGGACAATCCGTCTGTGCAGCAGGGAAAATTAGATCGGTCTATCCGAGCAGAGAATCAAAGAGTGATGAAAGCCATACAATTGTGGATTTTTGTCTAGATGCAATTGAAGGGTACCATATCCAGTATATGAATACAGGCAATATCGCGCCAATCAAACGAGATTGGGAAGTGATGAAAAGCAACCTCTCGTGGTTCAGTCAATTATCTGATTATAGGGAAGATCGATTACTCAATGCCTCTTGGGCCGAGGATCCAAATGCCCCTAAAATGAATGGGGCCTTCTTCTTTGACAATTCCATCGCAAAATGGCAGACGGAACTCAAGGGCGTGCATTGTGGTCTTTCGTGCTTTTATCTGATTGCGCTGGACAACATGGCACGGATGGCGCGTGCCATCGATCAAGATGCAGATGCAAAGAATTATGAGGGACGCGCAGAAATACTTAGAAAGAACATCAACAAGTATTTTTATGATGCCGATTTTGGCGCATATAAAGAGAATTTGGAAGGCTCGCTGCATTCTAATCACGCGAGCTTGTTTGCGATTCGAAGTGGGGCAGTCACAGAAGAGCAATTGCCACGAATTAGAAAATTCTTAAGGAAGAATATCAACGGTATTTTCATGGATGGCTTTTCCAACAAACAAGGCTCTCGCTTTTCTCCGAGTTTTGCATTCTTTGTGTTTGATGCGTTATATATGGCTGGATTAAGTGATGTCGCGGAAAGCCTTATGAAGTCTGGCTGGAGCTGGTTTTTGCAACAGGGGCTTCCACAATGTGCGGAGTATTTTGAACTGAATGGCGGTCTCAGTCATTGCCATGCGTGGTCTGCATCACCCGTTTACTTCCTCTCACGCAACGTTTCAGGCGTCACATATCCGGATGCGCCAAATCTGGATCGCGTGGAAATTGATATCAAAACAGACGCGATTGACTGGGCCAAAGTGACGCTTCCTCATCCAAAAGGAGTCATCCAGGTGGAATGGCATACGGAAGATGACAAAAAAGTGATAGATTTGCTGAAAGTACCTTACGGTGTAACGGTTTCTGTGCTAAAATAAGGAATGAAACGTGAGGTGTTTTAATGTATCTAAAGAGTCTTGAGCTCCAGGGATTTAAGTCTTTTGCAGACAAAATTTTATTAGAATTTCATGATGGAGTCACCGCTGTTGTCGGCCCAAATGGGAGTGGCAAGAGCAATATTTCTGACGCAATTCGATGGGTCCTCGGAGAGCAAAGCGCAAAGACCTTACGTGGTAGCAAAATGGAAGATGTCATCTTTACTGGAACAGATCATCGCAAAGCACTTGGTTTCGCTGAAGTCACATTGCTCATGGATAACACAGATCGCGCGTTGGCGCTGGATTATAACGAAGTTTCGGTGACACGTCGTGTGTACCGTTCCGGAGAAAGTGAATATCTTTTAAATAACACCCATTGCAGACTCAAGGATGTCTATGAGCTATTTCTGGACACCGGCGTCGGACGCGATGGGTATTCGATCATCGGGCAGGGGAGAATCGACGAGATTTTGAGTTCGAAATCCGAAGACCGCCGCAATGTGTTTGAAGAAGCATCTGGCATTATGAAGTATAAAGTGAAAAAGAATGAGGCGGAGCGCAAACTGGAGCACACAGCCCAGAACCTGCTTCGCATCGGCGACATCATTGCCGAACTGGAAGTGCAGATTGAACCATTAGAGCAACAATCAGAGACGGCGATCAAATACCTTGCTCTGCGTGATGCGTTGAAAGACATTGAAGTGAGTTTATTTTTGCAAAACATCGATCGCTCAAATGAAAAAATGAATGAGCTCATTCAGAACATGCACATCCAACGGGATGCGATTGAAGCAGAAAATGCGTTTCTCAACAAAATCTCTTTGGATCATCAGGCACAAACCGAATCAACGCGTAAGCTTGACATAACGATTGAAGGGTTGCGCAAAGACTTTTACGAAATGGAAAACGACTGTGCACGCGCGACGTCCGAGATTAAAATCAATACCGAGCGCATCGCAAACATCACGGAGAATGGTTCTAGAATTGAATTAGAAATCTTGCAATTATCACAAACCATCGAAAAATCGACCGATGACAATGAAACACGCGCAAAAAAGCAGGCATATCTGAACCAACAATTTGACAATTTCAATCAGAAACTTTTGCTTTTGGAAACCGAATATGCCCAAATGATTGCGGGCCTTTCCTCTGCAGAAAAGGAAATCGAGACATCGCAAGCGTTATTAACCGACAAACAAGATCTCATTTCT
>JBAXOJ010000179.1:0-3221 GCA_037133315.1 Clostridia bacterium
TTTTCAAATTTGAGCAAATGCAATACAAGTGGAATTTACTTTTTCAATCAACCAATAATAACTAAATGTTTGAAGTTTGAGCAAGAAAGAGGGAACATCTTGGAATATTTTCGTTCCCACAGGAAAAGGTGATAACGCGTTATCTCCTTTTTTCAGATTGGTGTGTTTTAGATAACTCGCCACCTACCTTTCAAGGTTTCCTCGTCGGAGTGGTACCGTTTTGGCTCGCTTACTGCGTAGAGGCCAAAAGGCCCCACGCCTGCGCCAACGGCATGCCTTTACCTTCCCGCACCTGATCACACCAAAAGCCACCTCATCCATTTGGTCGAGGTGGCCAGCATTTAAAATATTTAATTGTGGTGCCAGGCTTCTTTACGGTCTGGCATACCTGACAGGAACTCTTTGCGCTTTCACGTGCGCAATCTTGCACAAGTACTTACTCCTATTTTTTACTGCATGCGCTTTGCAAAATCTTACAGACTCTCAATTCCTTGCCTTTCCTATTGATTGCATTTGCATCGCGTAATCAAATCCATAGGCTTTCGTCTTGCAAATGCTTCGTTCAAAGTATTTCACGTGCTCTGTACTTTTACTAAAAATCACTTACAGTTTCAGATTTTTCTTACCACTTACAACTTGCAACTTGTTGCTACTTCATGATACTTCCTTTACTGCATTTTGTTACTTAAATAAGTTCTTTAGTTCGTACTCTTGCACTTGCTTTAAAAACCTCATTCCATGCAACTACGTCCTGCATGGCCCTATTTCCATAACAACAATCACTTGCTCATTGCTCTTACCACTTGCCTTTCGATATGTGACTTGCGATTTCAGCTTTCGAACGTTGCTTGATTACCCAAGATTCATCCTTTGCTTTCGCAAACACGCTCACACACGGTGGGTCAAGGTTAATTGCAATGCCTTCCTTACAAAGCGCATCAATTCTTCCGGCAATTGTGATCAGTTCCATGTGAATGTCATTGGTTCGATCCGACTTGAAAATTTTCTCTGCGTCTTCAGCAGACAGTTGGGAAAACTTATCCTTGGTCGCTCCGCATTTAGGACAAACATCAGGCGCATCTGCACCCTCGTGAACAAAACCACACACGCCGCATTTCCATAATAGATCCATTGGTATCACCCTTTCTGTTTATCTCTTAACTACATTTTATACCTGTTTTTTTTAATATGCAATAGGATTGTGTAATTTTTGTGTAAAAAAATATGAATAATTTTTAAACTTTTTTGAGCGCCCTCTTTTCTGCGCTTTTTGCGTTTTTCGTGCGCGATTTGTAGTATAATATATGTAAATTTTAAATTGAATTGCATCAATATTATTGGGGAAATTCGACGCACGGCAGGAGGGAACAAGATGTACAATTTGTTGATTGGCGGCGCGGCAGGACAGGGCGTTGATACGATGACAGCAATCATGGAACGCTTGCTAAAACGCGCAGGCTATTGCGTATTCACAATCAGAGACGTCATGTCTCGCATTCGTGGTGGTCATAATTTTTCGTTGATTCGTTTTGGTGTCGGCAAACTACCGCTTGCATCGCATAGTTACCTGATTGACGGCCTCATCGCGTTAAATGAAGAGACGATTGCACTGCACAAGAGCAAGATCAAGTCTGGCGGTTTTATTCTTTGCGACAAGGCGTTGGCGTTGGCGACGGCGCAAGGAGCAGAGGTCGAAGGCGTTCAAATGATCCAAATTGCGCTGGCCGAGATGGCCAAAGCGTTGGGGAATTCAGTTGTGTCGGGTAGCATTGCGTTGGGCGCGGCCCTGAAGATTTTTGGGGAGAATCTAGATCATTGCGGCGGGGTCCTGCAACAAAGTATTAAAAAGGAGTTTGTTGAAGTCAATTTGAAGGCGTTTTCGGCTGGCTATGATGCCACGGAGGCGCGCTATACGCATCTAAAAGGAAGTTTCGCGAACCATCTTCTACTCACAGGCAACAACGCAATTGCGCTCGGGGCCATGGCCGCAGGGCTCAAGTTCTTTTCGGCGTATCCGATGTCGCCTTCCACTTCGATCATGGAGTTTCTGTCCTCAAGAATGGTGGAGAGCGGGATTGTCGTGGAGCAGGCGGAGGATGAAATTGCAGCAATCAACATGGCAATTGGCGCGTCCTATGCGGGCGCGACGGCGATGACCGCGACTTCGGGCGGCGGCTTCTGCCTGATGGTAGAGGCGCTTGGGCTTTCGGGGATGGCGGAGATTCCTCTCGTCATTGCAAACATCCAGCGCCCAGGTCCGACCACCGGTCTGCCGACGCGGACAGAGCAAAGCGACCTGAAGTTTGTGATTTCCGCTGCGCAGGGTGAGTTCCCGCGGATGGTGATCGCAATGAAGAATCAGGAGGACTGCTTCCATCAGACGGTGCGGGCGTTCCAGATTGCCGAGAAATACCAGATTCCAGTCATCCTTTTGAGCGACCAGTACATCGCGGATTCTTCGGCGACTGTGCCGCGCATTGATATCAAGACGCTTCCCCTGGCGGGCACCAAATTGGGCGCACCAGCACAACACGCCCAAAGCCGTGGGGGCGCAAGTCTGGAGGGCGCCAAGTGCGACGGCACGTATCTTCGGTATCAATACACGGAGAATGGCATTTCGCCGCGCGCGTTCCCTGGAAGCACCGACTGCTTTGTCACTTCGGACAGTGACGAACACGATGAGCACGGCATGATTACGGAATCCGCCAACGTGCGCACACGCATGATGGACAAACGGATGAAGAAACTGGAGTTGCTCGCAACCGAACTTCAAGAACCCGAATTTTTTGGAGTAGAAGACTTTGATACCTTACTGGTCGGCTGGGGTTCCACCTACGGTGCGATTGTCGAGGCAATTGCGTTTTTGAATTCGTCACAGAGTACAAAGGGTGGCCGTTTTGGGGCGCTTGTGTTTGGGGATGTGTTCCCGATGCCGGTTGAGAAAATCGCCGCGTGTGCCAAACGCGCCAAGCGCATCATTAACGTTGAGCAGAACGCGACGGGCCAGTTAGCGGGTCTGATTCGTGAGTATGCGGGGGTGGAGATGACGCGCAGTATTCTGAAATACGATGGCCGACAGATTACGGCAGAAGAATTGATGATGAGACTCAGTGAGGAGGGGAAAGAATGAGCACATTTCAAACATTTGAGACAGCATGGTGCCCAGGGTGTGGGAATCACAGCATTTTGGAGTGCCTCAAGACGGCGCTCGAGCAACTTGA
>JBAXOJ010000180.1:0-3210 GCA_037133315.1 Clostridia bacterium
AATTTGCGTAGTTTTACTTTACACTTTTTGTACATTTTAATTTTACACTTTACAAATAAAGAAAGAAAACTTATAAGGAATTGCCACATCCTTATAAGTTTTCTACACTTTAATTTTTAAAAGGTTAAAAACTCCTTGTTTCGGGCTAAAAATGCTCAAAATAAGGAGTTTTTTATAAGTTTAAACGTGCAAATTTTCAAAAAGGTTAAACTATCCGCATATACCACATATACCACGCGCTTGCCCGCTGGCGCCCCAAGTTTGGTGCGCCCCCGCAGTTGGGCGGCGCCCAGACGTTGGCGGCGAGCCGATTATTTCAATTGAATACTCTCTACCATCACTTTGATATCCGGATTGGAGTCATAACTTTGCCCTGTGGCTTGAAGCTTTACTTGCTCGCCATTTCGCACGGTAGAATAGAAGACTTGCTCCTTGCCATTTGCGGTATAAAAAGTCTTGTAGAACTTCAGTCCAAGGAGATCGACCTGTTCGAGCGCTGAACCGTTGTTGGCTTTCGAAAGACTCTCGAGCACGGCCTTGTCTTCTGCCTCGGATACGTTGTTGCCGAGCACTTGGATCTGGAGGATTTCACCGCTTGCTTTGTAAATCTGGAACCCGCCTGGCACGGCCATCTGTTCCCATCCACTGAGCTTGGTTATCGACAATTTGTCTCCCGCCAAGGTATCCCCTTTAGCGGCTGGTTTCGTCGTCGCGTTGGAGCAACCCACAAACAGCGCCATTCCAATCGCCACACATGCTAGAATTGCAAAGAGTTTTTTGACCATTTCAGTCCCTCCTTAGATCCCTGCGTCCGCCTTCAGTGCAGCGGCACGGTCAGTTCGTTCCCAAGTGAAGTCCGCGTCCTCTCTGCCGAAATGCCCATAGGCTGCGGTCTTCTTGTAAATTGGCCTTCTCAAATCAAGCGCTTGGATGATGCCGGCCGGGCGCAGGTCGAAGTGTTTTTCGACGAGTGCGACCAATTGCTCTTCTTCCAGCTTGCCTGTGCCGAATGTTTCGATCATGATTGAAACGGGCTTTGCGACGCCAATCGCGTATGCGAATTGTACTTCACATTTGCTTGCGAGGCCTGCTGCGACGATGTTTTTGGCAACATAACGCGCCATATAAGACGCCGAACGGTCAACTTTTGTAGGATCTTTCCCTGAAAAACAACCGCCGCCATGCGCCGCATAGCCGCCGTAGGTATCTACGATAATCTTGCGGCCCGTGAGGCCGGAATCGCCTTGCGGTCCGCCAACGACAAACCGCCCCGTAGGATTAATGAAGAACTTTGTGTTTTCATCGATGAGCCCTGCTGGAATGACTGGTTGAATGACTAAGCGATACATATCCTGCTCAATGGTTGCATGCGCGACATCGGGTCCGTGCTGGGTCGATAGCACGATTGCTTCGATTCGCGTCGGTCTGCCGTCGTCATATTCGACTGTGACCTGTGATTTTCCATCCGGCCTCAAGTAATCAACGGTGCAGTCTTTGCGTACCTTGCTTAGACGTTGCGTCAGCTGATGCGCGAGTGCGATTGGCATCGGCATCAATTCTGGTGTCTCGTCGCACGCAAACCCAAACATCATGCCTTGGTCACCGGCGCCAATGGAGTCGATGTTTGCCTCTGTCAGTTCGACTGCTTTCCCGTCCGCATCACAGGACTTCGCCTCTAAAGACTGATCCACGCCCAACGCGATGTCAGGCGACTGCCCGTCAATCGACGTCAACACCGCACAGGTATCGCAATCGAACCCGTACTCCGCATGATTATATCCAATCTCACGAATGGTTTCGCGCACAATTTTTGGAATGTCCGCATAACAAGTCGTCGTGATTTCGCCCATCACAAGCACCAAACCCGTCGTCACAGCGGTCTCACAGGCCACACGTGCCATCGGATCTTCCGTAAGAATGGCATCTAGCACCGCATCTGAAATCTGATCGCACACTTTGTCTGGATGTCCCTCTGTCACTGACTCTGAAGTAAAAAACCGTTTTCCCATCTCAAAAACCTCCTCATTTCTCAAAAAAAATAGCCCCAACTATAATAGAAGAGGCAACAAAATTCTAAAAGACCTCATCTTCCAGCAACGTCTGCACGTGCCGGAGGAATTGGCACCGCGCTATATAGCCGGTTGCCGGGTTTCATTGGGCCCATTCCCTCCACCTCTCTTGATAAGGATATCAACGTGATTCAATTGCCTTAATGATAGCATATCGAAAAATGAAGGTCAATAGAAGAACGCAGTATAAAAATATACATCCCAAAGTATAACAATCTCCATTCTATAAGCCTCCGCTTCGTGTAAAGATGGACGAGTAAGTATTCTAACGAGAAGTTTTTGGAGGCTATATGATGTCAAAAAAAATCAACCACCACCTCACCTGGAGTTTTGCCGGACCATGGTATTGGGAGTTCCAACAAATCGGCAATGTACCTGGCACAAAAGCAGCAGAAGTCAATTTTGCGGCGACCTATGGATTTGATTGTCTGCCGTTGTCCTTCGGCACATTGGATGCCATGAACGATGATGCGCGAGAAGAATTTTTCAACCTCAGTACCACATCAAATGTGACTTTCCACCCTGTGGAACACATGAAATTCCTTACGATGTCCGCGGATGAAGTCAAGGCGCGGGCAGAACTGTGGGAGGCCGGTTTGGAGCGGCACAAACGTTTTTTCGGCACAAAGATCACGACGACGGGCGCGGGGGCTGGGCACCG
The DNA here is from genome assembly GCA_037133315.1 of Clostridia bacterium. Lineage (GTDB taxonomy): Bacteria > Bacillota > Clostridia > JBAXOJ01 > JBAXOJ01 > JBAXOJ01. Next base: position 2,731 of record JBAXOJ010000180.1, read on the forward strand.
GTTCGACCGCCTCATGCCGCTAGAAACCAAGCTTGAAAAGTTATCAAAGTCGATGGCGATTACGGCCGAGGTTTGTGCGCGGGCTGGTTATCCACTCGCAGTTGAAAACCACGGCGACTATTACTGCTCCGATTTTGCGACACTCTGTGAGATGACGCCAAATCTTCACATTTTCCTTGATACAGGCAACACGTTTTTGATTGGAGAGCGCCCCGTTGAGGCGTTTGAAGCTGCAGCGCCATATACCCTCGGCACCCACTTCAAAGACCATTTCGTACAACCAAATCCGTCCACACTGCATTTTGAATTGGATGGGGCTCCGCTGGGTGCCGGTGATGTCGAGTTGAAGAAATGTTATGAAATATTGATGAAGAAAGCGCCAAATCCACAAGGCATCGTGATGGAAGTGGAGTTGGTCGTGCCAAAGGATTCGGATCCGATCAAAGGTTTAGAAGCATCAATCGAGTTTATTAATTCATT
>JBAXOJ010000181.1:0-3165 GCA_037133315.1 Clostridia bacterium
TCTTCTGATTCCACAATCTAATGATTAACTTAATGACATTGACTTACTCCCCCCCTACAAAATCCCGCGCCCGCGGGCTTGCGCCCAACTACCAAGGCAATATGATGTTCTTGCTTTCCTTTGATTCCCGATACAACACGCACTTGCTCCCGATGACTTGCACCACTTCCGCATCCACCGCTGCCGCAACTTCTTGCGCCACACTTTTCGTGTCCACGAGCGCCGTCTTTAAGACCGTCACCTTGATCAGTTCGCGCGCCTCGAGCGCCTCCCCAATCTGCTTGGTCATATTTTCAGTAATCCCGCCTTTACCAACCTGAAAAATCGGTTGCAAGTCGTTTGCCATGCCTCTTAAATACGCTCTTTGTTTGCTGTTCATCGTTCAATCTCCTATTTCTCTTATTTCACATAATCAAATTCTGTGCCGTAAATGTTGACCGTGTCGCCCTCTTGACAACCCGCCGCCTCCAGCGCCTCGTACACGCCCTTGCTCTTGATCGCGCGTTGGAAATACTGCAGCGAATCGTAATTGGTAAAATTCGACGACCCGATGACCTTGTACATCCAAGGCCCCTCGACATAATAGACACCGTCAACGACCTTGATTTCAAAAGGCTTTTCTTCCTTCGCCTGATACAACACCACTTCATCTGGCGCATCGCCAACGATAGTATCCGGCAATGTCTCCAGGATCTCCGCGATCTTCAACATCAATTCACGCAAGCCCTGATTGGTCGCTGCGGAAATCTGAAACACTTCTAACCCGCGCGATTCCATTTCTGCCTTGAACAATTCAAAGTTCTCTTCCGCGCCCGTGATGTCCATTTTATTGGCCACCACAATCTGTGGGCGCGTCGCCAGTTTTTCGTTGTATTGGCGCAATTCGCTGTTGATGATGTCAAAGTCCATGATCGGATCACGCCCTTCGTGTCCCGAAACATCCACCACATGGACGAGCAACTTCGTGCGCTCAATGTGTTTTAGGAATTCATGTCCCAGGCCAACGCCTTCATGCGCCCCCTCAATGATGCCGGGGATATCCGCGATGACAAAACTCTTCGCATAGTCCATCTTGACCACGCCCAAATTCGGGTCGATGGTCGTGAAATGATAATCCGCAATTTTCGGTGTTGCCGAAGTGACCATGGATAAGATGGTCGACTTGCCAACGTTTGGGAAGCCGACCAGACCGACGTCTGCCAGGAGCTTCAGTTCCAGACGTACGCGGCGTTCTTCCGCAAGCCCGCCGACCTTCGCAAACATCGGGATTTGACGTGTTGGCGTAGCAAAATGCTGGTTGCCTTTCCCGCCTTTTCCGCCACGACAAATGACTTGGCGTTGACCCGGCGTGACCATGTCCGCAAGAATCTGATCCGTCGCTTCGTCGCGAATCATCGTCCCTGGCGGCACCTTAATAATCAGGTCGCCCCCACCGTGCCCACTGCAATTCCCGCCGCGCCCGTTTTCGCCGTCGCCTGCTTTGTAATGCTTTTGATATCGAAAATCCGCGAGTGTGTGCCCGCCCTCGTCGACCTCCACAATGACGTCGCCGCCTTTGCCACCGTCGCCGCCATCCGGACCGCCACTCGTAATGTATTTTTCTCTGTGAAACGCGACGCAGCCGTCTCCGCCCTTGCCCGCCTTTAATAAGATCCTTGCGCTATCAATAAACATGCGTTGCCTCCCGTTGGCACACTGCGTGCGCCTTGTCCTTCACAAAACAAAAAACTGCCCCGAAAGGCAGTTTCGTAAGGACTAAATTATTGTGCCACGTACACACTGACCTTCTTCTTGTCTCTTCCCATTCGTTCGAACTTCACTTTGCCATCAACCAATGCGAAAAGTGTATCATCGCTGCCAATGCCAACGTTCGTCCCCGGGTGAATTTTTGTGCCTCTTTGTCTCATGAGAATGTTGCCGGCAACCACTGCCTGTCCATCCGCTCTTTTGACGCCAAGTCTTTTGCTCTCGGAATCTCTTCCGTTTCTAGTCGAACCAACACCTTTTTTGTGTGCAAAGCGTTGAAGATTAATTAAAATCATGTCTCATACCTCCCGTTCGTTAATTGTTACGTACGCGCCGTAAACATATTCTATTTGCTTCAGACCGATTACCATCGTTTCTAATATGGTATACACACGGTCTTGCTGCACAGTTGTCATTCCCTTTGGTACCTCGAAAGCAATATGATCACTTTCCAAGCCTTCCTCTACATCCTCGTATTCCGTCATGCCACACAGCTCTTCCAGTGCACCAAGTGCGCCATATACCACTGCTGTCACCGCAGAACAAACGATGTCCGAACCTTCCTCATCATACCCAGCATGACCACTCACTTTGAACCTGGTTATCTGTTTGCCACTTCTTACGAGATCAATCACAATCATCAGATTCGCCTCAATTCATCCTCGAATTTTATACCACTTCGATTTTTTCAATCAGCACTTGTGTATTAGCTTGTCTATGACCTTGTCTTTTTCTGTAGCCCTTTTTCGGCTTGTACTTAAAGATCATGATCTTCTTGTCCTTGCCGTGCTTCAGCACTTTTCCAGTGACCTTAGCGCCTTCCACTAACGGACTCCCAAACGTAATTTCGCCGTCTTTCGACACCGCCAAAACCTTGTCAAACGTCACCACTTCGTCCACCTCAGCGAACAACTTTTCGATAAAAATGACCTCTGATTCCGTTACCTTTACTTGCTTTCCACCAGTTTCAATAATAGCGTACATGCAAACACCTCCCTCATAAATTAAGACTCGCCGTCATCACACGTTTCGTCAATCTCGCTTCACAGCGAAACATTCCGCAACTGCAATCTTAAGGCACCTGTAACAGGATTTAAAGCCTTCTCCGAGCGGTAGCCTAGGTAGTATAACACGGCGCCCGTGCACGTGTCAATTATTTTTGGGAAAGGCAACGGCAAAGGCAAGGCAAAATCAAGAAGGTAACGGCATGCCGCTGGCGCACGGGCGTGCAAAAAAACATAATCGGACTGACGGGCCGATTTTCCTACCACAAACCGGACTGACGCCCGCTTTTTCCTACCACCCCGCGCGCCAAATCCATATTTCGCGGTTTCAAGGCGATGCACCCAGCCCAATCCAGACAATTCCGCGTTAAAAATATACAAATATCATTAAATCCTTGCTCATTTGTATAAATTC
>JBAXOJ010000182.1:0-3124 GCA_037133315.1 Clostridia bacterium
AAGCCTAGTTCCGTGGCAGACACATGGTTTTTAACACATAAAAATCCTTAGACCTGCCTTTTTTAACACATCGTCGTGGAATCTTTGATTTCACGACTCATTTGGGCTCTTTGAAACGGGTGAAAAGGGCGTCAAAAGCAGAAAGGTAAGGGCAATGTGTTAAAAAGCGACTGTCCAGGGACTTTTTTGTGTTAAAAATGGGGCCTCTGCCGCGGGATGAGGAACAGAGCACCCTTTTTTAACACACCCCCCCTTGTCACCGCTTCGTTTTTGAATTATTATTAACGGTAGCCGCTTGCGGCGAAGCGCCAGTGGCACCAGTTCGCGCGCAACGCGTAGCGAGCGCGCACATTAAATCTTTTGGAGGAATTTACATGAAGTATGGATATTTTGATGGACCAAACAGAGAGTACGTCATCACGCGCCCAGACACACCGGCGTCGTGGTGCAATTACCTAGGGACGCCCGCTTACGGCGCCGTGATCTCAAACAACGCGGCGGGATACAGCTTCGTCGAGTCGGGCGCTATGGGCAGAATCATGCGCTTCCGTTTCAATTCGGTGCCGATGGACCAGCCCGGCCGCTACATTTACTTAAGAGACGCGGAATCCGGCGACTTCTGGTCGGGGTCGTGGCAGCCTGTGGGCAAGGATCTCAAAGACTACAAGTCCGAGTGCAGACACGGTACCGGATACACGACCATCAAGTCCGAGTACGCCGGAATTCAGACCGAAACCCTCTACTATGTTCCGATGGAGGGGCTGTATGAGGTGTGGAACTGCAAAGTCAAGAACGTTGGCGGTACGCCGAGAAAGCTTGCACTGACGGGCTTTGTGGAGTTTACGAGCGACAGCAACTACGAGCAGGACCAGGTCAATATGCAGTACACCTACTTCACCACGCGCACTTATTTCAGGGATAAATTCATCCTGCAGGCAATCAACGAAAACTGCGCAGAAGCGGGTGTGACGAGTTCTGCGGGTACAAGTGACGAACGCGCGGAGGGCATTTACCGTTATTTCGGCGCGGCGGGCGAAACGGTCGCCAGCTACGAAGGCGACAGAGACATCTTTTTGGGGGATTATCGGGACTACAAGAATCCCATCGCAATCGAGCGCGGGAGCTGCTCCAATGTCTTGAATTATAATAAGAACTCGTGTGGCGCATTGCAGTTTGACATCGTGCTGCAGCCGGGTGAGGAGAAGTGCATCAACTTTGTGTTTGGTGCGGGCGGCAACGACACGGCCGCGAAGTTGGTCGCAAAATACGAGGACATGAGCCAGGTCGCGAAGGACCTTCAGGCCGTCAAGGACTTCTGGTACGCACGCCTCAACCGCTTACAAATCGAGACGCCAGACGAAAACTTCAACCACATGATCAACATGTGGAATTCATACCAATGCCTCCTGACCTTTATCTGGTCGAGAACTGCCTCGTTCCAATACTGCGGTCAACGCAACGGCCTCGGCTACCGCGACACCGTCCAAGACATCCAGGGCACGGTGCACATCGACCCAGAACTGTCGCGCGAACGCCTCGAACTCATGCTTTCCGCCCAAGTCGACAACGGCGGCGGACTCCCACTCGTACCATGGGGCTACAAGCCACACACCATGGGCACGCCGGACGACGAGGACTACGTGAAAGCGACCCACCACCCATACTACCGCGCGGACGACGCACTCTGGCTGTTCCCGACCGTCCACACCTACATCAACGAGACGGGCAACTACGACTTCCTCAACAAAGTGATTCCGTTCTCCAACAACGGCGAAGGCACCGTCTACGAACACCTGCGCCGCGCCATTCAATTCAACCTCGACAGACAGGGCGTTCACGGCCTGCCAGCGGGGCTGCACGCAGACTGGAACGACTGTCTGCGCCTCGGCAACAAGGGCGAGTCCTCATTCGTGGCATTCCAACTCTACCTAGGCATTACTTACGTAAAACAATACGCTTTGCGTTTCGCGAAGAGCGAAGATGTGGTGTGGTGCGACAAGTTGTTGGCACGTTTTGACGAAACATTCCAGAAGGATCTTTGGAACGAGGACCGTTTCGTGCGCGGCATCACCGAAGACGGCTACGTGGTCGGCCACCGCGACAACGACGAAGGCAGCATGTGGCTTAACCCACAATCTTGGGCCGTCATCTCGGGCGCTGCAAAGGAATCGCAGGGCGAAATCGCCATGGACTCGGTCTACAAAAACTTGAACACCAAATACGGAGCCATGCTCCTGTTCCCATCCTTCCAGAAGTACGGCCTGCCAGTCGCGCGCATGGCGTTGATGAACCCGGGCACCAAAGAAAACGGCGCCATCTTCTCGCAATCCCAAGGCTGGCTCCTGCTCGCAGAGACCATGCTCGGACACGGCAACCGCGCGTTTGAGTACTACAAGGAATTCAATCCGGCTTCGATGAACGACACCGCCGAGATTCGCAAAATCGAACCCTACGCGCACGGACAAAGCATCGAAGGCACCGAAAGCCCATTCCACGGCCGTGGAACAGTCCACTGGCTCACAGGTACCGCTTCGACTGTGATGGTCGGTATGGTGTACGGCATCCTCGGACTCCAACCTGACGAACACGGCATGCGCATCAACCCATGCATCCCGTCCGACTGGAGCGGCTTCACCATGAAGCGCATCTGGCGCGGCTTCGACCTCAACATCACGGTCTACAACCCGTCCTCAGTCGAAAAAGGCGTCAATTCCATCATCGTCAACGGCCTTGAGATTCGCGGTGGCTACTTCAAAGCCGACATCCTCAAAGGCGACGGCTTCGCCAACGAAATCAAGGTCGTGATGGGGTAGAACCATCGGCGGCCAGCCGCCGGTCCTCACTCCCGCGGCCGTCACGCGGCCAGTTTTACAATTTTTTAAAATGAACGGGCAAAGTGTATAAAACTTTGCCCGTTTTCCTTCTTTTCGCCCTTGATTTGAGCTTTTTGAGCCTTAAATTGCGCTGTTTTTACAAACATTCAAAAATGAAAAGAAAAATGTATAAATAAATTGGTGAATATTGGAAATGCAGAGGATTTAAGGGATTGAATTTATACACTTTCGAAATTAAAAAAAATTAATTGTAAAAAAACCGTATTTGCGCATAAGAAAGAGCTAAAATG
>JBAXOJ010000183.1:0-3107 GCA_037133315.1 Clostridia bacterium
TTCCGCGTTAAAAATATACAAATATCATTAAATCCTTGCTCATTTGTATAAATTCTTTGCGGATTTTCATCAGTCAACCAACCTTGAAGCAAATGTTGGTAGGAAAAAACGCCCGTCAGTCCGAAAAGGTCAAAAAAGTCGGATTTCAAAACTTTCCCGCGTGTGAAAATCAATAAGAAATAAATATAGATATTCCATGAAAATTATATTTACTTCATTGTATCACGCGCATATAATTCTTATAGAAGAACTTACAACTAAAATAGAAATAAGAAAGGGATGATGTCATGATCAGGTTATTAGCAAAGGTTTTAATCGTTGTACTTGCTGTCGTCTTCTTATCATCCGCTGTGGTGTTTGCGGAGAAATTACAATTGGGCAAGAAACCAATCTATGTAGTGAAGGCAAAAGGCACAATGAAGATGGATGCAAAGACAAGTGAAGCTGCTTGGAAGAAAGCGCCTAATGTTGCATCATCGATTAATCATTACATTGTTACAGCCACAGGCGCTGTGAAAACTGGTTCTCCGCCAGACGGAACAAAAGTGACTACGTTGAAATATCTTTGGGATGCAAAGAACCTCTATTGCTTCATCAAAGTGAAAGATCCACAAAACTACACAGGCAGCATTAGCCCGGTTGATTTCGATTCAGTTCAATACTCCATCGATGCAAAGAATTGTAACAAATCAACTTATAATGGAAAATGTGATGCAAGTTACATATTATCAAGACCTTTTAAGCGAGCAAATGGTCAGGCCTATTCTGAAGTTTGGGGATGGGGTGAAACAGTTCAAATGGCTGCTTTCAAGAAGAACTCAAAGTCCATAAGCACTTCTACATCGTATACGCAAGAGGTGAAGATCGTAATGAGCCTCCACGGTGTAGCAACTTTGAAAGCAAAGAAGAAAATCGGTTGGGATATGCAAATCAACGACGCTACAAAAGCAAAAGCTGGAAGAACGAATCAACTCGTTTGGAACTCACTCGATTATGCTTGGGTAAATCCATCCACAATGGGGACTCTTATTCTGAAATGATTGCGAGGTTCGATTGTAGCATGAGAAAATTTCTACCGCCATTCTTTTCTATCATAATTGTGTTGGTTGTTGTGTGGATTGCGACCAATACAGCCGAGCGCAACCCGAGTTTGCCTGCTGCAGGCGGACTCGAAACTGCAACGCCAGTCGTGGCAAGTGTTTCCGGGCAGGAAAAGCGCTTGAAAAACCTCAAGACGTGGGCTTGTCAGCTGCAGGGGCTTGAGAAAAAGGGGGCCGTGGCAAAGTTGGCGGCGTCGCGTTATGGCATGGTCGTCGTGGAGCCGACGTGCACGGAGAGGGGCTCGAAGGGGTTCGATACCAAGCGCATGGTCAGTCGGATCAAAAAGTCGGGCAAGCTCGTGCTCGCTTACGTGAACATCGCGGAGGCCGAAAATTGGCGTCAATACTGGACTTGGAGTTTGACAAACCGCGCGAAGTGGCCCGCGTACCTCATCAACGGCGATCCGGACGGTTGGGTCGGCGATTATCCGGTGGCGTACTGGGACCAGGCTTGGCAGGATTTGTTGTTTTCGAAGATCGTTGACGAGACGCTGCGCGATGGGTTTGACGGGATTTATATGGACTGGGTCGGTGGCTATGACGAGGAGATTGTGTTGGCGCGTGCCAAACAGGACCGTGTCGATGCCCATGAGCAAATGGTCGCGTTGCTGAGCCAAATCAGGCAATACACGCGGTCGAAGGATCCGGACTTTTTGATGATCCAACAAAACGCGGTCGGCCTGCACGAGGGATATCCAAGCGCAGTGGACGCAATCGACGGCATCGCCGAGGAGGCCGTGTGGTATGACGGGACGGCGTTTGATGATTGGAACGACAAAAACGCGATGGATATTAAGACTCCGCCCGCCGACACCAAGTACTATATTCAGAATTTGAGCGTGTATCAGACCGCTGGCAAACCGGTTTTTGCGCTAGAATACGCGGTGAAGTATAAGAAAAAAGCAATGCGGCTGGCGGCGCAGCATGGCTACATCGCGTATTGCGCGCGCAGGGCGTTGTCGCAACTGAGTTAAGAAGGTAACGTCATGCCGCCGGCGCAAAATGAGGCGAAATGACTCAATCGGACTGACGGGCCGATTTTCCTACCACAAACCGGACTGACGCCCGCTTTTTCCTACCACGCAACGCGCCAAATCCATATTTCGCGTTTCCGTGGCCTTGTAACCAGCCCAATCCAGACAAATCCGTGTTCGGATTATACAAATACCTCTTGATCCATGTTTATTTGTATAACTTCTTTGCGAATTTGAATCATGGGAGCAAGATTGAAGCAAATAGTGGTAGGAAAAAGCGCCCGTCAGTCCGAAAAGGTCAAAAAAAGTCGATTTTCGCATTTGGAATTGGAAAAATCATTAAACCGGATTGACACCCCGTTTTTTACCCAGATTTTCGGACTGTCTCCCCGCTTTTTACGCAGCTTTCAGCAAAAACTTACATCTTCACGAGGAAACCCAAAAGAAAAAGGTAAGAGCAATTATTCTGACCAAACTTGGTACAATCTATAATGAAGAATACCGTTACTTAAAGTTATATTCAGATGCAATTTAAAAAATTGTGAAAATTCCTGAAGAAAGAGTTGGGTAAAAAAGCGCTCGTCAGTCCGAAAAGATCAAAAAAAGTCGATTTGCGCCAATTACCATAAGCAAGAAACCCGACACCTTTAGAAAAATAAATAAAAAATTACAAAAAGTATTGACATCCGTCTCCCTTCCTTTTATAATTGCCTTAAGAAATGAAACGGCAAACCTATCGGAAGGTAGGGACGCAAAGCTACAGGGTCCTAAGAAATTCGTTTTCGGACAGCCAGCTACCAAATTCCAGTCACTTATGACAAGGAATTTTTTGTTTTGTAGGCATGTTGTATCGACGACATAGGCATCAGGCAAATATTCAAAACCACTTATGACAAACGAACTTGCATTTCAATATGCGAAGTTGGTTTTTTTGTTTTCTAATTTTGTTTACTTACTGTTTTTATTATAGAACTAAGCTGCAAAAAAAACCGTAATTGCGATACGGTTTTTTTTGCGTCTACTATTCTTTATT
>JBAXOJ010000184.1:0-3081 GCA_037133315.1 Clostridia bacterium
TTATTATCCCAGTCGAATGATCAGTGTGTTAAAAACGGCGCCTCTGTTCCTGATCCCGCGGCAGAGGCCTCCTTTTTAACACGAAAAAATCCCTAGAGGACAGGTTTTTAACACATTGCACTTACCTTTCTGCTTTTGCGCCTTTTTCAAAGCGATATCAGAGCCTTAATGAGTCATGAAAACAAAGATTTCATGACGATGTGTTAAAAATGGCAAGTCTAAGGATTTTTTTGTGTTAAAAACCATGGGTCTGCCGCGCGGATAGGCTTAGAAGTGTGATTTTTAACACACCCCTTACCTTTCCGAAAACATCATACCCTCTTTTCGTGCTCAATTATCCGACTTAAATTATGACGCACATAATCAAACCCTGAATAGACCGTCATAACGATGGCGATAGCCATCGCGACATGATAAAACGGAAAGTCGAAGAAACTTTTGAACAGAGCTAGAATGATTGCGATCATTTGGGTTACCGTCTTGATTTTACCCAAGTTGCTCGCAGAAATAACGATTCCTTCGCCCACTGCGACAAGGCGAATGCCCGTCACGATGAATTCGCGACCAATGATAATCATCGCGGTCCAACTAGAGATGGTTCCTGTTTGCACGAGTGCGAGAAGAGCTGCGGTGACTAATAATTTGTCCGCTATGGGGTCTAGGAATTTTCCGAGATTGGTCACAAGTTTGTGTTTGCGCGCAATATAGCCGTCGACTGCATCGGTGCTGGAAGCCACGATAAAGATGATGCCTGCGATTATGTACCCGTAGTTTCCAACGAATGTGTTGTAAATCAAAAGTTCACTTTTCATAAATGAAAATACGCCCGAGAAGACGACCCAATCCGGGATTGGAATGAGAAATAGCATGAATAATGGTACTAAGAAAATTCTTGATAGGGTAATTTTATTCGGTAGGTTCATGGATCACCTCTCCAATCAAATCATATTGGTCTGTATTTAAGATTTTGACGTCGACCATCTGCCCTGAGACTAGTGGCCACTGGCTCGTAAAATAGATGAGGCTGTCGATTTCAGGTGCTTCAAAGGTCGATCTGCCAAAGTAAAAAATCCCGTCATCCGCAACATTCTCCACGAGAACTTGCAAGGCCTGGCCGATTTTACCCTTTTCAATTGCAAGTGAAATCTGGTGTTGGATGGTCATGAGTTCCTCAAAACGCCTTTGCTTGACAGACTTCGGTACTTGGTTTCGAAATTTCGCAGCAGGGGTCCCCTCTTCTTTCGAATACTGAAAGACGCCAACGCGGTCAAGCTTTTGCTCCGCAAGGAACCCTTTCAAAGTCTGGAAATCTTCTTCCGTTTCACCTGGGAATCCTACAATAAAGGTAGATCGAATGCAAATGTCAGCGACATTTGCGCGTAGGCGTTTGACTAAATCAGCCAGCTCCTGTGCAGTGGTCTTGCGACCCATCTTCTTTAGAATTGCATCGGAAGCATGCTGCATCGGAATGTCAATATAGTTGCAAACTTTTGGATTGGCTTTAATTTCTGATATTAATTCATCCGTAACCATCTCTGGATAACAATACAACAATCGAATCCATGCGATTCCAGGAATCAACGACAGCCCGCGAATCAGTTCAATCAGTTTCGGTGTCTTGTAAAGATCAATCCCGTATCGCGTCGTGTCTTGACCTATGAGAATGATTTCTTTGACGCCCTGTTCTGCGAGCGCGCGCGCCTCTAGAATAATTGCGGTGAGTTCTCGACTGCGAAAAGGACCTCTCAAAGCAGGGATAATACAATAAGTGCAGCGATTGTCACAGCCCTCGCTAATTTTCAAATAAGCCGTCCCTTGGTCGGTTGTGAGAACTCGATTGTGTTCAAGCCAAGAAATATCGGTTTGTGGCGGAATTGACGAAAATGATTTCCCTTTGGCGAACAATATCTTTTGAATGGTGTCTACGATTTCTCCATAAGCAGCGGTGCCTAAAACGGCATCCACTTCACCAATCTGCGCAAGAATATCGTCCGCGTAGCGTTCAGCAAGACAACCAGTAACAATCAATGCCTGGCAAGAACCAGAGCGCTTGAAAGCGCTCATTTCAAGGATTTTATTGATCGACTCTTCCTTCGCATCATTTATGAATCCACACGTATTGACGACAATGATTTGTGATTGTTGTAAATCACTTTCAAGGTCGAATCCGTTGGATTGCATCAATCCAAGCATGATTTCACTATCCACAAGATTTTTAGGACATCCTAAAGAAACTAGACCAACTTTCATAATTCAACTCCATTCATGAACAACGAATGTAATTTTACCACAGAATTATGCGTTAGTCATCCGTAATGACTTGCTTTATGATATCGTACGAAAACCCTTTGCTCATCAAGAAATGCTGTGCTTTCGCCTTTTGCTTCACATCGGAATAGTCAAAATTCTTGTATTTCCTTTGAAAGGCATCGCGCGCCGTATCGACGTCACTTGTTTCAGACTCGGCAAACAGGTCTTCTATTGTCTCAGAAGAAATCCCTTTACGCTTGAGTTCATATTTGATTTGATTCATGGAAAGACGTTTGGTCTTCAACAAATGACTCGAAAAGGCACGCGCATAATTCTCGTCATTTAAATAGTTGCTCTCAAGTAAATAGGCAATGGTACTTTCAATCACATCTTCAGCAAAACCTTGCGAAGCGAGCTTCGAACGCACTTCACCAGAAGATCGGATTTTCAAGATGACAAATTTGATGGCATACGCTTTTGCCTTCTTCACAAGCAAATTACGGGAAAACGCCATTAGAACCGCTGGTTCAATGTCATCCATCCCGTAAATTTGTTTTGAAAAATAGTCTTCATCTGTAATCAAGAATTCTTCTTCGTTTTCAAGTTTAATCAGGTATGCATCCTTTTGTTTTGGATCATCTGATTTTTCTTTGCTTATGACTTTCATTAGTCGTCCGCTTTCACTCTTGCATCGCTGCTTTTCGCGCGGATCAAGGAATAATGCGTGCGAATCTTTTCTTCCAATTCAGCAGAAATTTCCGGGTGTTCGAACAAATAGGTCTTGGAATTGTCACGCCCTTGCCCGATCTTTTCACCGTTATAGGAGAACCA
>JBAXOJ010000185.1:0-3021 GCA_037133315.1 Clostridia bacterium
ACATCCAGCGCGAAGATTTGAATCCAATTGAAGAAGCGGATGCATATGATAAACTGATGACGGAGTTTGGCTTAACGCAGGAGCAGTTAGCGGAAACCGTAGGGAAGAGCCGCCCCGCAATTGCAAACACAGTCAGACTGCTTTTGTTGGCCGAAGGCGTCAAACGCATGATTGCGGATGGATCCCTGACAAGCGGGCACGCGCGGGCGTTGCTGGGTGTTTCGGACAAAACCAAGCAAGAGGAAGCTGCAGCGCATATCGTAGAACGTGGATTTAGTGTTCGCCAGACGGAAGAACTCGTAAAGAAACTGAGCGTAGCGCAAAAACCGGCTAAAAAGAAGAAGGGGAAGAAGAGCACCCCTGAGATTGCGCAGCTTGAGAACAAATTAAAGACTTATCTAGGAACGAAGGTGCGTCTGGACGCAATTGATCAAAAAAAAGGCAAAATCGTGATTGAGTATTATTCGCTGGATGATATCGATCGAATTGTTGGATTGATTATGAAAGATTAAGATAGAATCGAAATTGTTTCACGTGAAACAAAATAAAATTGAAGGAGCAAGTGGAATGAATATTGGAGCAATAGACATATTGGGAATCGGCGTGGGTGTATTATTCGTTTTTTGTATCGTGTTATTGATTTTAACAATCAGGAGCATGGGAAAAATCAAAAAGATGAACCAGAGATATCAAAAGTTTATGAAAGACGCGGTGGTTGGCGGGAATCTTGACAACGTGATCGATTCTTTGCTGGACCATGATGACGCGTTGCTCATTAAGACCAAGGAAATGAGCCAACAAATTGCTGCGCTGAAGAAAACGCTGACCTATTGCGGGCAAAAGATCAGCATTGTCCGATATAACGCGTTTGCGGATGTGGGAAGCGACCAAAGTTTTTCCATCGCGTTGCTGGATGAACGCGACAATGGTGTGACCATCACGGGAATCTATGCGCGAGAAAACTCATCAATTTATGCAAAGCCAATTGAGGCGGGGGTTTCAAAATATGCGTTATCGACGGAGGAAATGCAAGCACTTGAACTTGCGAAAAAGGAATATCGGGAGAGAATTTAACAACTGGTGTGGTATAGCAGAAAACGAAAGATGGAAGAGGGAAACGAAATGCTAGATATTAAGATGATTAGAAGCAATCCGGAAATATTGGAACGTGTGATGCTTAAGAAGGGGAAATTCGATCAAGCGACTCTCATGGCGCTTGACACGAAACGACGCGCGTCTCTACAAGAGGTGGAACTTTTAAAAAGCAGGCAGAATGCGGCTTCCAAGCTGATTCCTCAGTATAAGAAAGAGGGCAAGGACGTCGAGGAAATCATGGAAGAGATGAAAGTGATTTCAGAAAGCGTGAAAGTGCTGGATCAAATCGTGCGAGAAGTGGATGAACAGATAGAACAAATCATGTATACCATTCCAAATGCGCCACATGCATCCGTGCCAATCGGGGAGAGCGAAGAAGCCAACGAAGAAATCCGAAAATGGGGAACGCCGCGGGTATTCGACTTTGAGCCTAAGCCTCATTGGGACATCGGAGAAAGCCTGGGAATTTTGGATTTTGACGCGGCTGCGAAAGTGACTGGCGCGCGTTTTACGTTTTATAAAGGCGCAGGTGCGCGGCTTGAACGCGCACTCATCAACTTTATGCTAAATTTACACACCGAGCAGCATGGCTACACGGAAGTTTTTCCACCATTTATGGTGCATCGGGATAGCATGGTGGGGACGGGGCAGTTACCGAAGTTTGAGGAAGACGCGTTTAAGGTTGCAGGAACCGAGTACTTTATGATCCCGACCGCAGAGGTTCCTGTGACGAACATGTATAAAAACGAAATTCTTGAGGCGACTTGCCTTCCGATTTGTCATGCAGCGTATTCGGCATGCTTCAGAGCGGAAGCGGGGTCTGCAGGGCGCGATACCCGTGGTCTCATTCGCCAACACCAGTTCAACAAGGTGGAAATGGTTAAGTTCACGACACCAGAGACCTCGTATGAAGAGTTGGAAAAATTGACACTGAACGCGGAAAAAGTTCTGCAACTGCTGGGGTTGCCTTATCGCACCGTCGCGCTTTGCACAGGAGACCTCGGATTTACGAGCGCGAAAACATATGACCTTGAAGTTTGGATGCCAAGCTATAATCGCTACGTGGAGATTTCAAGCTGTAGCAATTTCGAAGACTTTCAGGCACGCAGAGCAGGGATTCGTTTTAGAAGGACTGCAAAGGATAAACCTGAGTTTGTCCATACATTGAATGGATCCGGTGTCGCAATTGGTAGAACCACGGCATGCATTCTAGAAACCTATCAACAGCCAGACGGCTCCGTTGTTGTGCCTGAGGCACTCAAAGGATATATGGGCGGCTTGGAAGTCATTCGCTAATCAAGGAATTTCGGTCGATGGAGGGTGAGAAACATGGTAGTTTTGCTTTTGGCAGACGGGTTTGAAGAAATCGAAGCCATTGGAACCGTCGATATTTTGAGAAGAGCCGGGATAAAAACCGACATAGCCGCAATTGGCACGAACCAGGTCGTCACAAGCGCTCGAAATGTGAAGATTACTGCCGATGTGCAATTACAAAATTTGGAAGAATCGACATTGCAACAATACGACACGCTTGTGTTGCCAGGCGGCGGTCTTGGCGTTGAGAACCTTTCTAAAAGTGAAGCCGTCAAAGTGCTGATCAATGCATATGCTTCAGAAGGCAAGCGCATCGCAGCAATCTGTGCTGCCCCGACGTTGTTGGGGAAAATGGGGCTTTTGAAAGAACGGAAAGCGACGTGTTATCCAGACATGAAAGACGAACTCTTTAGTCGGGAATATTCTGAAGAATCGGTCGTCGTGGATGGAAACTTTATCACGTCCCGTGGCGCAGGCACGACGCATATATTTGCAGCGAAAATCGTGGAAATCCTAATCGGAAAGGCAAAAGCCAATGCCATTTTAGAGAAGATGATTTTTTGATTACTTTGCAGAAAACGTGTTGACAAAATATGTACTGACATATACAAT
>JBAXOJ010000186.1:0-2988 GCA_037133315.1 Clostridia bacterium
CCTACCATCCTGCTTATTGCCGCTCGAAATCGCAAGATTTCGCACCTTCCAATCGCTCTTTTTGCAAAAAATGATGTCTTATCGCAAACAAAAAGGCAAAAGGTAAATGCAATTGTCTAAAACCCACCTTTTGACGCGGTAGAAAGTCAATTCTTGGTAGGGTTTCGAGCTGGCAAGTCCCGCGCAGGGACTTGCTCGCAAAAAACCCTACCAGCGCCAAGGAAAGGGCATGAAAGGAGCTGGCGTTCATAAAATTCGTAGCTTAGATTCCTTCAAATCCGCTGACACAATATACCGTTGTGGCGCGTGCCCAAAATAATGGAACGGATAACAGGTCGTGAGCGTAAGTTCTGCGTGTTTTGTGGGAACAATCACCGTCCGATCGTCCCCTTCCACAATCCGCATCCGCCGCACGGTGTATGTAAACTTGCCCGTTGTAGTACTCACGATGAGCCGATCGCCTTTTTTCAATGTGCCCAGCTCCGCAAACACGCTGTCTCTGTGACCTGATAGCACACAATTGTCTTTGACCCCTGGGAGGACGCTCCCTTTAAAGTGTCCCACCCCAAGTTTTAACGATGCATCCGTAGTGCCCTGCACGATACGCAAGTTGTGATTGATGGCAGGAATATAAATGCTCCCAATTGTGACGCCCTCTTTGAGGTGTTTGGAATACGTGGCAACCTTCGGTGTCGGCTTCGCAACAATTGCTTTCTTTGGCAATTTCCGCGTTACCTTAGAAGACGGTGCTGGTGTTACTAAGAGGTACGCAGCGTTTTGATCTGTATTGTAGGTATAATCAGCAGGGGGCAGATAATTCAACACTGCCCATAATATCAAACCCACCCCGACGGCGCAAGCGCCCAACGGAATCAAAAGAAAACGGTTGCTTTTATCCTTTTTGATTGCTTGCATATTCGTAACGCTTCCTTACGATGAAAATAAATGCTGCAGTCGCTATGAGCGCAAAGCCTGATATGATGAGTTCAAAAAACGGTGTCCCTGTTTGTGGAAGTTCCCCACCATTCACAGTTCGATCTGCCGTAGGTTTTGGCGTTGGTGCTCTCGTTACAACTGGGGACGGCGAACTCGAAACTTCAGGCGTAGGCGAAACAACTGCAGCCGCACAAAGACCGTTTGTAATCGTGTTTGTATCCAGTGTCACTTCGCCATTGCGAGCGAGTAGTTGTCCTTGAATGGTCGCACCTGTTTGCGCAGCAATGGAAGTCAGTGCAAAAATATGCCCAACAAAATGCGAGTTTGTGCCCAATGTCGCGGAGCTACCCACCTTCCAGAAAATCCTGCAATAACGTGCACTGCCCAGTAGCGCTATGTTGCTGGCGGAAGCAGTAATGAGCGTCGAATCTGTCTTAAAGATAAATACCCCATCTGGATCGCCAAGTGCGTCCAACGTCAATGTTCCAGTAATCTGGAAGTATCCTTGCTCCGCAACATAAACGCCTGGATTGAGAGTCAACCCACCAAGCTCTGCAGGAATTGTAGTAACTGGCGTTCTGCCATCCGCATCATTATAAGCCGTAAGCAAAGCGTTTTTCGCCGCCAGCGCCACAGAGTCACCTAAATGAACCGCGCCGCTAATTGTCACGCCCGCTTGCCCAGGGAACGCTGTGCCATCATAAAGACCCACATCTCCGCCTGCATCGCCATTGATGACAGATGTCCCTGTGTTTGTGATTGTCGTCCCCGCCAAGATAGCATAAGTTGATGTCAATCCTAAATTAACAGGAGGCTGCGCTGCGAGTGATGTCGTGCCAACTAACATGGAAAATGCAAATACAAATGTGACTAGTAATACTAGTACTCTTTTCTTCGTAAACTGTTTCATAAAAATCATTCCTCTCAATTTCTGAAATGCCAAAATGACGCCCTCCACTTTCGAGAACTTCATCCATCCTTACTTTTAGTCGTGTTGTACCTCTCACTATATGCCTATTTTAGAAAAATACAAGGGGTTTGTGCTATAATGGAGCCTGCAACGCAATCTAAATTGAGGAGACTTCACATGGGAAAAATACTGGTGTTGGCGGAAAAGCCGTCGGTTGGGAAAGAATTGGCACGTGTGCTCGGGAGCACGCAAAGCCGCGACGGACATATTGTTGGACCAAAATACATCGTGACTTGGGCGCTCGGGCATCTGGTGACGCTCGCAGACCCGGAGCACTACGATGATAAATATAAAAAATGGGACCTGGAGACCTTGCCAATGTTGCCCAAAAAGATGGACTTGGTGGTCATCAAACAGACGGCAAAGCAGTACGCAACCGTCAAGACGTTGCTGAAAAGCCCCGAAATTGACGAACTCGTCATCGCGACGGACGCCGGACGCGAGGGCGAACTGGTGGCGCGCTGGATCATCCAGAAGGCGGGCTTCAAAAAGCCGATTAAGCGCCTTTGGATTTCGTCCCAGACGGACAAGGCCATCAAAGAAGGCTTCAACTCCCTTAGACCGGGCAAAGAGTACGAAAACCTATACGAATCCGCGCTCAGCCGAGCAGAAGCAGACTGGCTCGTGGGCCTCAACATCACCCGCGCTCTCACCTGCAAGTACAATGCCCAGCTTTCCGCAGGCCGCGTGCAGACGCCAACCCTCGCCATGATTGTGCAACGCGAGCAGGAAATCCGCGCGTTTGTACCACGCGACTTTTATAATCTCGTGGCGCTGCTCCCTGCGTTTCAGGTAACGTGGAAGGACCGCAAGACGGCGAATGGCCGCATTTTCGACAAGACGCTTGCCGATGCACTCCTCAAAAAGTGCACGGGCCAACTTTGCACTGTGAAAGACGTCAAAAAAGAGCTCAAACGCGAGCCCTCCCCCCTCCTCTACGACTTGACCGAGTTGCAACGCGACGCCAATAAGCGATTCGGCTTTTCGGCGAAGGACACGCTCAACCACATGCAAAAACTCTACGAGCAGCACAAGCTCCTGACCTACCCCCGCACCGATTCGCGCCACCTGACCACCGACAT
>JBAXOJ010000187.1:0-2988 GCA_037133315.1 Clostridia bacterium
CTCCAACGCCTACCCCAGTTCCGACGCCGACCCCGACCCCTACGCCAACCCCAACACCAACCCCAACGCCGACACCAACACCGACTCCAACTCCGACTCCGACGCCTAATATTTCTCCAGTCCTTGCAGCTGACTCGACCGTAGTTGTGAACGCAGCACCTGCAGGCGTGAAGACCAAAATTCAGGACAAGGGAAATGGCTATATCGAAGTTTCGCTTAGTTTAAAAGGTGTCATGAATATCAATAGTTTCTCATGGGCATTAAGCTATGATAAATCGAAAGTTGTCCCCGTGACTACTGCGACGAAAACCGATGCGCCAAATACCAAATTGGCCACAGCAGCTGCGATTGCACCTTATTACGAAGTGATGGACACTGGCAGATTGACTGGCTATAATGTGTCGTCCTTCCAGATTGAAAACACGACTGGGGGATCCTCTGGAAACTACTTGTTAATCGGGTATGCAAAAAATACAGGAACCACTATTTCACTAGATGGAGCAACGGAAGCACCAATGCTCAAAATGACATTTCGAAAAATCACTGAAATTGATGCGAATACATTTGGATATTTCCACAAAACAGTTGCTGGAACGGTTGTCAGCAAATTGATTTACAGTACGACCAATGTGCTTCAGTATCCAGTCACGACTGGCACTGCGATTTTCACAAGACCAGAACTATTTACTACAGAAATCTTACCTTCGGGATATACGGTTCATTTGACATCCTCATCAGCAGCCGATCTCCTCAATACAGGGGATACCGTCTATGATGCTTATATGAATGAAGCGGGCTTGACGATCGCTTCGATTCGGACTTCTTTCCTCGCGCCAACATCCCTCGCGGCCACCACAATCGCCCCGACCCTGAAGACTGCTTCGCTTCCTTCTATGCCAAACGGCACATATGTCGTAAGTGTTGCTAGAAATGGATACATGATGCGTGACATCGCTGTGACGGTCGCTGGCGCAGATGTGAATCTTGGAGACAAGTCACTGATTGCAGGCGATGTCTATGTCGACGGCATCATTGACGGGTCAGACTCGGAAGCCTTGTTCGCAACAATAGGATTCGGGTATGGCGATGCTGGTTACCTATCAGAAAACGATTTGAACCTGGATGGCATCATCGATGGCACCGATACAGAAAATTTATTTGCAAATCTCGGGCTGGATGCCAGTTTCTATGGCGAAACAGTCGATTATTACAACTAGAAGAAAGGTCTTGGAGGGTTTATGAATCAGAATGAATTAGCACAGTTTTGGAAAGACGATGCGATGGCGCATCAAGATAACTGTTTCTTTGTGCAGGCACCACAGGTCGCCCTGGGCATCGGAATGAGCGACGAATGTGTGTTTGCGGAGCTAGGTGAGGAAGGGAAGCCATGGGGGCACACTGACCAAGCACGTAGAATTGAATTAAATCAACGCTACAATGACAAGGCGGAGAGGATTGTTGGAAAACGCCTCTTGCGCGAAGAGTTCACACCACTCGATGCTAAATTACCAGACTGCAAGGGGATTGGTGAGGTTTTCGGAGGAGAATACATCTTCGACGGCAACACGACCTGGCTCGAGGGCCACTGCAAAGACGAAAAGGATCTAGAATTGATGCTCAATCGCATCGATCGCATGGACCTCCGTGAATTTATACTACCACCCAACTGGGAAGCAGAGAAGAAGAGAGTCTTCGAAACATACGGCACCATGCCAAATCAATACTGCGCCGTGCGTGGACCTGTGACCTTAGCGACTTCGATTTTTGGGATCGAAAACTTGATTTACTTGATGTACGACGCGCCCGAGCTCGCACAACGCTTCAGCCAAACAATCCAAACCGTCATCTTGGAATACGTGAACATTTTCATCGCAGAGTCAGGAAAGACGCGCGATACCTTTGATCATGGATTCTGGTTTGCGGATGATGACTGCAATTTGCTGACGCCGGAAATGTACGAACAATTTGGCTTGCCAGTATTGAAAAGTGTCTTTGATTTTTGCGCGCCCAATCCGGAAGACCATCGTTTCCAACACTCGGATTCTGCGATGGGACATCTTCTTCCGCTACTCGCAACATTAAACTTGAGTGGTTGCAACTTTGGTCCGACTGTTTCTGTGACGGACATTCGCAAACACATGCCGCGCACGCGCATCGACGGCCAGATTGCGCCGTTTACCTTTATGAGAAACAACGCCGCAGACATCCTCGCAGAAGTGAAGCGCGACTGCATGCAGGCGAAGGAAAGCGGCGTCAAAGGGCTCAATCTGGCGACCGCCGGCTCCATCAACAACGGCTCCTTGCTCAGCAGCATGCTCGTTGTGATGGAGGGAATCCAGACTTACGGCCGCTACTGAGGCGCCAACACCAATACTGAACCGGTGGCGGTGCGCCGCGGCGCTAGCACCAGCGCGTTCTACACGACCCGCGATCCCAAAATTCAGAGGGTGTGTTAAAATCCTGCCCTCTAAGCCTGTCAGCGCGGCAGAGGTGCTCGTTTTAACACAAAAAAAGCCCTAGAGTACCCGATTTTAACACACGGATTTTAACACACGCCCACATATACTCTAGAAAATTACCAGATAATGGTTGAATTAGGGGCTGCCCAAGTGCCAAAATGAGTCGCAAAATCGCTGATTTCACAACGATGTGTTAATAAATGCAGGTCTAAGGATTTTTTTGTGTTAAAAAACACTGGTCTGCCGCGGAATCAGGAACAGAGGTGCCATTTTTAACACACCCGCGCCAGCGGCATGCCTTTACCTTTCCGCCCTTACGCCCACACGCGCGCCTGCGGCATGCTTTTACCTTTTGATTTTCTTGCTTGGCGGCGATAAACAAAATATCAGTGGTTTCAAATTTCCTTGTATAAAATGACGGTCGAAATCATTGATAATCGACCATTTTAAAGTGCTATTAACAAAAAAAGGACCTAGTTCAAAATCCTTGTATAAAATTTCCCTTAAAACGCCACTTTTTTATACAAGG
>JBAXOJ010000188.1:0-2957 GCA_037133315.1 Clostridia bacterium
AGAATCTCAGCATGCGAAATCTCCACGACAGCGCCCGCCTCGCCCTTGATTTTGAACTGCAAATACCCGGTGAGATTTTGCCCAAAGTCGATGACTTTTTCGCCCAACGGCGTCTCGATGAGTTTCACCGCGGAAATCACTTCAAATTCTTTGATGATTTCGCCCTCTTGCGGAATGAGAATGTCCTTGTCGTGCGCGATGACTTCGGATAACTTCCAGTCGCTCGGCGCGATGCGCGCGTCGTAGGTCTCTCCATCGTAGATCTCGCTAAACAACACTGGTCCCGGCGCAACCATCCAGTCTTGATCCGAATCAAAGGACACCGTGTCGCCATCCGTGTATTCGATTTCAAGATGAGCAATCAGCGCTTTTCGTTTGCTCCAAATTTCTCTGTTCTCTTCCCAGCCAAGTCTGCCAAGGCACCACCCATTTCCTACGGAAACACGAAGCGCGTTATCCTCCGCCAGCAACGCCGTCACGTCGTACTCTTGAAACTGGAGCCGCTTGTTGTAGGTCGTCCAACCTGGCGCGAGGATAAAC
Organism: Clostridia bacterium; assembly: GCA_037133315.1. Classification (GTDB taxonomy): domain Bacteria; phylum Bacillota; class Clostridia; order JBAXOJ01; family JBAXOJ01; genus JBAXOJ01. The sequence goes on from JBAXOJ010000188.1 coordinate 541, forward strand.
TCGCCCACGCGTTTGCCATTGAGGTTCGCCTCGTAAACGCCAAGTGCCGAAATGAAAAGTGTCGCGCGCTTCACTGGTTTCGTTAGCGCAAAAAGTTTCTCAAACACGGGACATGCATCCCCGTAACTGCTATCATGACTAATCCAATTTGCCTTCATTAATTGATTCATTTGATCCGCTCCAAACTTCTTATTTTTTTAAAACACATAAATCTTAACACAGGACATTTTATTCGTAAAGCGCGCCAAATGTTTTGCACGCTCTGAAATCTGCACCCTCGAGATCCTTCGTACCAAACGCACCCCACGCCGCGGGGCGGAAGATTTGGTCTGCGGGGACGTTGTGCATGCTGACCGGGATGCGCAGCAGCGACGCCAGTGTAATCAGGTCCGCGCCGATGTGTCCGAACGACAACGCGCAGTGATTCGCACCCCAGTTGGCCATCACGCTGTATACGTCTTGAAATGCGCCGTCGGCGCCAACGTTCACGCGAGGGGCAAACCAGGTGGTCGGCCAAGTCGGACTCGTTCTTTCATTTAATACATCGTGAATCTCATCCGAAATCTCCACGCTATACCCTTCCGCAATCTGCAACACCGGCCCAAGTCCCTTCACCAGGTTCAAACGCACCATGGTCATCGGCATGCCGCCCTTGCTTTTGAAAGTTGAGGAGTAGCCGCCCCCCCTGAAGTAGCCGAGATCGGCTGGTCCCCAGGTGGTCGCCGCGAGGCATTGCGCCGCTTCCGCATCGGAGATTTCCCAAAACGGCTTCAACGCAGGAGCGCCGTTTGCCGTCTGTTCGCCCGTTCCGTCCAGAGCCGCAGCGCCGGAATTAATCATGTGGATGATCCCGTGTTGCGCCAGCCCCGTGAGCTCTTTGCCCGTCACGCGTTTCACGGATTCTGGACTCCAGTAGGTCCGCACGTCACAAAAAATCTGCGCCGTATTCGTCAGCAGATAACCCATCAACATACTCACACCGTTGAGGCTGTCGTTCTCCGTCGCGACCAAAAATGGCGCGCGCCTGCCGTTCCAATCAAATGAGGAATTGAGGATTGCCTCCATAAAGTCACCGTTTGGCAGATAGTCGGTCCATTGCCGCTGCCCCTGAAAGCCCGAAACGATGGCATTGTGCCCGAGCGACTCCTCCGAAAAGCCAAGCGCCTTCAGCTTCGGATTGCCCACCATCAAATCCTTCATGATGATGGCCATTTTCACGACATACGCCCAGTCCTGGTCCTTCTGCTCACGCGAACGCGGCTTGTCATTGGGATCCTTGCCCTCCGGGCAGTTTTGCTTGGTCCACGCAAACGCCTTTTTGTATTCCTCCGGGTCGAAAATTTCGCCCTCAATGCGGCGCGAAACCTCGCACATATCGACGAATTCGTTGCGCATGCCGAGAAAGTCTCCGAAAAAGTTGTTGTCCACGACCGACCCCGCGATGCCCATCGACACGCCGCCGACCGACAAATAGGACTGGTCCTTCATCAAAGCCACTGCCATTCCCGCTTTCGCGAAACGCACCAGCTTCTCAGCCACATCGGCTGGAATGGATGCATCATCCGCATCTTGGACATCATGGCCGTAAATCGAAAACGCCGGCAACCCCTTTTGGTTATGCCCCGCAATCGCCGCCGCCAGGTAAACTGCGCCCGGCCGCTCGGTGCCGTTGAAGCCGAAAATCGCCTTCGGTCGCGTCGGATTCATGTCAATGGTTTCAGTGCCGTAGCACCAACACGGCGTCACCGTGATGGAAAGCCCCACCCCTTCGCGCAAAAACTTCTCCTCGCAACGCGCCGCTTCCGCAACCCGCCCGATGGTCCCGTCCGCAAGCACGCATTCGACCGGCGTCCCATCCGGATATTTTAAGCTGGCGCTCAACAAAGCCGCCACTTTATTTGCGATGTTCATGGTCTGTACTTCTAACGAGTCCCTGACCCCTGGTCTTCCGTCAATGGTCGGCCGAATGCCGATTTTTGGTTTTGATTGATTCATATTAATCCCCCACTTTTCAAAATTCACTACCGCCATTCTACCTTAATTGTTTTTTGAAATCAATGGTTAAAAAGGTAAGAGCATGGGCAAGGGCAAGAAGGTAAAGGCATGCCGCTGGCGGAGTTGGCGGGCTCATTTTGGCAGGTGTGTTAAAAAAGCCATGTCTAAGCCTAGTTCCGCGGCAGACACCTGATTTTTAACACAAAAAAATCCTTAGACCTGCACTTTTTAACACATCGTCGTGAAATCAGCGATTTCGCGACTCCTTTTGGCTCTTTGAACCCTTTGAAAAGGGCGTCAAAAGCAGGAAGGTAAAGGCAATGTGTTAAAAACAAGTGGTCTAGGGAGAAAAGTGTGTTAAAAAAGGGGTCTCTGCCGCGAAATTAGGAACAGAGAGGCGATTTTTAACACACCCCCGCCCC
>JBAXOJ010000189.1:0-2857 GCA_037133315.1 Clostridia bacterium
CCCATCATTGACGATCCAAAACGTTTTTCTTCAGACATTTTCAACCCTCCAAATCTCTGTTCATTTTTTTCAATTATACCTTATTTTTATTTTTCAAGCAAACTAATTTATAAATAATCTACGACTTTCGTAATGTTTTCTCCTTTGAACATAACCGTTCTCCCGTCAAGGCGTTTTCCGCCTCTACGCTCCGCTTGATCCGCGTCGCTCGTTTTGTTATATTCAATTTTAAATTCTACGCCACCTTCCGTACTAAGTGGCTGAAAATCATTGATTCGTTTGATCGCTTTCTGCGCAGCTGCCGCAAGCATTTTCTTGGTCACTTCTGGGCTCAGACAAGTCGCGGTATTGTGGTTGATGCCTTTCTTCACAGAAACCCCTTCAATATCCCCAAGCAACGTCTGTGCTTCAAGAACCGCCCAGTAATCGCCAGCAACCAGTCCCACAGGAACCCCATAATGCCCTGCAATCGAAGCCACAATTCCGACTTCGCCCATTTTGCGTTCATTAATCCAGACGTTGTGGATGCCACCGAGCGAGACCGTGTGACTCATGACAGCGAATTGCGTGCCTGCCATCGCGTGTGCACCGATATGCATGAGCATTGCAAACGACTCATCCAACCCAGCGATCTCCGTCCCACGCTTCCCTTGAATCAGTGTGACCGAAGGATCCAACTTTTCGACCAAAATATTTGGTCCCCACCAACCGCCGCCGTGTCCGTCCTGGACAACAATTTCCGCCTCTTTATCCGCGTGTCGAATTCCCTGCACAACCGCGTTGACTTCACCCGTCAAAATTTCCTTTGTGTACAAAAGACCGCGGCTTTCCTTCATATTGACTTCATCTAAATCAACAAACCCCGAAATCCCTTCTAAGTCTGTGTGAATATAATATTTCATCGAATTTATCCCCTTTGTCAATTATTTCAACGCATTGTACATGATGGCAATGACCACTACAATCACAATGACAATCGCAATCCACGCGCCTACACCAATGCCTTGGGTGTTTGTGCCTGTTTCCGCGGTGGGTTCCACTTCATAGTCGTTCAGCTCCTGCGCATGCTGCGCAACATCAATCGCGTTCGCATCTAATGTTGGCGCTGCGCCATCCTCCTCAGCTTGCTCTTCCGCATCGATTTCCTCTGTCAGGTCAACGCCTTCGAACTCTTCAAGGCTTTCATAAACCGGTTCTGCTTGGAAATAGCCGTCCAGCAATTCGACCGCATTATCGTAGTCCTCAGCGTGCACCGTCAATTTTCCAGATATCATGACACATTCCATCTTTTCCGATTCCAACAAGGATTGAATCAGCTGAAAATCCCCAGGATAGTTTGATGTGTCCAACGCCATCATCACTTCCTGCTCTTCGTCTTCCGCCGTGTCGTATTCGATTTCCTCGACTTCCAGTTCGTCCACGAGAAGTGTGCCGCAATCGTCGCAATTTGTAATTCCTTCTACATATTCTGTCTTGCAATTCGGACAAAAAGCCATCGTGTATATTCCCCCTAAATTTTTGCTCGTTCAATCGATTTGATTATATCATGTAAGATTGTAAAAACAAGGGTACTTATACCACAAAAGGATATAAGTACCGATTTATTCGTTTCATGCAATGAAAAACTGATTTTATGCCTTATCTGCGCATCCTAGAACATTGATTAACTTATTCTTCACGAGCTCTTTGATCGCAGCTCTCGCAGGAGAAAGATACTGACGTGGGTCGAAGTGCGATGGATTCTCAGCAAAGTACTTTCTGATGGAACCAGTCATAGCAAGTCGTAAGTCGGAGTCGATGTTGATTTTGCAAACTGCCATAGCAGCCGCTTGGCGCAACATTTCTTCAGGGATACCAATGGCATCTGGCATATTGCCGCCATTGTCATTAATCATCTTTACGTATTCTGGAATAACAGAGGACGCTCCGTGCAACACGATTGGGAAGCCCTTCAATCTTGCTTCAATTTCCTCTAAGATATCAAATCTGAGTTGTGGCTTGGTGCCAGGCTTAAACTTAAACGCGCCGTGGCTTGTGCCAATCGCAATCGCCAGCGAATCAACGCCCGTCTTCGAGACAAATTCCTCAACTTCGGATGGTCTTGTGTAAGATGCATCTTCTTCTGAAACACTCACTTTATCCTCAACGCCTGCAAGTCTTCCGAGTTCGCCTTCGACAACAACGCCACGCGCATGCGCATATTCTACAACCTGCTTCGTCAACGCGATGTTATCCTCAAACGAATGGTGTGATCCATCAATCATAACAGAAGTAAATCCACCGTCGATGCAGGATTTACAAAGATCAAACGTGTCGCCGTGGTCAAGATGCAAGCAAATCGGCAAATTCGTCTCGATGATTGCCGCTTCCACTAACTTCATTAAATATGTATGGTTCGCATATTTTCTTGCTCCTGAAGAAACCTGCAGAATCAATGGGGCATTGACTTCCTTCGCCGCCTCTGTGATTCCCTGGATAATCTCCATATTGTTTACATTGAAGGCCCCTATCGCGTACTTGCCTTCGTATGCCTTCTTAAACATCTCTTGCGATGTAACTAATGGCATAAAATCAACTCCTTTAATTTTTTTCTTACTACCTTTAGTATTCTAACAGAAAGTCAGATAAAATCAACCCTAAAATGGTCAGGCGGTTGGCGCGCGGGCGGCGGGCGCTCGGGCGCACAGGGGCGAGAAGGTAAAGGCAGGCCGTTGGCGCGCGGGCGGCGGGCGCGCGGGCGCACAGGAGCGGAAAGGTAAAGGCAGGCCGCTGGCGCTCGGGCGGCGGGCGCTCTGGCGCACAGGGGCGAGAAGGTAAAGGCAGCGCGCTGGAAATGCGAGGTTCTGTTGTTCACGTC
>JBAXOJ010000190.1:0-2720 GCA_037133315.1 Clostridia bacterium
CCTTGGTCTCCATGTTTTCGAGTTGCTTCAGGTGGATGATGGGGCAACGCGCCGCGTTCTTGACCATATAGTCGTTGACATCCAGACCAGCATACGCAACCCAGTAAACGTCAGGTTGCTGCTTCACATAGCGCGGATTGACGTGCTCATAAAACACTTCTAATGGGTAGTGCCCCTTGTCCATTTTAAACTCAAAATCGTGGTTGTGATACGCCAACGTCAAGCCGTTGTTGAAGCACTTTTCGCCAATGCCGTTGAAAATTGCGGCGAGGTTCTTTGCGTCGTCCACCGTGCGGATTCCTGCGCTCGGGCAGACGATAAAGCGTGCACCGATTGTGAGCAAGTATTCCATTTCTGCTTCTAAGTTATTTTGTAAGTTGTCCAACCCAATATGCGCCGAAACGCCGTCCAAATTGAAGTCGCGCAAGTGTTGCTTCATTTCTTTTGCCGAAATACCGCCTACCCCTGCAAATTCAACTCCCGTGTAACCCATCTCTGCAATGGCTTTCAGTGTACCTACGAAATCCACATCAATTGCGTCGCGGACAGACCATAGTTGTGCTGCGATTTTATTTTTCATATTTGTCGTCTCCTTTGATTAGAAATAGACTGGTTTCCCGGTCTTGGCTGATTCATAGATCGCGTCCATGATCTGTGATACGACACACGCTTGCTCTGGTTTCACCAAAACGTCCGTGTCATTGACGATTGCATCGATCCAACGCATCGCTTCTAATAATTGCGGAGTTTCTTGCACGCCCTCGTAAAACGCAACCCCACCAGGGCTCATATCCGGCGTAATGTCCACGAGCTTGCCAAATTCGTCCTTGTTTATGGTCAACCCTTTCTTAATTTGCGCGCCTGCCTTGGTCCCGCAGAGAACCGAAGAGCCTTCTTCCACTGGCTCGATGGTGTTGAGTCCCCAGCTGGATTCGATCATGATGGTCGCACCGTTTTCCATGACCACGAAGCCAAACGCCGAATCTTCTAGCGTGTGCTGCGCTTCGTCCCACTTGCCCCATGGATTTCCGCAATCCGGATTGGTGAGCTTTTTGTATTTTGTGCCGACCACCATCTTTGGCTTGTAATTGTCCATCAACCAAAGTGTCAGGTCAAGAGAATGGGTCGCGATGTCGACCAATGGTCCGCCGCCCTGCTCTGCTTCATTCAAAAACACGCCCCACGTCGGTGTCCCACGGCGCCTTACTGCAAGCGCTTTTGCGAAGTAAATCTCGCCCAAATCGCCGCGGTCAATTGCCTTTTTCAAAAACGTGCTTTCTTGCTTATGTCTGTGCTGGAATCCAATCGTCAACTTTTTGCCCGTCTCTTTCGCGACCTTGACCATCTCCAACGCATCAGCTGCATTGCGGGCCATCGGCTTTTCGCACATGACGTGTTTGTCAGCGCGCAGCGAAGCAATCGAAATTTCCGCATGGGATTTGTTTGGCGTGCAAACATGCACCAAATCAATCGACTCATCTGCCAATAATTCGCGGAAGTCCGTGTAAATCTTAGCATCTGGCGTGCCGTACATTTTTGCTGCATCGATTGCTTTTTGCTCGATCAAATCGCAAAACGCGACCATTTCTACATTCTTGATAGTGTTGAGCGAAGGCATGTGTTTGCCGTATGCAATCCCGCCGCACCCAATGATTCCTGCTTTCAATATTTTCTCCATAACAAATTCTCCTCTAATCATAGATTTCTACCGTTAATATTAAACTTCTCGCCTTTGATATGATATAATTATAAAACAAAAAAGTAGCAAATATTTGTCATTGCCCGCGCGGCAACAAGAAGAGGAGCGCCCTATGGTTGAGCATTTAGAACACGTTTACGAAGAAGAGAAACACACCGAATACGGGCTTGCCTACCCGTTTCAAAGCCATATCACGTCAAGCGAAAGCGTTGGAATCATGGCACACGCGCATGTACACAGCTATATCGAAATTTTGTATGGCCTTTCCGGCAACGCAGACATCTACCTCAACGGGCGCCGCTATGATTTTAATGTCGGCGATATGATTATCATCAATTCGAAGGAAGTGCACAGCGTCGTCTCTAAGACGAACGACGAGCGCACCGCATACATCGTCATCAAGTTCGAGCCGGAGGTGCTCTACAACACCTCCGCGACCGTGTTTGAGTCGAAATACGTACTCCCCTTCACCTTGAGCCAGTCGACCCACCAGAAGTTGTTTACGCAGGCCGAAATCAAGGACACCTTCCTCCCCCAACTCCTGGACGAAATACGACTGGAATTCGCCCAGAAACACTACGGCTTCGAGCTCGCCATCCGCACCAACATCTGCCGCATCTTCCTCTGGGTCCTGCGAGGCTGGAACGAAAAAGGCCTCGACCTCAACATCAACTACGCGCTCAACGAGAATGCCATCGAGCGCTTGCAGACGGTGTTCGACTATGTCGAAACGAACTTCCAGACCGACATCTCGGTGGCGCACATGGCTGCGCTGTGCAACGTCAGCTACAGCTATTTCTCGCGCTTTTTCAAAGATATAATGAAGAAAAATTTTAGCGAGTACCTCAACTACGTCCGCATCACCGCGGCGGAACGCCTACTCACGTCGACCGACCGCTCGATCACCGAAGTCGCGCTCAGCGTCGGCTACTCCACCACCAGCTACTTCATCAAGCAGTTTAAATGGTATAAAAATATCTCGCCCAAGCAGTTCCAAACGCAGGTCTGCAAGACGAGATAA
>JBAXOJ010000191.1:0-2641 GCA_037133315.1 Clostridia bacterium
ACCGCCAGCACATAAGTGCCCGCGGCGAGGACGCCAAAGCCAATCTGGGTGATGTCGTTTTTGAACAACGGGAGCACATTCTTCTTGGAAAAATAATATGCGGCGCCCGCCAACAAAAGCAACGTCGGGATAAATGCAAAACGCATCGGGAAATGCGCATAACTTCCAGTATGCCAGATTAAATTAATGGATTCGACGACAATTTGCGACGTCGTCAGTGCAAGCAACAACCCGAACGCAGTCACCGCTTTTTTATCTTTTTTATAGTGCATCGCCAGTTTGACGACGATGACCAAAGCAATCGCGGCAAAAATGAAGTATTGTCCTTTGTAGCTGATTGAAATCATCTGCGTTTTTAGGATGTTGAAATAGTCAAAGCCTGCCGCGCGCGCAGAACCAGATGACTGTAGGTACGCTGGGATAATGACAACGCTCGAAAGCAGGAGCGAGGTCAGCGTTGCGACGCCCAGATGAAACACGGCCTTTTTACGCTTCGTCTTATCCAAATAGAAGAGAATCACCACGCCGCCGCCAAACAACACAAAAAGCAAAACCATGAAGGAAATATAGAAGCAAACAATCAGACTCGCCGTCAGGACCAGAATGAATCCAATGATTTTTTCGCGGTCCAGCAGGATTTTAAACATCAGCATCAGCAACGGAAACAAAATCGCGCAGTCCAGCCACATGGTGTTTGTGTACAGAATGAGGACATAGCCGCTAAACGCGTAGACCACACTGAGCGCAACCTGCCAAAATAACTTCGTGTCTTTGAAGACGTTTTTGAAGAACAAAAATGCCATCGCGGCCATCAATGCCATGCGCACCAGCAACAAAATCGATGCAAAATACGGAATTCCCTCGCGCGACGAAAAGATGACGAGCCAGGAAATCGGGCTAAACATGCCCGTAAAGGCTTCCACCCCAAACATGTTTGAACCATTCCCAAGAAGCGGATCCCACAGCAAACTTTTGCCGTTCATGAAGACATCATATAAATGATAGCAAAACGGGATATACCCTTGCGCCATATCAGTGTAAATGACAGTCAAGTCTCCAAACGGATAGATGCCTTTGATAAAATACACAGCCAGAACAACAATTGCCACAATGGCTGGCGGGACGAGATATACAAGGTTTTTTTGATTAAGAATGCTCTTCTTTTTCATTCACACTTGCTCCTTTAAACGTCCAGAATTTGCTGAGCAAAAAGTTAATTGGGGTGGTGATTGCAGTGTTGATAAATGGCGAGAAATACTTGTTTCCACCAATGACGTCAACAAACAAAAACGAAAGAAACATACTAAAAATATAGGTAAAGATGTAGGTTGCAAAAAACTTTAACAATGCCGTTCGTTTGTCTACTTTCTGGTGTTTGAACACCCAGACAAGATTCCAGTAATATGCATTGAGGACACTCGTGATAAATCCAGCGGTATTGCCGACATACACATTGGCATTAAAAAAGTAAAAGAATGCCCACGCTGTGATGAGCATTACGATGACGTTGGAGGCGCCCACCAGAGAAAACTGGATGAACTGCTTTAGCGATTCACGGGTCGCAAAAAATTTGTTGATCTTTTCCCTCATTATTGCACCGCTTCCTGAATCGTTTTGACCATGAAATCAATCATGTCATCATCCATTCCAGGATACACGCCAATCCAAAACGTATCCCGCATGATGCGATCCGTGTTTTCCAATTCCCCGACGACGCGATAGCCTGCGCCACTCGCGCGCAGTGCATCGAAGCATGGGTGTTTCACCAAATTCCCTGCAAACAGCATCCGCGTCTGCACTCCTTTGCCCTCGATATAATTCACGACACCATGTCGATTCACGCCTTCTTTACAAGTAATGAGATAGCCAAACCAACTCGGACGCGCGTTGGGCGCGGGTTCCGGAAGGATCAACTGCGCTTTCACTGCCTGCAGACCTGCCGTCAAACGGTCAAAATTATGACGACGACGCGCCACAAAAGACGGAAACTTTTCCAACTGCGCCACACCCACTGCTGCCTGCATATCCGTCGCCTTCAGGTTGTATCCAAAATGCGAATACACGTATTTATGATCGTATCCTTGTGGTAACTCCCCGTGCTGCCCATCAAAACGCTTCGTGCAAAGGTTGTCGACCCCAGAAGGACACACGCAGTCGCGCCCCCAGTCCCGCATCGACACCATGATTTTATGAAGCAGCGGCTGATTTGTATAAACCGCACCGCCCTCCCCCATGGTCATATGATGAGGTGGATAGAAACTCGAAGTCCCTATATCTCCAACCGTTCCAGTCAAATAAGTCTTCCCGTCCATATCATATTCCGACCCGAGGGCATCACAATTGTCTTCAATCAACCACAGGTTATGCGATTCGCAAAACGTTTTCACAGCCTTCAAATCAAAGGGGTTGCCTAGTGTGTGGGCAACCATGACTGCTTTTGTTTTCGAAGAAAGTGCATGCTCGAGCTGCGTCACGTCAAGATTGTATTGTGGAATGGTCACATCCACAAATACAGGCACTGCTCCGTATTGAATGATCGGCGCCACGGTCGTCGGAAACCCAGCTGCGACGGTGATGATCTCATCGCCCCGTAGCACGGCACGTTCGCCGAGCAACGGCGATGTCAACGCCATGAACGCCA
>JBAXOJ010000192.1:0-2629 GCA_037133315.1 Clostridia bacterium
TCACAACTTTCAGACATTTGAAAACCGGTCAATCTTGACCGCGTGAGGTATAAATACACGAGATTGTTGTTTTTCGTAAGCAATTTTTCTTTTTTGCATGCCTACTTCAAACTCTGCCGCCGTTGAACGGTGTAACTCATCTGGATAGATCACTTACAATGCGTAAAGTTCAACCACTCCCTCCAGAAATCAATATCGAGGTTCTTAATAATATCTCGGACAAAGCATCCGACATTATTGACAAAGTTCGTGGAGCTATGCTAGCACCAGACTTTCAAAAAAAACCTCCAAAATTTAATAGTCAACAATTGACCGAACTGACTGGTTTGGAACTAGCTCAAGTTCAATACCAGGCAAAAAAAGGTGATTTGCCATCCGGTGAACAACAAAATTCAAAAAGACGGTTATGGAGTCTGTCAGAAACACGCCAATGGGTACGCAGTATTAAGGCTAATAACCTGCGTGATGTGAATACAACTTCCGCTGTCACTTTGTGTGTTGCACATTTCAAAGGAGGTGTTGGAAAGTCATCAATGGTTGCCAGTTTGGCTCAAGGCTTGAGCATTCGTTCTGGTTTGCGTGTACTTGTGGTGGATTGTGATCCGCAAGCTAGTGTTTCAGTTTTGTTTATTCCAGAAAAAGAAGTTGAAGAAGAACATACCGTTCTACCGCTTTTTGTTGGTAAATGTGATAACCTCATGGGGGCGATCCAAAAAACTTATTGGGATGGTGTTGATATAGTGGCGGCCTCTCCTGCCCTATTCTCTGCGGAATTTATTCTCCCAACACGCCAAATTAACAATCCTGAGTTCGAGTTCTGGAATGTCTTAGAAAATGGTTTGGAGTCTGTTCGCAATTCTGGTGAGTATGATGTCATTCTCATTGACACTCCACCAAGTTTAAGCTTCCTTACTTTAAATGCCCTTTTTGCAAGTAACGGCGTATTGATGCCTCTACCGCCTAATAACCTTGATTTCAATTCATCAATTCTTTTCTGGAAACTGTTCACTGAAACTTGTGAAAAGTTTGCCAAGTTGCGAGGCAATGCTAAGAAGTTTCATTTTATCGACATCGTTCCTTCAAAGGTAGATCGTTCCGATGCAATTAGCGTAGCCGTTCAGTCTTGGATCAATGAGGCGTATGCACCGCGAGTAGTTCCACTTTTTATTCCAAAAACATCCATTGCAGCTTTGGCGTCTGCATCGTTTGGCTCTGTCTATGACATGGACTTTAACTCAGCTCAAGCTAAGACATTAGTTCGCGCTCGCGACGCTTATGACGAATTGGTGGATTTTGTTGAAAATCAGATTGCTGGTGTTTGGGAATATCAACGCCAACAATACAACGAATCAGAAATTAAAATTGCCGAAGCACTCAAAGTGCTTGAAGTTGAAAGATTACGAAAATCTCAAGTTTGTTAATCCCATGCCTAACGATAGACGGCTTTCTCGCGTATCCCACACAATGGACTACAACATCATCTGCTTTTTTAGCGATCTTTAATGATTATGGCTACATCAAAAATTCACAAAGCATTCAATATTGACTTTACTGCTCCTGCTCAGGGTCGATCCATAGAGGTTGATAGTCAATCTTCAAAAAAGAAAACAGAAACAGCACCAGGCTTCATGGCTGATGTTCTTATTGCGGAGTCTAATGCGATTCAGGAAAATAAAGATCTCAAAGCTAAACTGGAAACTTTTGATGGCTCTTTACCTACACGGATGATTGATCCAAATCTTATCATTCGTAGCAAATGGTCTAACCGTTTAGAACAATCCTATCAAAATCAGGATTTTACAAATTTAAAAACAGAAATTGCAAATTCCAAGGGAAATATTCAACCCATCAAAGTGAGGCCATTGGCAGGCTCACCTGGAATGTTTGAAATTGTTTTTGGCCATCGTCGTCATCAAGCTTGCTTAGAAACAGGGAATCAAGTACTCGCAATTATTGAAGATGTCAATGAAGAAAGTTTATTCATTGAGATGGATCGTGAAAATCGCCAGCGTGCTGATTTACGACCCTATGAACAAGGCGTAATGTATAAAAGAGCGATTGATGAAGGAATGTTTAAAAATTCAAATAGCATGTCGTTAGCGATTGGCGTAGATGCTAGCAATATCCGAAAAGCTATCGCTATGGCTGAATTACCCGATCCAATTCTTGATGCCTTTGAGTCTCGTATGGATATTCAATATGCATGGTCAAATAAACTTAATTTTCTCCTAAAAAAAAATCCAAACGATGTTTTAACTAGAGCATCTGAAATTCGTTTCAAACGTGACAATGGTGAATCGGTTTCATCAAATAAAGCGCTTTCTATTTTGCTTGGAGAATCCAATTTAACACCAGTTTCCCATGATGTGGAAGTTGGTTCTAAAGTCTTTACCGTGACGCAAAAAGGCGATAAAACAACGTTTGAGTTTAGTAGCCTTAATAATGATCAAGTGTCTAAAATTAAACAATTCACTCAGGAACTCCTATCAAACTCACAATAAATCGGGTACCATACCTTATTTATATTTATACTCAGAGGCAAAGCTATCGCACCACATCCAACGGTTCATAGGATTGTGTCTTAAAAATAAGGTACCGTACCTTATTTCAGACCTCCCAGGTTTGTAAA
>JBAXOJ010000193.1:0-2628 GCA_037133315.1 Clostridia bacterium
TACATCAATCAACGTGTTCCTACGCTGTAGCGTGGGAACAATCAGATTTTTTCGCGTCCCATTGAACTGAACCAGTGCCACTGTCTTCTAATAGACTTTATTGGAAACCTATTCTTTTATTTTTCTAACTTGTTGATTTTATAGAAATCGATGACAGGTTTCTAATAAATTCTAATGTGAATTTCCTCAAATCCCATTCGACTGAACCAGTGCCAAAACTTAGGCTGAGTTCCGTCCGTCTGCCTAAGGCAGGGCTGAGTTGTTACGATCATTGAAGCAATTGTTCAATGAACTCCTCAATTTTTTGAACATGCTCTGTGGATAAGGTGAATGACTCAAATTCAATCCGATACTTTCCTTTCGAGTTCCTGATTTTTGCAACAGGCTTTCCGTTAGCAAGCAACATACGATCTGAAATGGCTTGACTAGACTGTTTTTTGACGCTAGTTAACTTCTCATACACTGCCGCTGAGGAAAAGATTGAACCTAACTTTTTGTTTGAAATAATCTCAGATGCACAGTTTATAACGGCCTCTTCATTTTGCTCAACAGCCGATAGCAAAGGCAGTATCCAGCGATATTGAATATCAAGTCGAGAGTTAAACGCATCAAGAACAGGTTCAGGCATTCTTGCCAACCTCAAGGCTATAGAACCATTTCCCTGATTAGCTCCAGTGGCCTCACATAATGCACGAAATGATGGATACAAACCTAAGTCCAGTGCCTTACGGTACATTAACCCCTGCTCGTAAGGACGTAGATCGGCACGTTGCCTGTTCTCACGATCCATCTCAATGAATAAACCCTCTTCATTGAGATTTGAATCTATGACGGATAAAACTTCTAGACCCAAATCCAAACATGCATGATGTCTGCGATGTCCAAAGACAATTTCATATTTAAAGGTATCATCTTGTACAGGTCTGACTTTAATCGCTTGAACATTCCCACCTGAAGCAGAAATTTCTTTTTTTAATTGCTCATACTCTTCTGATTTGTACGAATCCTCATGACGATTGGACCAGATACTTGGACGAATTTCTTTAGGGTTTATCTTGATTTGTGGAAAAGCAGCCCGTAATTTTGCAACTTCCCCTTTTAAAAGATCAATCTTCATCGTCGAAACACTGCCATGAAGTGGACCAGATGCTTTGACAAAAATGGAAGGTGAGGGCACTGGATGTGCATTCTCAACAGAAGTTCTTTCAGCCAATGATAATTTTGCTGCTGCAAATTTATCTGACAGTTTACTCATTTTTCACCTCTTTTATTGACACCATTCGTTTGCCAAATACGATGCAACTGATCCTCAATAATTTCAACTAAACGCTCATAAGCATCATAGGCTCTGCGATAAGTGCGTACCGATTGCTGAGCTACAGTTTTGTCATAAATAGTTCCAAATTCAGCGGCTGCTGTTTTTGACGCAGCAGTGGATGGTATCTCTACTGGCAATACATATTTCCCATAAGCATCACTAATCCATTCTCTAACGAGTGCTGCTGCTGTATCGTTGGTATCAACTCGTGAAAGTAAAACATTGACAAAACTATATTCCTTGACCATACCATATTCTGCAAATTCTTCATTGAGGTCAACAAATAAATCCCAAAATTGCGTAGATGAAACAAAATCCATAGCAGATGGTGGCAAAGGGACAAGAAGAATATCTGCAGCATGGAAGGCATTGATCGTTAAATAATCAAGTGCCGGTGGAGTATCAATGATCACAACATCGTAGAAGTCTCGAATATCGTCATCCAAGCCATTGGAAATTGCGTTCCAAAATTGAATTTCACCATTTTTTGCTCTTGCTGGCAAATGGAATTGGGCGCCGGAAATCCTGGGGGCAGCACCAATCAGATGAATATTTGACCAGTAAGTGGGTCGGATCGCGTCCGTCAACGATACGGCATCACCAGAACAAACCGTCAAAACAGTGTCAGCATCCTCAAGAGTTTCAGGGGCAACCCCCATCAAAGAAGTAAGACTACCTTGCGGATCAGTATCAATAATCAACACGCGATGACCACGAAGACTTAAACCTTGGGCAAGCGTGGCAGATGTTGTACTTTTCCCGACACCGCCCTTGAAATTGCCAACAGTGACCACGACTGCTTTTGGCAATGCTCCATCAAGAACATAAGAGCGCTTCAATTTTTCTTTTCGGTATTCTGATACCCAAGTTTGGGATTCCTGAAGAGAGAAAAGACGGCGACGTGCATCTTCGATACCGTCTGGTAATCCACCTTTTCGACGGCGATGTTCGAGCTTGTTTCTATCAATGCCACATAGTTCAGCCAATTGTGACGAATTGAATTGTGGTGGCACTTTATTGGTATATGGAGATGCAGCAGCAGCACGATTTTGAGTAACAACATCATGTGCGTGTGTTCGCATGGATGCCAAGTCAGCTATGGAAACTGATGGGCGTAGAGTGGAGTTGATTGACGTGGCCATAAAAATATTTGTGATGATAAAAACAAAAGATGCAGTTTTATAAACTTCATTTTAAAACCGTTCCATACGTACTATCAACCATTTTCATATTTATCTTTGTTACGAATGATGAAATTTTTTATCGTTCCTACGCTCCAGCGTTGGAACGCATCCCCTACCGCTCCAGCG
>JBAXOJ010000194.1:0-2597 GCA_037133315.1 Clostridia bacterium
CTGCATGGCACCAACCGCAAATTCGACCGCAAAAAGACCATGGACGATTTTCGCAACGGCAAGGTCGACAACCTCATCGCTTCCGACCTCGCTGCGCGTGGCCTCCAGATTGATGGCATCACGCACATCTTCAACATGACCATGTCCGAAAACGCCCAGGACTACCTGCACCGCGCCGGGCGCACCGGCCGCAACGGCAACGACGGCACCGTCGTCTCCATCGTGACGGCCTACGAATACGAACTGCTCAAGGGGCACGCCAAGAAACTGGGGCTGGAGATCACGCTGCTTTAACAAAATTCATGCTCATTTTAAATTCCTTGTATAAAAATTACCCATTTCAAGCGCCTCGTTCGGCAAAAGTATGAGTTTTTAACAAAAAAGCTAAAAATAAAAAATCCTTGTATAAAATTCTTGTCTTTTAGGCGATTTTTTATACAAGGATTTTGCTTAGGTGCAGTTTTTTGTTAAAACGCGTTCCGATTTAACGAGAAACGATAAATCGGACCATGATATTATACAAGGAAATTTTAAATCATCGATATTTTGTTAAAAAGCGAGAAGGTAAGTGCATGCCGCTGGCCCAAGTGCTTAAAAGCGAGAAGGTAAGTGCATGCCGCTGGCGCACGAGTGCCCGAGGGCGCGAAGTGGTATCGATTTGCCTCCCTTACTGCTCAAAACACAGTAAGGGAGCCGAATCGGTACCACTATTTCACCATTCTTTCGCTTTTGCTCTTTTGAATCACAACTATACTTTTGAAATATGATGTTTAGTTGTGATTCGAAGCGTTGCACTTACCTTCTTGCTCTTGATTTTTGGCTTTTGCTATAGGGGTGGTACCGATTTGGCGTCCTTACTGCAAAAAGTGGTATCGATTTGGCACCCTTACTGTGTAAGGGGTGTTTTGCGCCAGCGGCATGCACTTACCTTTTGTCCTTTGCCCATTAATGATTGAAACTTCGCGCATAGTATGGTATATTTTTTATTGCGTTTTACGAAAGCGTAATCGCGAAAGAGTCATTTGGAGGGTTCAGAAATGCGTGAGCAATTAATGCAGATCCGTCAGAACGCAAGCGACGCGTTGGCGCAAGCGAATTCGGTTGCGGCGATCGAAGAAATCAGGATTCAGTTTCTCGGCAAAAAAGGCGACTTGACGGCGGTGCTGAGAGGCATGGGTGCGTTGTCCGCGGAGGAAAGACCGCTCATCGGGCAGCTGGCGAACGAGGTCAGGGCCTACGTAGAGGACGCCATTGAAAAGGCGAACGAAGTCCTGAAAGCAGCGGAGCGCGCGGCGGCACTGGGCAATGAGAAAATTGACGTGACGATGCCGGGCACGCAAATCAAACTTGGGCACAAACACCCGTTGACCATGGTGCTGGACGAGATGAAGAGCATTTTCATCGGGATGGGCTATGAGATCGCGGAGGGGCCCGAGGTGGAACTCGATTATTATAATTTCGAAGCGTTGAATATGCCAAAACACCATCCGGCGAGAGATACGCAGGACACATTCTACATAGACGAGACGGTCATTTTGCGCACGCAAACATCTTCCGTGCAGATTCGCACGATGGAGACGCAGAAGCCGCCGATTAAAATCATCTGCCCGGGGCGGATTTACCGTTCCGACGAAATTGACGCAACCCATTCGCCAATCTTTCACCAGCTCGAGGGGCTCGTGGTGGACAAGGGCGTGACGATGGGGGACTTGATTGGCACGTTGAAACTTTTTGTCAAAAACATTTTCGGAGAAAATACCAATATCAGACTCCGCCCGCATCATTTCCCATACACCGAGCCAAGTGCTGAGGTAGACGTGACGTGCTGGGTTTGCGGTGGGGTAGGTTGCCGCGTGTGCAAGCAAGAGGGGTGGATCGAAATCCTGGGATGCGGCATGGTGCACCCTAAGGTGCTGGAGAACTGCGGGATTGACCCAGAGATTTACAGCGGCTTTGCGTTTGGGATTGGTGTGGATCGCACCGCCATGGGGCGTTTCGGGATTGACGATATTAGGCTTTTGTTCGAAAACGACATTCGTTTTCTGAATCAATTTTAGTGGGGAGGGGATCAAAATGAAAACACCAATGCGTTGGCTCAAAGAGTTTGTAGATGTGGATGTTGATTTGAAAACCTATCTCCACAAGATGACCATGTCGGGATCGAAGGTGGAGACTGTCGAGGAAATGGGCGCGGAAATCACGAATGTGGTGATTGGCAAGATTATTGAAATTGGCGCGCATCCGGATGCGGATAAGTTGCTGGTGACGCAGGTGGACGTGGGCGAGGAAGAAGTGATTCAAATCGTGACGGGTGCCCAAAACGTGTTCGCTGGCGCAACGATTCCAGTTGCTTTAAGTGGTGCTACGTTGCCTGGGGGCATAAACATAAAGAAAGGCAAACTGCGTGGCGTGGAATCAAACGGCATGCTTTGCTCGATTGCGGAATTGAATTTGACGTTGGATGATTGCCCGGAGGCGACCGAAAACGGCATTTATATTTTACCTGAAGTGACGGAAGACGGCGTGACGTTGGTGCCTGGAATGGATGCAAAAGAGGCATTGGGGCTCAATGAAACGGTGGTCGAGTTTGAAATTAC
>JBAXOJ010000195.1:0-2593 GCA_037133315.1 Clostridia bacterium
GGCTTGCTCGCGGCGGGCGCTGCGGGTCTTGGGGTTGCAGGTCTCGGGGTCGCGGGTCTTGCGGGGCGTGCTTCGTCGTGTGCGGCAGGCTTTGCGCTTGGTCGCGCGGATCCACTTGGTCGCGCGCCAGATCTTGCACCGCCACGTGCGCCGCCGCGCCCGCCGCCGCCTGCGCCGCCAGCGCCGCCGCTTGAGCCACCGCTTCGTGCGCCCGTTGTAGCGCGCGGTTGCGCGGTTGGCCGATACGGCGTCGTGCTGGCGTTTGCCGCAATCCACGCCGTGGCGTTCGCTTTGCGTTCCTGATAAACGTCGTCCGAAGGCAGATCGACTTCCTCAATCATCGCGCCGATGTATTCTTCAATTTCATATAGACTCATAATGTCATCGCCAGATGCCAACGTAATGGCGCGACCCCCGTTTCCGGCACGGCCGGTGCGACCGATGCGATGCACGTAGTTGCTTTTTTCATTTGGGACGTCGAAGTTGATGACCAGCGACAGGTCGTCGACATGCAGCCCGCGCGAGGCCACGTCCGTCGCGACGAGGATGTGGAATTCGCCCTTCTTGAACTGCTGAATGGTCTTCATGCGGCTCGCCTGCGCGATTTCGCCGTGCAACGCCTGCGAAGAGTACCCCTTGTGCGCCAGATAATCCTGCACGCGATCGACCGCGGCGCGGGTGTTGCAGAAAATCATGCAGCTCTCCGGCTGTTCGATGAGGAGGAGACGCGCGAGTTGGGTGCGTTTTTCGTTGCGCTCGACGCGATAATACAGTTGCTCGATGATGTCCACCGTCTTGGTTTGCGACTCGATTTCAATGGTCGCGGGCGTCTTCATGTAGGAGCGGCAGATGTTGCGTATCTCGGGCGGAATAGTCGCGGAAAAGAGCAGGGTCACGCGATCGCGCGGCAACGTCTTCATGATGCGCACCACCTGATCGATGAAGCCCATATCCAGCATGCGGTCGGCTTCGTCCAACACGAGAAAACGGATTGACTTGGTCGAAAAATTCCCTTGGCGGATGTGATCAAACACACGGCCGGGCGTGCCCGTAACAATCGAAGGCCCCTTTTTCAAATCGGCCACTTCAGCGCGGATGTTGTGTTGGCCGTAAACGGCAACGGAACTGTGTTCGAGGTACTTTGCCATCAGCTTCAGGTCGCTGTCAACTTGGACGGCGAGCTCGCGGGTTGGCGTCAGAATCAATCCTTGTGGCGCAGATGTTACCGGATCGGTGATCTGGAGCATTGGCACGCCAAAGGCTGCCGTCTTGCCGCTGCCCGTTTTGGATATGACTATTAAATCTTCGTGGTTGAGAATATGAGGGATTACCTTGGTTTGAACCATCGTCGCCAGTTCGAAACCCATTTCGTCCAATGCCTTTAGAATGGGCGGGGATACTTGTAAATCTTTGAAACTACTTTCCATAATTGCCTTCTTTCATTTTGCTTTCTGGATTGATTATAACACTTCAGAATCAGCCATGGCAAGTCAAACCGCGAAATCACGTCATTTCAACACAATCAAGTCAATCCGGTTTTGAATGTCGGTCGCGTCGATGGATTGGTCGTCCTGATCGAAGGTGAAGATCAAATTTTCGTATGGATAAATGCCACTTTTAATGTAGGCCTGCATCTTTTTCTCGGCGCTTTCTTTATACTTTGCTTCGCTCATCATCCCGAAATGCTCCCAGTAAATCAGCCGTCCCGTAGTCGGGCACAAAATCGTAAAATCAGGATAGTAGGTTTTGGTCCCCAAAACCAGCGCCGCTTCATAGCGATAGGGGATGCCGTTGGCTTCCAAGATGCCGGCGAGAATGACTTCGGACTTCGAACGCATGCGCTCGCCAAGCGCCGTTGTGTGCGTCTTGTACTCTTCATATGTTTGCAGGCTTTGAAATGGTTCCGCCTTCCATTGCGCGATGTTCTCGTCTTTCGCCAACAACCACTCCTCCAGCACCCAAAGCATGTCTTGTTGGAAATCGACCAGGACTGGTCGATATTTTTGAATCGCGCCCTTCAGAAGCGGAATGTTGTTGCGCAGCGATACCTCACATTTTTTGATGCAATGCTTTTTGATGAGCGCCTGCGTCAACCCTGTCTCCGCTGCCTTGAGATACCGCTGATTTTTAATTCCGTTTTTGTCCTTTGTATACTGGTAGTAATAGGTTTTGCTCTTGACCTGCTTTCTGCAAATGGAACCCGTGGGCATTCCTTTCAAGTCAGCCTGAATGCGTTTCAAAAGTTTTTCTTGAAATGCCAGGCATCCTTGCAAAAATAGTAACACATGGTCTTGCAGTACCTTCTTTTCCTTCATAATCGACCTCCAATTCTGTAAACGCGATGCGGTTTACAATATTTGTAATTTTGATTATATCATAGATTCCAATAAATGGGAAATATCTATACTATTGTTCCCATATAGATTTTTGTGGATAACGCGTTATCACCTTTTTCTGTGGGCGCATTAATATTCCAAGTCAGCGTCAAAAGTGCGCGTAAATGACGAGTTTTTCGCTCGAAAAACAGAAAATTTCACTAATTTTGAACGAAAATCCCAGTTTTTGGGAGGATTTCCCGTTTTTTTAGAGTGGA
>JBAXOJ010000196.1:0-2590 GCA_037133315.1 Clostridia bacterium
CTGTGGTGATATAATTAAAAAACAACAGAAACCCACAGAAACGGGCAGAAACAAAACGGAGGTCGCTATGCTTTCAGCAGAACGTCAGAAAGCCATTATAGATCAGATGAAACAAAAAGGCAGCGCAGTTGTAAATGAACTCGCGGCCTTGTTTTGCGTGACGGAAGAAACCATTCGACGAGACTTACAAAAACTCGAAAAGGCCGGATTCATTGTGCGCACCCATGGTGGCGCTGTGTTGTTTGACGATAGTCTGGTCAATTTGTCATCGGAGATTCGTGAGACATTAAATAAGGAAGGAAAAATGGCAATCGCCAAAGAAGCCGCAAAGCAGATTCAAGCGGGCGATATTTTATTTTTCGATGCAAGCACGACGGTCTATTTTTTAGCGCGCGAGATCAAGAATATGAAGGATATCACGGTGATTACAAATTCTTTGCGGATTATCAATGAACTCATCGGGAATGAAAAAATTCAGACGGTGTGTATTGGTGGTACCTTCAACGCGATTAATAAATCTTTTGTAGGGAAGAACAACGAGACCATCGCAGGAACCTATGCGGCGACGAAGTGTTTTTTGTCCTGTAACGGGATTGTGCCTGAAATCGGCATCTTAGAAAGAAATGCAGAAGAAGCATTTATCAAAAAAATTATGTGTGATAATTCGAATGAAGTCATCGTGCTTTCAGATAAGACGAAACTTGGCAGAACGCGTCTCAATATTGTCGCACCTGTCTCGCGCGCCACGCTGTTGATTACGGACAGCGAGAAAGACAACGACGTCATTTGCAGGATTATAGAAAAAGGTTTGAAAGTAGCATTTGTATAAAAAATAAAGGAGATTGAAAACATGAAAACAACAGCTGTTCGCCTCTATGGCAAAAACGATTTAAGACTTGAGACATTTGAACTTCCACCTATTAAGGACAATGAGATTTTAGCGAAGGTGATTTCTGATAGTTTGTGTATGTCTTCCTATAAGGCAGCCTATCAGGGGTCGGATCACAAGCGTGTGCCAGATGATATTGCGGTCAATCCGGTCATCATCGGCCATGAATTTTGCGGCGAACTGATTGAAGTCGGTGCGCAATGGGCGAACCAATTTCATGCAGGACAGAAATTTTCAATTCAACCGGCTTTGAACTATAAGGGCAGTTTAGAAGCGCCGGGCTATTCCTTTCATTATATTGGAGGAGATGCGACTTACATCATCATTCCGAAAGAAGTGATGGAAATGGACTGTCTGCTTGCGTATGATGGCGACGCGTATTTTAGTGGTTCGTTATCAGAGCCGATGTCTTGTATCGTTGGGACATATCACGCAAACTATCACACGACGCAAGGCAGTTACGTGCACGAGATGGGGATTGTGGAAGGCGGCACGCTGGCCATCCTAGCAGGCGCGGGTCCGATGGGATTGGGTGCGATTGACTACGCGATTCACTGTGATCGGAAACCGGGACTCGTTGTGGTTACGGATATTGATGACGCAAGACTCGCGCGTGCGGCCGAGATTCTGACCGTGGAAGAAGCGGCGAAGAACGGCGTGAAACTTCTATATATCAATACAGCACAACACGAAGACCCCGTCGCGTATTTGATGAGCCTGACCGATGGCAATGGATTCAATGATGTCTTGGTGTTTGCGCCAGTGAAGCCAATCGTGGAGCAGGGAGACAAAATTCTTGCGAAAGATGGTTGCTTGAATTTCTTCGCCGGTCCGACGAACCCAGAATTTTCGGCGGAATTCAACTTTTACAATGTGCACTACGCAGCCACGCATGTCGTGGGCACGAGCGGTGGAAATACCGATGATATGAAAGAATCGCTGAAAATGATGGCAGAAGGAAAAATCGATCCTTCCGTTATGATTACGCATGTCGGTGGCATGGATGCCGTCATTGAGACGACGCTGAACCTACCGAAAATTCCAGGCGGTAAGAAGCTCATGTACACACACATTTCTTTGCCTTTGACAGCCATCAATGACTTTGCCACACTTGGGGAGACGGACCCGTTTTTTGGGACGCTTGCAGAAATTACAAAGCGCCACAAGGGACTTTGGAGCTATGAAGCAGAACAATATTTATTAGCAAACGCAAAGCCGATTGCATAGGAGATGAACCATGGATATCAAGCAATTAGTTGAAATTTCAAATTTTTATGGCGCGAATAGCGACTTTGTGTTGGCGGGAGGCGGCAACACCTCGATGAAAGATGCGCACGTCCTTTATGTCAAAGGCTCAGGCACGACGTTGAAAACCATTACGGAGGACGGATTTGTGAAAATGGACCGCGTGGCGCTCAAAGCCATGTGGGAAAAGAACTATTCGGAAGATGTCGCGCAGCGCGAACGCGAAGTGCTGGTCGACCTTATGGAGGCGCGTGCGAAGGGTGAACAGAATAAACGGCCAAGCGTCGAGACGTCACTGCATGATTTGTTGCCACAACGCTTTGTCATTCATACGCATCCTGCACTTATCAATGGCCTGACATGCGGTAAAGATTTTAAAAGAGAAGTGAAAAAACTGTTTGGCGATGACGTGATTTGCGTCAATTCCATGATGCCTGGCTATTATTTAGCGAAGAC
>JBAXOJ010000197.1:0-2589 GCA_037133315.1 Clostridia bacterium
GCACTCATGCTGTGGTTATAATTCATCATAGATAAGGCAAACATGCTTGGTACAAACAGATCACCGTTGCGGTTCTGATACCAGTCAGGTGGCTCTTTGACGATGTCATTGAACTTTTTACCCCACACATCCGTGACTCCTAAGACAATTGTGTATGGCAGAATATCAAAGAAATATTTGGGATTATCTTTCACAAGCATTTCGATGCGCTCTTTTTCTGCAGTCTCAAGGAATTGTTTGAATCCAAGGATTTCTTGCAAAATATCTTGCAGGAATTTGGAGCGCTTTTTGATGAGGATGGACATGAAAATAAGTCCAATTGTGGTGAGGTTCATTACCAAGAGCTGAAAGCCTGGCCATATAGCGACACCGTCAAGATAGTTGTAAATGTTATTAGCAAGAATAAATACGAGACTGAGCGCCGCGATGCCGATGATGCCAAGTGTTTTACCAACGGTCTTTATCTTAAATTGTAATTTGCTAAACAAAGTTAATGCCACGACCTGACTGATGAATAAGAACACAGAGATGCCGGCGACGATGAGGCTCCCCTTGTCACCCCAATAATACATGACTGGGAATATGAGAAAAATCGCATGGACGAGAAATGCCATAAAGACCGAAAAGCCTGAAGCTTTGGAACTCGAAGGTTCGTAAAGTGCAGGTTGCACATCCTCATAGTAAAGTGGCACTTTCGCCTTCATGTCAGTTGCGGTGGTGTAGTATTTGTTTTCAAGATCTTCCTTGGTGACGGTCGTGCCCGTGCCCAAGGCAAACATGGCATCAAACCCTTTTACTTCATATGGTTTGTGTTTGTCGTCCAACGGACTCATCCAATGCAAGACATAGGATTTCCCGATTTCTTCTATGGAGAGATGTCCGTGCGATGCCCAATAAATAGTGAGTGCAGCGATGTCTTCGTTGTCCACCATCTGATCGACAAGATAGCCAATTTCAGCAGGATTGTAACCGCGTGGCGGAGCAAAGCCGATGACGGGTATGACTTCGTCATCCTTTCCATATTTCTTCCAAAGCAACAGTGCCAGTAAAAACAATGGGATGGCAATCAGCGGGATGAAGAGAACGATTAGATAGGCAAGTGGATAGGTCGCATCCGTAAAATACCCTTCTGGGAGTGGCGCTTGAATCGTAATGCCTTGACTCGGACCAAACGGTGCATGCGATTGCAATAGAATCTTGTTGCCATTGAGGGTAGGTTTGATGCCAAGGAAGTTTTTCTCCGTGCCGAAATCGCCCGAATAAAGTTTGATTTGATTTCCGTCGAATTCTTTTGGCATCGTAATTTCCACCGTGGCATTTTGAATCATGACATCAAAGCCATAGGGAATCACATTAAAGGAAAGCTGGTCCGCATTGGGGTCAGGATCCTTGCCGGGGCTAAATTTGTATGAAATATCATAGTGCTTTAAACCGTAGACGAATGTATTCATATCGGCGATTTTGATCACGCGATTACTTGAAACGTCAGACACGGTAAATGGATCTCCCGTAACTTGAATATTCGTAATTTCAACAAGTCCACCTGTTTGCGCATTGCGCAACGGGATATACCGCTGGAATCCATGGCGGGTGTATCGTTTCGTATAATTGATGTCTAAAGACTCGGTCACAGTGTAACTATTATCTAGCCCCACAATAATTTTCACTTTATAATTGTTAATTTCAAAATATTGGTTTTCGGCGTTGACTTGCAACGAGAAAACGAAGGTGCACAAAATAATGACCAAAAAAACGGAGCCAATGAATCGTCGTAACATATCGTCACCTCAAAAAGAAACTTTTACGTTTTTGCGTTCTGATTCTTCATCCACTTCAAAGTATGGTTTTGCTTTAAATCCGAAAACACCTGCGATGATTACAGAAGGGAACGTTTCACACATCGTGTTAAACGTTTTCACGACCGCATTGTAGTACTTTCTTGCGTTCGCAATTTCACCTTCGATGCCTGTTAATTGATCTTGCAGGTTTAAAAACTGCTGGTCGGCCTTTAGATTCGGATAATTCTCAACGACCGCAAAGAGTGATTTCAGTGTGTTGGCAAAATCGCCTTCTAGTCTTTGCTTGTCTTCAATGGTAGCGGCACCGCTGGCCATATTTCTTGCCTGTACCACACGATTCAATGTTTCGGCTTCGTGCGAAGCATACCCTTTGACTGTCTCGACTAGGTTTGGGATTAAATCGTACCTTTTTTTCAAAAACACATCCATCGTTGCAAATGCCTCTTCTACGCGGTTTTTAATAGTAACAAAGCCGTTGTAACTCGCTGCAAACCATATACCAATGATGATAATCAGCGCCAATACGCCTAACAATACGTAAATTTCCATAATTGAAACCTCCTTCTTTGAATTGATTAAATCATACCGTTTTTTCATGGTTTTTTCAAGGTGTATTGTAAACGAATTGAAAGCAGAGTAAAATCATCATAACGGATGAAAAATGGGAAAGGGAAACGATATGGATTTTTTTGTGCAAATTGACCTTTTGATGATGTGCGTGGTAATTCTTTTCTACGTTTTGATTAGTACCAATCAAAATATCGAACACCGACAAGTGACCACAAAGCTC
>JBAXOJ010000198.1:0-2488 GCA_037133315.1 Clostridia bacterium
CCGCCGAAGCGCGTCCAACAATATTTCGTATAGCCCTCAATGACACAATAGTATTGATCCACGCTCTTGCCGTAAAAGATGCGTTCGTCGCCCTCGTTGATGTAATCCAGCAGGTTTACGCCATCGCATTGAGCGGGGATTTCGATCCCAGCAATCGACAGGATGGTCGCAAACACGTCCGAAAGTTGGACCAGTTTGTCGCATTTCAAACCAAACAGCGGGCTTTGTTTCCAAGGTTCGTCTGGTGCACGGATGATGCACGGCACATGCGCCGAACCTTCCAGATGCGTCGTCTTGCCACCCATGTGGTGATCGCCCTGCATGTCGCCATGGTCCGCCGTAAAGACGATCCACGTGTCCTTCATCAAGTCCATCTCGCGCAACCGCGCAAAGAGCAGACCCAGGTTATAGTCAATTTGAGTGATGCAGGCATAGTAAGCCTTTTTCACTTCCTTCAGTTTTTCCTCGCTCATGGAACTCGCATGGTTCAAACAATAGGTCGGATTCATGAATCCTTCTTTGTCTTCTTGTCCGTCCCAATCGCCACGCACTGGTGCGGGCATGTCGCGGTTCGCATACAGTTGCCAATAATTGACGCAAGGGTCAAACGGCGGATGCGGTTTTGTGAAACTCGTCCACACGAAAAATGGTCGGGAGGTGTCTCTGGTTTCAATAAAATCAATGGTTCTACGCACCGTCCAGTGCGTCAGGGTATCCACTTCATTGACCATCGAGATGACTGGTTCTGTTTCGTTTTCGCCAACGCCATGCTGCTTCGCCAAGTTTTGTGTCATGTGGGATCCGGTGTTGACGCCGTGCATGTCACGGTAAAACTCCATCGGCAATTCCATGTGTTCGAAGCCGTAGTTCTTGCGCATCGGAGAAAAATGCATTTTGCCTTGGGCACGCGTTTGATAGCCGTTTTGCGTCAGCAATTCGGGTAAGGTTGGGGTGTTGGAAAGTGGAAAGCCTTGCTCAGAGTTGCCCGTGTAGCCTGAAGTATAGCCCTCTAGGCCGTTCATGATGGTGGCGCGCGCTGGCATGCAAATCGGCGCAGACGAATAACAACGCGTAAACGTCATGCCCTCGTCGACCAAATAATCAAGGTGTGGGGTGTAAATCGTCTCGTTACCAAGCGCAGCGATGGTATCAAACCGCTGTTGGTCCGTCGTAATCAATATGATGTTTGGTGCCATTTCAAATCCTCCAGAAATTAGACGAGTCCGCTTTCAATCCATTCTTCAATGACCATGGCTGCCATTCCGGCCACAACTGCGTCATCTTTGTAGCGGCAACCCCTGCGGAATACGAGGGTGCTTTCTTCGCCGACGAAGCATTTTTTCATCGCAACGCCAGTGCATATTCTAAAGAACAAAGGAGAATAGCTCACCAGCGGGCCGCTTAAAATCACGGTGTGCGGGTTCATCAAACTAATGTAATTGGAAAGCCCAGTGCCGAAATAGATGCCTGCGTCGGTGATGATGCTCTTTGCCAGTTCGTCTCCGTTTTCTGCTGCTTCACAGATATCCTGAATATTGACGTCTTCGACGCTCTTAGTAATTGAAGAAGGTCTGCCCTTCTTGACTTCTGAGATAAAGCGCTTCATGATCGCAGAAATGGAGGATGCTGCTTCGACGCAACCAAAGTTGCCACAGGTACATTCCATGCCGTCGATATCGACAATCATGTGTGCCAACGCATCGTCCTTGTCGTTAATGGCGCGGATGAGTTTTCCAGAGTTGATGACACCCGTACGGATGCCCATGCCGACATGGAAATACGCGACGTGTTCGCTGTCTTTTCCGCTGCCGAAGAGGTATTCTGCTACAACCGCAGCGTTGGCGCCGTTGTCGAGAGAAATCTGCGCATCGAATTCGGTATCAAACAGTGCGACGATTGGGACGTTGTCCCAAAGCAGTGGGAACAACGGCGCAGAGATGATCATTCCTTTTTCCCTGTCAATAATGCCTGCTGTACCGATTGCGACCGAAATAATATCTTTCATACTGACATTCACTTTTTCAGCGAGTTTGATTGCAATTCCTTTGACTTTCGAGACCACAAATTCAGGGGTGCAAGCCGTCGTCATCGGGAACGATTCGCTTTCTAGCACCTCAATTTTGAGATTGATGAGCGCAACACGCACCGCGATGCGAGATATTTCCACGCCTAATATCAGTGGTTTTTCCTTGTTGACATCGTAAAAATGAGGTTTGCGTCCGCCAGAGGACACGGCTTCACCAGAATCGATGACCAGTGCCCCAAGTTCAATCGGTGCCATCACTCTATTTAATGTGCTTAATGTAAGTCCTGAAAGGTGCACCAAATCTGCCTTTACGATGGGTCCCTGCTTTTGTACCAAGCTAAACGCCATCTTCGTCTCTTCCCTAAAATCTCTGAATGGATTGTATTTATTCATAACGCTTCCTCCTAAAAAATCATATAACTAATCTAACATTTTTTTATCTATTTGGCAATAAGTTTTTGC
>JBAXOJ010000199.1:0-2485 GCA_037133315.1 Clostridia bacterium
AGTAAAGGTAGTTTTAGTTTAACCACTTCTTCTGTGAATTCGTATAAAAGGCTTTTAAATCTGCCTTCTATCAATGCGATTAAAGATTCGAAAAAGAAACTGGCGTATGTCATAAAGTTGATTGATGCTTTCAAGAACATGCCGCCTTCAACTACGAAGTCTACTGGTTCTTCGAGCACGAAAATGAGCAAAAGTTCTATGGATACATTGAAAAAGCTGTTGAAACTTCCAGATATCAATTCATTGAAAGCTCCAGCGGATAGGCTTGCCACAACACTTTCACTGATTGATCTGTTTAAGAAAATGCCGAAACAGGACCAGAAAAGCAAACAGACGATTGATCCGAAATCTTTTAATGCGATTGAGAAGATATTGAAGATTGAAGCTATAAATTCCATAACAGACCCGGCGCATAGGCAGTCAACAACGATTCAGCTGTTTGAGGCGTTTAAAACGATGCCTAAAATCAATATGAAGGGAAATACCACAATTGATAAGTCGTATGACCCGGAAACAATTGATTCCGCGATTGCGTTTATGAAACTCCCGATGTTGTCTACCGTGACGGACTCTGCACAAAAGTCGGTAGTAGCAAGGCAATTCTATGATCTAGGGCAAAAAATGCCTTCGAGCAAAGCAGCGAGCGACCAGTTTTCTCAAGGGAAAATCAAACTCACACAAGAACAAATCGATTCAGCATTCAACTCAATCCGGGATACAGGCGGAAAAATCGACTTGACTTACATCGGATGGATCGCGTTGATGTTGATTTTGATGTACTTTGTTAGCGCAGGTTTCAGTCTAATAATGGGGCTTGTAATGTCAGGAGTCGCGCAAAAGACAACTAAGGATTTGCGCCGAGAGGTTGAGTTGAAACTGAATAAATTACCATTGAAATATTTTGACATGCATCCGCACGGAGATATTCTCAGCCGTGTCACAAACGACATCGACACCATATCGACGACCTTGCAGCAGAGTCTGACACAGGTTATAACATCGATTATCACAATTATTGGATTCATTATTATGATGCTTACAATTAGCCCAATGCTAACTTTGATTGTAATTGGTACACTTCCACTATACATCGTATCGACAGCGTTTATTGCGAAGAAGTCGCAAAAGCATTTTGCAGCGCAGCAGAAAGAGATTGGGCTGATGAGCGGACATGTCGAGGAAATGTACTCCGGACACAAGATCGTGAAGGTGTTTGGTCAGGAAGGTAAGTCGATAGACAAATTTGAAAAAATCAATGAGAATCTTTATGGAGCAGGCTGGAAAGCGCAATTCATTTCCGGAATAATGTTCCCATTGATGAACTTCATCAGCAACGTCGGATACGTGGCGATTGCAATCGTCGGTGGAGTCTGGATTACTCAAAACCAACTTAAAATCGGCGACATCACTGCGTTTATACAGTATTCAAGGCAGTTCACCATGCCAATCGTGCAAACCGCAAACATCGCAAACATGATTCAGTCTACAGTCGCTTGTGCGGAACGCGTTTTTGAAGTGATGGACGAGGACGAAGAAATTGCAGATGCGCCGGAAGCTTTGGTGCTTCAAAATCCAAAGGGCGAAGTGGCATTCGAAAACGTCTCATTCCGTTACGTCGAGGATGTGCCTTTAATTGAGAACCTCAACTTGAATGTAAGCCCCGGACACACGGTTGCTATCGTTGGCCCGACGGGCGCAGGAAAAACGACCCTGGTGAACCTGCTGATGCGTTTTTATGAAATCCAAGGCGGAAAGATTTCCGTGGACGGCGTGGACATCACCCAGCTAAAACGCGCCGAACTTCATATGATGTTTGGAATGGTGCTTCAGGACACTTGGCTATTTAATGGTACAATTCGCGAAAACATCGCATACGGCAAGCCAAACGCAACCAACGAAGAGATTGAGGAAGCGGCTAAAGCTGCGTACGCTCACCACTTCATCCGGACTTTGCCAGACGGATACGACACAATTCTGAATGAAGAAGCAACGAACATCTCTTCAGGCCAGAAGCAGCTGCTCACCATCGCGCGTGCGATAATGGCGAACCCGGCGATTCTGATTTTGGACGAGGCGACCAGTAGCGTCGATACTCGAACCGAGGTATTGATTCAGAAGGCTATGGCTACGTTGATGCAGGGTCGCACGTCGTTTGTAATTGCGCATCGTCTGTCCACGATTCGCGAGGCTGAAACTATTCTTGTAATGAATCAGGGCAGTATCATAGAGCAGGGCAACCACAACCAGCTCATCGCAAACGCAGGCTTCTACGCGGATCTATACAACAGCCAGTTCGCTGGGGTGGTCGAGGAGACGGCTTAAGGGGTGGTCGCGGAGACAGATGGGACTATGTACCCGGAATCTGCACAACTATGCAGAGGTGCATGCCAGAGTTCCCCACATCCGCAGAGATTAAGCCTATGTGTCCGAATTCTGCACAAAATTTCTGGGAAAATATTGCTGCAAAATTAGTGAAGTACCAGGT
>JBAXOJ010000200.1:0-2453 GCA_037133315.1 Clostridia bacterium
ATTTTGCACAGGGTTCACCGTAAATGTCTCAAACGCATCGGTTGTATCAATCCCCATGAAGTAACGATACGCAATCGTGATTGGCGCGCCGCTCCAAGCATGGTTTTTGGTACCCAAAATATAAAAGTCCTCCCAAAGTGTCGAGTTTTCGTTCACCGCGAGGTTGTAATATCTTGAAACCATTCGTTTGTATGCTTCATGAATATACCCCATCTCGCAAAGCGCAATGAGCACATAATTCTCCATATACACCGTCGCATTAAAGACACTGACCAGAATTTTCATGACTTTTTCAAAGTTTTCTTTTTTACACAGTCCAGATAGTACGGCCATAGCGTTGGCGCGATCATCCACAAAACCACCACTTGCGTAATAGCTTCCTTTCCAGAAACACCGATCAAAATTTCCTTCAATGCTTTTCTTCCGAAACGCAATAAAATCATCAAATTGGTGATTCCCCAGAATCGAAGCCATCTTTTCCGCAAAACAAAGGGCGGAATAATACCAGGCATTTTCTAGAACCTTTTCGTCTGCATTATATAAGTGATCAAACCAGTTCCAATCACCCGCGCGCGTAACAATAAGTCCATCCTCTTGCAGTTTCCAAAGTTGAAGATACCGAATACACGGCTCAAACGCAAGTTCCAAAACTTCTTTGTCCCCAGTATATTTATAGTATTGCGCAATCATTCCCCACTCACTAATTGCATTCAGACTCTGCGATGGTAGCTCCGCTGCGCAAGGCCCCGGCACATTCCCTTTTAAGACATCGCCATCCCGCAAATTGATAAAATCAAAGATCGCTTTCTTGATTAACAAAACCGCCTTTTGATCTAACACAAAAAACGCCTGCGGCACCTGCACGGAAACATCTCCGATCCACTGCCCTCTCTCCCTGTCCGGACAATCCATAAAGTTATCACGCATGCATACTTTTAACGTCCGCGCTGCTTTCAGAATGAGTTTGTTGACAATCTCGCAATCACAATGAAACTGCCCCGTAATCTCCGTATCGTAACCAGTTTCGCGATAGCTGATATTGAGCTTCTCCAAAGGTGCGCTGACACTCACAACGATCTTTTCTCCAAATAAATACTCTATACTTTCAAACTGATTGAGCCCCGGTTTGCAAATATATTCAATTCGATGACTGTTATACTGGTTGTATTCATCTCCTGGTCCACCGTTCACGACGTATCGATCTGAGCGAATATCAATTATTTCACCGCCTGCGGCTAAACATTCGAGCAGAGGCACAAATTGCATTGCGTATGGAAGCTTGCAGGTCAACTCTTGTCCATTGCGTTGAACGTCTAGACATTCTTTCGCGTCATAAAACTTCATTTGAGGAATTGGTCTTTCATATACTTCGCCCCAGGTCGCGCTGTCAAATATTTGCGCGTTTTCAAAAGTTCCATCTGCAACGTTGGCGTCGAAGCCTAGGTTATCTCCGCCATACAGATAAGATGGTTTCGGATCGCCAGGGGTATAATAGGCCGGATGTCTTTGACAAAGGAAACTTTCGTCACTGTAAATGTCCAACTTTTCGCACTGAAACAAAAGCCCGGCCTGACCGCTATCCATGTTATTTCGGCCTTGATTCCCATAATACCAACACAACACCTCAATCACATTTTCTCCAGGTTGGAGGAACTCAGCAATCTCAATTTTATCCGCATAACCACATCCCGGGAGACTTTCCCGAAACAATCCGCCCTCACATACAACTTTCTGCGTATTAATCGAAAGCCAGTATTTTGTGTCAACTGAAATATAGGCAATTGCTTCTTCCGGAAGGTCCGATGTAGTAAATGTTTTTCTAAAGACTACAATATCATTCGGGACTGTGTTGTCTTTTTGCCAAATCCAATTTGCTTTTATATCTAAAGCAATCATGTGGTTCCTCCCTGCGGAGAAGATATCAGCACCACCTTGATTTGACCGTTTGAATGTCGTCCATTGACAGAAATATCAATGATCAATTCAACCTTTCCACCTTGACTTTTTTCGCACAGCACTTCAAAATCGATATTTACTTCGCTCTTATAAAGTGTTTGGATAAATGCACAACATTCGGTATTTGGTGAAACTTTAACCCCCTCGGGTGTGTACCATTTTACAGTGACCCATTTTTGATTGTGGTCACCAAGTTTTTTATTCGAGTCCTTTATGTTCAGCCTCATTTTTTTGGGCTGATTCAATGCGATATATGGATGATCGATGTAATCCAACGTCGCTTCAAAAGCAGGGAATTTATAATTCACGCCGTGGTGCCCCCACCGGTAAAACTCCGAAACCCCTTTTTCAAGCACCACATAGTAAGAAATGCCTTCAATGTATAACTGGTCTCCCGCACAAAACAGGTCTTTACCTTCTTTCACTTCAATGGAATAGCCATTGGTCCAGTCTGCAAAGTCACACATTCCTTTTTTCAAGAATTTCGGCGTGAGATT
>JBAXOJ010000201.1:0-2436 GCA_037133315.1 Clostridia bacterium
CGCCACTGCCATCTCAAATCCGAATATTGCCTTGGCGATGTAATCTCAAGCGACAACAATATTTGGTGTCGGCAAGGCTAGTTATCCCCAGATATGGGGGCATTCCGCTTCAGAATTTCACAAACAATTACGCTCCCGATTTTCTGGGAGCGTAATTGTTTGAAAAGACATCTGCCATTTGTATAATGCTAAGTAATGACTGTTAAATGCCGCAAACTTTTAGATTTCTTCGCCAGCTCATCACTGGATGGCAGTTTTCCTTAATTCTTGGGTTTACTTGGTGCCGGGGTGATTGCAATTGTGATGTTTGTCCCCGGCATTCAGATTGCACTAAAATCCATTGATATTAGGAAGTCCTATTTTGTGCCAGTCTTTGTGACTGCCTTACCTGGTTTTTTGATCGCCCCCTGGTAATTTTCCAGAAAAAAAATGACAAGCGAAAATTAATTTTGAAGTAAGATGTGGTTTAACATCGCAATCCAAAGAAATCAAAATACGCCAGAAAACGCTCTGTGCCATAGTTTTAACACCCGCTCTTTAACCGCAAAAAAGCATTTCAAAGATGACTCCACTGCAAAAAGTCGGTTTTAACCGACAAAGTTTTGGCTCAAAACTGACCTGAACCTTAAAAACCGAGTAATAAATGTTCGCGCAGACTCCAAAAAAGAAGGCACAAGCGTATCCGAGGC
Source organism: Clostridia bacterium (assembly GCA_037133315.1). Taxonomy (GTDB): domain Bacteria; phylum Bacillota; class Clostridia; order JBAXOJ01; family JBAXOJ01; genus JBAXOJ01. Next base: position 690 of record JBAXOJ010000201.1, read on the forward strand.
GCATTCTTGCGAGTCTTGGACTTTATTTTGTCGCATTTCTTCTTGCAACCTGGCTTGCAGGTAGCGTTGAATACGCCTCACGTTGGCGATGGCGGCGGAACCAATCAGCATGCAAGTTACTCTGAATTGGCCTCGTACTGGCAATTGTGCTTCCGGGAAGGGCAATTTTACACTGCGCACAGTAGCTTCCACGGCAGCACGTATGTTGCCGATTTTCCGCTTGCTCTCGTTGCTACGCCGTCGTCGTTGTGAAGCCTGCGCATCAGCCAGGGTGAAGCGCAACCGTAAGCGTTTATCATTTTGTTTGCCTGCCTGGGCCAGACACTTACCTGCCTGGAACAAAGGACACTCCTGACATTGTGGCAATTCAAAGCAAGCCACATAACTTTTCTGCTGAGAACTGGGGCGTACCGAAACTTTCTGCCCTCCGGGACAAGTAACTTGTTTTGGTTTGCTGCCTTCGCCAAGCTGGATGTCAAAATCAGCCAGTTGAGGTTTTTCCGGATCTGGGGTACGTCCGCGAATTGCGCTCTGCATCAGTTCCACATTTAATTCGGCCAACAGCGGATCAGATTTGCGGCCGCCATAACCACCATCCGTGTTCATTTCGTACAATTCAGTTCGTTCCTTCAAGTTCGGAAGCGCTTCGGCTAACATTTGATCATCATCAGTATTGTTCGGAGCAAGTTGTACTTTTGTAATCAGTTGCAGTTTGTTCTCTGGGTCACAGGTTTCGGTCAGATTGGCAACATAACCTTGGTAACCTACTCCGCGTTTCTCCCGATAAGTCGCTTCCAGATCGTCAGGTGACTGCATACATGAAGATGTCAACTCTGTGTTTGGTTTCGCGCTGACTTTGGTTTGTTCGATCTTGAAATGCTCGCTGAATACGCGTTCCAGTACCTGATACACAACTTGACTACCATAAGCAGGCTTTAGTTCAGCTAACAATTGCTGCATGAATGCGCCGATGCGTTCCAAATGTGGGCTGAATTCTTGGCCTTTCATGCGATATACGTAATGTCCGGAGTGTCCCTTCAGATATGGTGCAAAGGCTTCAGAATAGTGAACCTTATCAATTTCACTGAGTATACGGTCTACCCTTTGCAACACTTCGACCAACAATTGCACCCGGCCCATCTGGCGGATGTTGCTCGACACTTGGACACTATCCATTCGCTGTTTGCCAGTCTTGATCTGAAAAGCCTTGAGTTGTGTGTCAGTAATTTTCTCGAAAGCCAGATCCAGCAGGTTTACACCCGTTTCCTGCATATATTGGCTAACCCGTTCGCGAAAATAATACAAAGTGCGCAGATCAAAGTCGCCTTCGCCTAACTGCCGATAGCCCAAGGCATAACGTACCTGAATGTTGTAGCTAAAATTATCGAATAGTTCTTCATCTGTCCAACCATTGCCCGCTTTAAGAAATTCTAGCGCTATTAACATGTTGACCGGCACATTGGGCCTTGATCCACAATCTGCATACAGTACCGCAAATGGCGATTCATCGATTTTGCAGTAAACTTCTTTGTAGAAAACGCCTGCCCAGGAACGCTCCAAACGTTTGCGCAGCTTCTCCGGTAATTCGTCTATATTGCTCGTCAGCGGTATTTGCAAATGGCCGAAATTCTCTTTGAACATGGTTTCCTCGTATTACTGTGGGTTGCTCTTATTATATTAAAGAATCCGCGAATCGAGGAGGGTGCAATTCCGACGAGTTTTGTCGCATACTTTTTGCAGTGGAGTC
>JBAXOJ010000202.1:0-2417 GCA_037133315.1 Clostridia bacterium
ATATGTTTTAAAATATTTTTCTCAATGAATTCTTTTTTGCGCCCGCATCTTGAAATCGAGATGCGAAGTGTTGTTAGACTTAAAAATGACATTTTATTGAATGAAGATGCGGTTTCGGACTATATATCGCAAATTGGCCCTGTTCCATTTAAAAATGAGTTTTCCTTCAGCGATTCTATAGTTTCTTTTTTAAATGAATATCATATTTATAAGTCTTATAATATTCAGGTAAACGGAAAAGCGCTGAATAGGCTTTTTTCGGATAAGTTCGAAGCTAGGACAAATGTATTTGGAACATTTACTGAATTGGAAGTGTTTCAAGTAAATGGAGTTTTAGGGGATATCGATGCTGTGGGTTGGATTCTCCATAGCGACTACTTAGGGGCCATACCGGAGAAAACAGGTGTTAAAGGATTGCGAATAAGGGCAGGAAACATTCAGGTCGGCGATGAACGCGTATTGGACAGCATATTCCAAGAGAAGCGATTTAATTCATGGTGTGTCGGCGAATGCCATATCGTTTCGCAGAGACTTGTCCCGAATGGAAGAAGAGATGACTTAGAGCAAAACACTCACTTTGCAAATCTCTTAAATCATCTCGGTCCATTTGCAAAAAAAGTATCAAAATGTTGCAGGACCATGTCATCACAGAGAAATCAGGAAAGACTGAACAGATCCGGTCAACAGAACCAACTGAATGGGTATGCCTATCATTGGATTAAAGCATCACGCTTTATCACTACCAATGCACATTCAAGCATAAGCAAATCGCATATAACCTCAATGCAAAAGCTTTTTAAAAATAAAAACGCTACATATTTAAATATTATGCAAGTTCTCGCTGATGACGTTATTGAATAATTAACACGGATTACAATATGAAACAGGGAAGACACGAACAAGTTGACGTAAATCAGGTAATCCTCGATAAATCAAATCCAAGAATTAAGCTGTGGCTTGAAATGTATGAAGGGGAGCCTACGCCTGAACAGATTCACTTAGCTTTAGGTGTTGGTTCTGATGATAAAGAGAGCCAGGGAGGGACAACGTTTAATAAACTTAAAAACTCTATTCTAACCCACTGTGGCATTATACAGCCAATTCTTATTAACCAGTCACAAACCGGGGAAATGATCTGCATTGAAGGCAATACCAGACTCTGCCTTTACCGCTCATTTCTGGAGCAAAAAGTCTCTGGCAACTGGGACAAGATTCCTTCAATTATCTATGCCGATCTTACAGAAGAAGAAATCGATGCTATACGCCTTCAAGCCCATCTAATCGGTCCTCGGCAGTGGGATGCTTACTCTAAAGCTAAATACCTGTCGTATTTAAGAAATATTGAAAAGTTTCCATTTTCTAGATTGGTCGACTATTGTGGTGGAAGTCAAAAAGTAGTGATGGAGAGTATTGATGCCTACGCCGATATGGAAATGTATTACCGACCACTTTGCGACTGTGAAAGTGATTTCGACGTTAGAAGATTTAGTGGATTTGTTGAACTGCAAAAGAATAACATTAAAACAGCTATTTTAGAGGCTGGATTCGATCTCACAGACTTTGCGAAGTGGATGTATGGGAGAGACCCTAAAATCGCTCCTTTAAATACTGTTCGACAACTATCTAAAATATTGCGGAATAAGACTGCAACCCAAGTATTCCTGAAGCATGGCGCTCAAGAGGCAATTAAAACGCTTGATCGGCCAAACTTGACTGCAGCACTCAAAGAAGCATCGTTAGAGCAATTGTGTGATGCATTAACAGATACAATTATCAACATAAAATTCGAAAAAGTGAAAGAACTACGCGCCGATACAGGAGGACCTGTCTATCAAGCATTGCTCGATGCCAAGGATGCGCTGAACGCCTTCATTGAAAGCATCCAGCCAAATGAGTGAAACGATTGATCACATTCAGCTTGTTTCCCGGATTATTGATCTGATCAGAATGCGTTATTCTGATGTCGAAGGACTGTGCCTGTTCTGTGACTGTCCTTCAATCCTGCAAACTGAGAAGCCATATCCAATTGACGGATACTTTCCTGACGTCCTCGCGTCTACAACACCTCAGACATTAACCATAATCGGCGAAGCTAAAACATTACCTGATCTTGATACCCCACATTCATTGAGACAAATTACTGCGTTTTTGCGATTTCTTAGGCACCGTCCAAACCCATTATTCATCTTTTCCATACCATGGATAGCAAAGGGGACGGCCAAGGGTATAGTTTCCAGGGTTTTTAATGAACATTCCATCGACACAATCAATGTCGAATATCTGATTACTTAAAAATTATGCTGAAAGTACGCAGAGAGCCTTCATTTGAATCAAAAAACACATCGTTTCCATATCAACTGGAGGGAAGGGAATTTTTTTCCGTTAGAATTTAAAAAATGAAGTAGTGCTGGTTGACA
>JBAXOJ010000203.1:0-2386 GCA_037133315.1 Clostridia bacterium
TGCTGACAAAGTCGAAATACGTGGTCGGCATGGACGGGCGAAAGATGAGCAAAAGCTACAATAATACCATTCTACTTTCCGCATCTCCGGATGAGTTGCAGGCGAATGTCAAAATGATGACGACTGACCCGGAGAGAATTAAAAAAGACGACCCGGGGCATCCTGACGTTTGCTCTGTGTTTGCTTCGCACAAGCTCTTTAACGAAGCGGGCATCGAGGAAGTCAAGGCCAACTGCGAAGGCGGTCTGATTGGCTGCGTGCAGTGCAAACGCAACCTCGCGACCAAGATGGCAGAGGTGCTGCAGCCGATTTATGAGCGCAGACAGAAGTTGCTTGAAAACCCAGGCATCGTGAAAGAAGTGCTGGAAGCCGGCAACACCAAAGCACGCAAGGTTGCCCAAAGGACCATGGAACGTGTGCGCGCAGCGATGAAAATCGATTTTATGTAGCAGGAGGAGAAGGGTTTGGAATTTGTGCCATCGAACGCATACAGTTTAAAACTCGAAGCCTTTGAGGGTCCGTTGGACCTTCTGTTTCATTTGCTGGAAAAGAACAAAATCAACCTTTATGACATCCCGATTGCGCAGTTGACGGACCAGTACATGGAGTATTTGTTTGCCATGCAGGAGTTGGATTTGGAATTGGCGAGCGAGTTTTTGGTGATGGCGGCGACGTTGTTGCACATCAAATCGCGAATGTTGTTGCCGGATAAAAAGGTTGCGACCGAGGGTGAGGAGCTGGATCCACGCGAGGAACTGGTGTTGCGCCTGATTGAATACAAAAAGTACAAGAAAATGGCGGTGCAATTTGCGGGACGCGAACGAGCATGGTCAAAGTTGCATTTTAAATTGCCCGAGATTTATCAGTTCGAACGCCGCATCATCATCGAGGATTTAAGCCCGATTAAATTGGCGGTGACCTATGGAGATGTGCTAAAGCGCAACATCGCAAAAATCGACAAGACCGTGCAAAAGGGAATTGAGACCATTATCGCGACTGAGAAAGTGACCCTGCGAAGCAAAATTCGACAGGTGGTGCGGACGCTGATGGAGAAGACGTTTTTCAAGTTTTCGGAGCTGTTTTCCATCAAAACACAATCCAAAGTGGAAGTGGTGACCGGCTTTATGGCCGTGTTGGAACTGGCGAAGGTGCGGAAGGTGAAACTCAAGCAGGATGGCATTTATAAAGAGATTACGGTGACGCGCGTGGAAGGAGGCATAGAAAATGGAGAATGAATTAACCTATAAAATTGACAAAAATAGCATGGCGGAAATTCAGGCAGCGGTTGAAGTGTTGTTGTTTGCGGCGGGTGATCCAGTGCCCGTGGAGCAATTGGCGGACGTCCTGGAGATCGAAAAGTCGGCGCTCCTTTCCATACTAAAGAACATGGGGCAGACCTCCATGGCTGGCATTGTGTTGCGCGAAATCAACGGATGCTTTACTTTAAGCACGAAACCAGACTATGATGAATACATCCGGACGTTGCTCGAACCGCACGCGAAACAAGGGCTTTCCAATGCTGCGTTTGAGACGTTGTCGATCATCGCCTACAACGCACCAGCGACAAGGGCACGCGTGGAAGAAATACGCGGCGTCAACTCAGATAGTGCCATCAATCGTTTGGTTGAAAAGGGACTGATTCGCGAAGCGGGGCGCATGGAAGTGCCTGGGCGACCAGTGTTGTTCGAACCAACCGATGAGTTTTTGAAAAGCTTTGGATTTACGTCGCTCGCTGATCTGCCAAAACTCGAAGAAGTGCTGGACGGCATGGTCGAGTTAGAGGACGCGCAGGCAGTCATAGAAGAAGAGAATGAACAACTATAAGGGGATTGTATTTTGGAAAAAATGAGATTGCAGAAGTACTTGGCGCTTTGCGGCATTGCTTCAAGAAGAAAAGCGGAAGAGCTCATCGCGGGCGGCCATGTGAAAGTGGACGGCGTGATTGTCGATACGCAGGGTATGTCTGTTGACCCAAACAACCGCGTCGAGGTGGACGGAAAACTCGTCAAGTTTGAGCAGCAAAAGGTTTATATCATGCTCAACAAGCCTGCGGGTTATGTGTCGACGGTCAAAGATCAGTTCGACCGACCCACGGTGTTGGACCTCGTCAAGGGCGTCGCGGAGCGCGTCTATCCAGTCGGACGCCTCGATTACGAGACCGAAGGTTTGTTGTTGTTGACAAACGACGGGGAATTGGCGAACCACCTGTCACACCCGAGTCACAACATCGAAAAGGAATACATCGTGGTCGTGAAAGGGCCGTATTCACAGGATATTGGGGAGATCTTCGCGAAGGGGATCACGATTGACGGGAAGCAGACCAAGCCAGCTAAAATCGAGCATGTCCTCACGGAAAACAGAAAGACGACCATTCGGATTTTCCTTT
>JBAXOJ010000204.1:0-2368 GCA_037133315.1 Clostridia bacterium
TAACGATGGATGTAATCCGCGCTATGGCTGCACAAAAGCCGGAGCGAGTGGTCTGCCTGGATTCTGGCTTCGCCGGCAATGATCAGCTCAAAGCCAATGCTGTTCAAATTTTCAAGACTTCTGGTGTACCCAGTTTAAAAACGGTTTAAGGAGGAAAGTGTGAAAATTGAAACGATCCGCCTCAAAAATTTCAAAGTATTTCAAGACATGATTATTCGGGAAATACCATCCTTTTGTGTCGTGGTGGGAGCAAACGGCAGCGGCAAATCAACTTTATTCGATGTATTCCACTTTCTAAAAGACTGCCTGGTTTTTAATGTGACTAATGCTCTTCAATCTCGAGGAGGATTCCACGAGGTGGTTTCCAGAGGACATGGAGGTGAATCAATTGAGATCGAAATCCAATTCCGGACGTCGATCAATAATGCTGATCGGTTAGTTACCTACTTGTTGGAAATTGGGCAAGAGGATAAAGGTCGTCCGGTTGTGGAACGTGAGATTTTGCGATATAAACGTGGGGCGCATGGCTCACCATTTCATTTTCTTGATTATCAACGTGGAAAAGGATTTGCGATCGCGAATGAAGAGGATTTTGATAAGGCAGAAGAACAGTTGCGCCGTGAAGAACAGCCTTTGAATTCAAAAGACACGTTGGCAATCAAAGGGGTGGGTCAGTTCCAACGCTTCAAAGCTGCCAATTCATTTAGACAGTTTATCGAAAATTGGAATGTGTCGGACTTTCACATCAACCTGGCACGTGGCAGCAAAGATGCAGCGGGTCCGTCAGAACACCTATCGTCCACCGGCGATAACCTGCAGTTGGCAGCAAATTACCTGTATGAAGAAAATCGTGAAATCTTCAACTTGATTCTAGAAAAAATGCGCCGGCGCGTTCCTGGAATGGGCAAAGTAACCCCAGAGGCTACTGCGGATGGGCGCTTATTATTAAAATTCCAGGATGGATCGTTTCATGACCCGTTCATTGATAAATATGTAAGTGATGGTACGATCAAAATGTTTGCGTATTTAGTGCTGCTGCATGATCCCAATCCGCACCCACTCTTGTGCGTGGAAGAACCAGAAAACCAGTTATACCCCAGGCTTTTAGCTGAATTGGCAGAAGAATTTCGTGAATATGCACAGCGCGGAGGTCAAGTGTTCGTTTCAACGCATTCGCCTGATTTTCTTAACGCAGTCGATCTTGATGAAGTTTTCTGGCTGAGCAAGCAAGATGGGTACACCCAAATAAGGAGTGCAAGAGACGATGCGCAACTGCGGGCGTATATGGCAGCAGGTGATCAAATGGGGTATTTGTGGAAAGAAGGTTTTTTTGAAGGGGCAGATCCGATATGACAACAATGGTCTTCTTATTGGAGGAGCCATCGGCACAAGCGATGTTAGAGTCGTTTCTGCCTAGAATTCTCCCAGAAGGATATGAAGCAAAGTTTGTTGTTTTCGAGGGGAAATCTGATCTCGAAAAACGTCTGGTGTTGCGACTGCGTGAATGGCAAAAACCAGACTGCCAATTTATTATTTTGCGTGATCAGGACAGCGCGGTCTGCAAAGATGTGAAAGCATTTCTAAGGCAAAAGTGTAATGAAGGACAACATCCTGAAACATTAATACGCATTGCTTGCCATGAACTTGAAAGCTGGTATTTGGGTGATTTACTGGCTGTTGAAGCAGGTCTGGAGATAACAGGGTTAGCACGTCTTCAGAATAAAGCAAAATATCGCAATCCCGATTTAATTGCAAACTCAGCAGAAGAGTTAAAGAAAATAACCAAATGTCGATATCAAAAGATTTCTGGATCCAGGGAAATTGGCAAACACCTTGAAGTAGATCGTAATCTTTCACACAGTTTTACGGTATTTACGGAAGGGCTCTTCAGGTTATGGGGAGATAGCCATGAAACTACAATTTGACCCTAACCAGCAATTTCAACTCGATGCTGTCTCCGCAATTACCGAGCTTTTCGATGGTCAGCCGCAAGGAGCGCCGGAATATAGTATCATCAATGTGGGTGATTTCGGCGACCTTTTTAGCGGTCAGGCACGCACCGAATTGGGGATTGGCAATCATCTTTTATTAGCTGAAGAAAAATTGCGTACCAATACCCGCAGGATTCAAGCCGAAAATGACATCGAGGTTGAAGATGAAAATGCTCCCCTGGAAATTTGGGATTTGTTTGATGCTCCCGCCAATATAGCCCGGCGTTGTCTGCACTTTTCCGTTGAGATGGAAACTGGTACCGGGAAGACTTATGTTTATCTGCGCACGATTTTTGAACTCTCTCAACGGTACGGTTTTCAGAAATTCATCATTGTTGTCCCCAGTGTGGCGATTCGGGAAGGGGTGCTGAAAAACA
>JBAXOJ010000205.1:0-2332 GCA_037133315.1 Clostridia bacterium
TGTGCCTCTGTATTATTTCTTAAGAGCCTCGAAAATCGAAAAGTTCTTAAAGTAGGCTCCTCGCTGTCATGAGTTGGTCTCCTTCCCAGCGACGTTTAACAAAATATCAAAGGTTTTAAAGTTCCTTGTATAAAAACTCGTCTGGATTTATTGTTTATCGATAAGTTTGGATGACTTTTAACAAAAAAACAGGCATTTAAAAAATCCTTGTATAAAAATTCGCATATTTGAGCCGAATTTTATACAAGGATTTTTTTATTCGAAGTTTTTTGTTAAAACCTCTATTACTGGATGATTTAAGCTTTGGATCAGACCCAGTTTTATACAAGGGATCAGAGTTAAGCCCAATATTTGTTAAACCTCGCACGGCACGCCCTCAAGAACAACTCGAAACGGCACGGAGCCTTAAAGTAACTTATTCAACCCATTCAAATACGCCTTGATACTGGCCTCGACAATGTCGTTGCTGAGTCCACGGCCCGTTGCCGTTGCGTTGTCTTTTTTCAACTTCACAACCGCTTCGCCTAGGGCATCTTCGCCTTCTGTGACGGAGTGTAAAGAGAAGTCATCCAATTCGACATCAATGCCAATGGCTTTATTGATCGCTGTAAATGCAGCGTTGATTGGTCCGTCACCAATCGCGACTTTCTCAATGATTTCGCCTTTAATGCTGAGTTTGATGATGGCCGTACTGGAAATGTTGTTTCCGCTGTTGATTACGAAACTGTCCAGTTTGATTTCATCCTCAGAAGAATGCACTTCGTCAGAAACAATCGCTTCCAAATCAAAATCACTGATGATTTTCTTTTTGTCAGCCAACGTCTTGAATCGCGCAAACGCCGCTTCAATTTCGGCTTTATCCAGATTGTAACCCAACTCAGAAAGACGATCATCAAAGGCATGTCGCCCTGAATGTTTCCCCAGCACCATGGAGTTCTTTGGGATACCCACCGATTCGGGTGTCATGATTTCATAGGTGGTCTTTTCCGCCATCACACCGTGTTGGTGAATGCCCGACTCGTGTGCAAAGGCATTGGCCCCAACGATTGATTTACTCGGCGCAACCGGTACGCCTGTGATTGACTGAATCAGACGGCTGGATCGATAAAGTTGCGTGGTATCCAGTTGATAAGAGACATCGTAATAGTCTTTCCTTGTGGTCATGCCCATCACGATTTCTTCGATTGCGGCGTTACCGGCGCGTTCGCCGATGCCATTGATGGTGCATTCGACTTGTGTTGCGCCAGCACGAACGGCTGCCAGTGAATTTGCAACCGCCAAGCCAAGGTCATTGTGACAATGGACCGCGATGTCGACTGTATCAATATTCGGCACGTTGTTTTTCAAGAAGAAAATCAGATTGTACATTTCCTCCGGTGTCGTGTAACCGACCGTATCTGGCACATTCAAAACCGTTGCTCCGCTCTTAATCGCAGCATCAAAGACCTTAACTAGGAATCCCCAGTCACTTCTACTTGCATCTTCAGCGGAAAATTGAATGTCGCTACAGAACTTCTTCGCATAGGCGACCATGTTTGCGGTACGCTCGATGACCTGCTCTGGTGTCATCCGCAGTTTGTATTCCATATGGATGGGAGAAGTCGCTAGAAATGTGTGAATCCTCGGTGCTTCTGCTCCTTTGACCGCGTTCCATGCCGCATCAATGTCCTTTTCTAATGCGCGTGAGAGACTTGCCACGGACCTTCCTTTTACCGCTTTCGCAATGGCCTGGATCGATTCCAAATCGCCTGCAGACGCGATTGCAAAGCCAGCTTCGATGACATCGACATTTAACTTTACGAGCTGTGCTGCAACCTCCAATTTCTCATGCAGATTCATGCTGCATCCCGGCGACTGTTCCCCGTCACGCAGGGTTGTGTCAAAAAACTTGATTCTCTTCATTTCAATTCCTCCATTCTTCTAAATTAAATAACAAAAAACCTACATCTCTATTGTAAGAGACGTAGGTTGTTATCCTTCGCGGTACCACTCTTTTTGTCGAAACCTGCTCGACCACTTGTCACATCGCAAGAAAAGAATTCCTTGTCTAATGCGTTCCCTCATGTAACGGTGGGTCTCCGTCCGCGCTTACCACAAATCGTTTTGCTTCAGCTGGCTGCTCCAAGGTGAGTTTCGTTTTTCGATAAGTCCCACTTACACCACGACGCGGGCTCTCTTCTCATATCTACTAACTACTATTCCTTTTCATTGCATTTCGTTATTAATTCCATTATAAATATCGTTTGCACAAAAGTCAACTGCATACTGCGGTCGAATTGTTTGTTGCATAATAAAAAGGGACAAAGTTGCAAACAAAATTCCCCACTTCTGC
>JBAXOJ010000206.1:0-2302 GCA_037133315.1 Clostridia bacterium
GTGGACGCGGATAAAGTAGATGAACTGGTTGCGCTTATTAATGAATACAAGCCGCAAATTGTCATCAATTTGGCGCTTCCTTACCAGGACCTGACAATCATGGACGCGTGCCTTGCGACCAAGACGCATTATATGGACACGGCAAATTACGAGCCGACCGACACGGCGAAGTTCGAGTACAAGTGGCAGTGGGACTATCGCGCGCGTTTTGAGGCGGCGGGCATCATGGCGCTTCTGGGAAGCGGTTTTGATCCTGGCGTGACGGGCGTGTTTGCGGCGTATGCGCAGAAGCACTATTTCGACGAAATCAACTACCTTGACATATTAGATGCCAATGCCGGCGATCATGGGTACCCGTTCGCAACCAATTTCAACCCAGAAATCAACATCCGCGAAGTCACCGCAAACGGCAGCTACTGGCAAGACGGCCAATGGATCGAGACCGAACCGATGGCGATCAAGCGCGTCTACAACTTCCCTGAAATCGGCGAAAAGGACATGTATCTGCTGCATCACGAAGAGCTCGAATCGCTCGCGCTAAACATCAAGGGCATCAAGCGCATCCGCTTTTTCATGACCTTCGGGCAAAGTTACATCACCCATCTGAAATGCCTCGAAAACGTCGGCATGACATCCATCGTGCCAATCGAATACGAGGGGATGAAAATCGTGCCGCTGCAATTCTTGAAGGCGGTGCTTCCGGACCCCGCGACGCTCGGTCCGCGCACAAAAGGCAAGACCAACATCGGCTGCATTTTCCAAGGCTTTAAGGACGGCAAGCCGAAGACCTATTATGTCTACAATGTCTGCGATCACGAGGAATGTTACCGCGAGGTGGAGTCTCAGGCGATTTCTTATACGACCGGCGTGCCCGCGATGATCGGCGCCATGCTGATGCTCAACGGCACCTGGAACAAGCCTGGCGTCCACAACATCGAGGAGTTCGACCCCGACCCATTCATGGACGCACTCAACAAGTGGGGCCTCCCGTGGAAAGAGTCGTTTGCGCCCGAACTGGTGGATTAAATGAAAATTGACTTCGACATCAACGCGGTGAAGACACCGTATTATATCGTCGACGAGCACCTCTTGATTCAGAATCTCGAAATTCTCAAGGATGTCATGGACCGTGCCGGCTGCGAAATTCTGTTGGCGCAGAAGGCCTTTTCGATGTTTTCGTTGTACCCGTTCATTGGCAAATACCTCAGCGGAACCGCCGCAAGCGGGCTTTTTGAGGCGCGCCTCGGGCACGAGGAAATGGGTAAAGAGACCCACGTTTTTTCTCCCGCCTATCAAGCTGATGAGTTCGATGAAATTTTAGAAATCTGCGATCACATCATCTTCAATTCGTTTTCCCAATGGGAAACATACCGCGCCCGCGCACTTGCGCGCGGCATTGCCTCCGGCAAGAAGTTTGGCATGCGCATCAACCCTGAATGCTCCACGCAAGAACACGCGATTTACGATCCCTGCGCGCCTGGCTCACGCCTCGGCGTCACGCTAAAGAACTTCAAACCCGAACTGCTTGAAGGAATCAGCGGTCTGCACTTTCATACATTGTGCGAGCAGAACGCCGATGATTTTGTCAGGACTTTGGCCGCGTTTGAGTCAAAATTCGAACCCTACCTCAGCCAAATGGAATGGGTCAACTTTGGTGGCGGCCACCACATCACCCGCGCGGACTATGATGTGGAACTATTGATTTCGACCATCCTAGCCTTCAAGGCGAAATACAATTTGAAGGTTTACCTTGAGCCGGGTGAAGCCATCGCGCTCAACACCGGATACCTGGTCGCCTCCGTCGTCGACTTGTTTGAAAACGACGGCGACATCGCCATTCTGGATGCTTCGGCCGCTTGTCACATGCCCGATGTTTTGGAGATGCCATACCGCCCCAAAATAGTCGAAGCGGACCTGCCTTTCAAAAAAAAGAAGACCTACCGACTTGGCGGACCGACTTGTCTGGCGGGGGACATCATTGGGGAATACTCTTTCGACCGGGCTTTGGCGGTTGGGGAGCGGCTCGTGTTTTGCGATATGGCGATTTATTCGATGGTCAAAAACAACACCTTCAACGGCATCAACCTGCCATCCATCGCGGTGGTCAACCAGGAGCGCAAGGTGCGCGTCGTGAAAAGATTCGGATATGACGATTTTAAATGCAGATTATCTTAAAAAGGGATTGAGAATTTCGTGGATATGAAGTAAAATCATTGAGGAGCCAAGCGGCTCATACTTTGCGGGATAGTGTAATGGTAACACGAATGACTCTGACTCATTTGTTCTAGGTTCGAGCCCTAGT
>JBAXOJ010000207.1:0-2274 GCA_037133315.1 Clostridia bacterium
TATTTGTACATTTTAACTTTGTGATATTTGTACATTTTCATGTTGACTTTTACACTTTATTTTTCGTTCAGGTTAAACTGAGCAAGAAATGGCCATTTTGAGAGGAAAAATGCGCTTATTTATAAGTTTATGCGCATTTATTTCTGAAAAGGTTATGGACTGAGAAAAATGGAAGAATTTATCATTTTCCCCTTGACGCCTCTGGAAACAAATGGTATTATTGTCTTCCAAAGGGAAAATATGGGAGCGCAAGTTCGAAGGAGGCGGAAGAATGGAGAGCAAAATCAGAGTTCTGGTGGCGGACACCGAGGTAGAATACTCAGCGACGCTGGTGCGCTTCCTTTCTGGAAAGCACGGCGCGCAGTTTACGGTTGCGCTGGTCAACAACCCGGAGAAGCTGGGCCGGTTGCTGGAGGCGGGCTATCGCGCGGATGTGTTGGTGGCGACGGTGCATTTTCTGAAGTCGCTGGAGGGGAAGGCCATGAGCGATTTGGTCGGGGGGTTCGAGGGCATTCTACTATTGAAGGAAACAGGAAGCGCGACCGCGACGGAGCAGCCGAAGTTCCGCGGCTATCTCGGAATCGTGACGGAGACGGGAAAGTATCAGAACGCGGACCAAATAGTTAAGGCAATCCAAATGTTGCATGCCGATACCTTAAAGATTGAACGACCATTAGTGAAGAGTCGGGGCGCAGGGAAGATTGGTGTGTTTTCGCCGGTCGGCGGAACGGGAAAGACTTTTTTGGCGGCGCTGATTGCAAAATATTTAGCTTCTATTAAGAAGAAGGTCATCCTGCTGGGCTTTGAGGATATTAATTCGCTGAAAGCGTATTTTCCGGAGATGCCCGAGGGGCGTTCGTCCGAACTTTACCTTGGATTAAAAACGCGTGCGGGGGAGTACAGTATTGAGGACTATGTTTGGGCGGACCCTGCGACGGGAGTGGATCTGTTGCTGCCATCGGCGATGGTGTCTGAGCCGTGCGAGTTGTCAGCGGAAGAGGTAGAGAAGATTTTTTCGATGAATCTGGATGCCTACGACTTTGTCATCAGTGACTTGAGCGCGTGGGATGCGGTCAGGGCCATTAAGGTGTTGCAGTTGCAGGACTTGGTCATTTTTCCAATCCGCGACGACTTATCTTCTGAGCTGAAGACGCAGGCGTGGGTGGAGTTTTGTAGGGGTTATGAGGGCGAGCGTTTTGAGGGACTGCTGGGGCGGTGCATTTGCGTCAGATTGACGACGCACCTTGATCCCGAAAGTTATGCGCAGAAGGACTACGGATTTTCAGAGATGTTGTCCTTTCGGCAGTTGACGTCGCATGATGTCGAGCGGCCGGAGGTCAGAGAGTTTGTTTCAAAACTGCTCTAGGCGGCGCGTCGGAGCAACGGGGGTGGGCACATGAAGTATGCGGTTTCGAATCACGATTTGATGTTGGTGCGCGAAAAGGTCAACGCGTCCATTGATTTTTTGCAGTCGATTGATGACGATGCGGTGCGCAAGAAAATCGAGCAGGAAGTCAATCAGTTTTCGCAGAAAAAGGTGTTTTCGCTGGGGCAGAAACTGGCGCTGGCCAACGGCGTCTTCAATTCGATTCGCGGACTGGATGTACTGCAGCCGTTAGTGGACGATGACGAAATCAGCGAAATCATGGTAAATGGATTTTCTGATATTTTCATTGAGCGCAAAGGACGGATTGAGAAGCTGGGGTTTGCGTTTGACAATAAAGAGCGCCTGGATGCGGTGATTCAAAAGATCGTAGGGGAGATCAATCGTGTCGTAAACGAAGCAAGCCCCATCGTCGATGCGCGTTTGCAGGACGGGTCGCGGGTGAACATTGTACTGTCACCCCTGGCATTGGACGGTTCGGTGATGACGATTCGGAAGTTCCCGAAGCGGGCGTTGGAGATTCATGATCTGGTCAAAAATCGCGCAATTACGCAAGAGGCTGTTGATTTTTTGAAAGAACTGATCTGTGCGCGGTACAACATTTTTATTTGCGGGGGGACGAGTTCGGGCAAGACGACGTTGCTCAATGCGTTGGCGGGGCTCATTCCAGCGAGCGAACGTCTCATTACCATTGAAGATTCGGCGGAGCTGCAAATTCATGGGCGTCAAAATCTGGTGCGCCTGGAGACGCGCAACGCGAACTGCGAGGGGCGGGGCGAAATCAGCATGGACGCGCTCATCAAGACGTCGCTGCGCATGCGGCCGGACCGCATTATCGTCGGGGAAGTGCGTGGCAGGGAGTGTTTCAGTATGTTACAGGCGATGAACAC
>JBAXOJ010000208.1:0-2258 GCA_037133315.1 Clostridia bacterium
AGAAACATATGCTCCATCTGCATGACATGCACTAAATTATTGGTGAGCGACGCGTTTAATCCGCCGCCTACCTTTTTCGCTGGAATGATGTCTCCAAACAACTCATTCAGGTAATTCATCCGATCAATGGGCGCTTGCTTGTTGATTTGATAGGCGGACTTTTGAAATTTATAAAACTCCTTTTCGAGATCGGAAACTTGCGAAACAATGTGTTGTCCACACCCGCCCGAATTATCAGAACGTTCCACCTCCACATCAATATTCCAAGGCTTGAACGAGTAATGTATCCCAACTGGCAAATATGGTTTTACAATGAAATCATCCTTAAATTCAAGATGATTTATCGTATTCATCATGAACATAAATTCTAACGCCCGTGCTTCCTCCCCTTCACACGTAAGCCTTTGAAGCAGAATATCATTGGCAAACGTACCCGTCTCAATTAGCACCATCGGTCGACCATTTTGGAACGCACCGTGCCGCACCCATTCTTTTCTTAACAAATTCATTTCTTCGCTTTTCGCCAGTTCCATTTGCTGCTTCGCCAGATCTCTCAGTCTTATCAAATCTTTTGTAGTAATCATGTGATCTCCTCACTTCAGCTTCCAAATCAAATCGTTGTACATCAGTTCCTTTTTGAATGCATCGATCTTCGTATCTTTGTCGATTACAACAAGTTCAAGATCCATCATCTCTGCAAAGTCCCTCATATGCTCGGTTGTCAGGTCGTAAGTCATCGCGGTATGATGTGCCCCTCCCGCATAAATCCAGGCTTCGGTTGCTGTCACAAAATCGGGTAGTGGTTTCCACATCACCCTTGCAACTGGCAGGTTTGGCATATCTTCATACGGTTTCATCGCTTCCACTTCGCTCACAATCATTCTGAACCGATTCCCCATATCAATCATTGTCACACAAATTGCACGGCCCGCTTTTCCGTCAAACACAAGTCTCGCCGGATCATCCTTCCCACCAATACCCAAAGGATGCACCTCTAATTTTGGCTTGCCATCCGCAATGGATGGGCAAATCTCCAACATATGAGACCCCAGAATTGCTTCGCGTCCTGGCTCAAGGTGGTACGTATAGTCTTCCATCAATGTGGTTCCGCCTGCTTGATCTTGCGACATGAGCTTAAAGATTCTCACGAGAGCGGCAGTCTTCCAGTCCCCCTCGGGACCGAACCCAAAGCCGGCTTGCATTAATCTTTGGCTACTAAGCCCAGGCAATTGCGTCAGGCCGTGAAGATCTTCAAAAGTCGTGGTAAATGCACCAAATCCGCCGTTTTCCATGAATTTCTTCATTGCGATTTCGTATTTTGCTTGCACTTTAATGTGCTCGATCTTTTCTGATTTCATATCAAAAAGGTCGGAATATTTCGCTAAAAGGGCGTCCAGTTCCTCAGTGGTCACAGCATCGACTAGTTTCACAAATTCGCCGATTCCATATCCGTTGATTGCCCACCCGAACTGAATCTGCGCTTCCACCTTATCTCCTTCTGTGACCGCTACTTCTCTCATATTATCGCCTAAACGCGCAATTTTCAGTGTCTTGCTCTCAAATGCGCCAATCGCGGCTCTCATCCAAACTTCTATGCGTCGCTGCGTTTCTTTTTCCTTCCAGTAACCTGAAACGACCTTTCTGTTAAGACGAAGTCTTGTACCAATAAAACCGTGTTCACGGTCACCGTGCGCCGCTTGATTGAGATTCATAAAATCCATATCAATCGTTTCCCATGGAATATCTCGGTTATACTGTGTATGCAAATGAAGCATCGGCTTGTGCAAGATCTTCAATCCGTTGATCCACATCTTGGAGGGAGAAAACGTGTGCATCCAGGTAATCACGCCACAACACGTGGGATCGTTGTTTGCCGCGAGGCACAAGCTTGTAATTTCATCCGGCGACTTAACCGTCGGTTTCCACACAACCTCACAAGGCAATGCGCGATTGCATTCATTTGCAATTTCCTGCGCATCTTTTGCAACTTGCTTCAGCACCTCCTCACCGTACAAATGCTGACTTCCCGTTACAAACCAAAAGACATATTTTTTAAGCATAATATATACCCCTTCTCCTATTGCCTAAGAGCAATTCTTTTCATCATAACAAGAATGCTACAAACAAATAAAATAGTCAATAGGATGATGGATTATTTTACGACGACCTTGCACCTCGCGGTCTTCTTCCCATCCACTGTGGTCACAGTGATATAAGCAGTGCCCTTCTTCATGGCCTTCACGGTTCCGGTTGAACTC
>JBAXOJ010000209.1:0-2229 GCA_037133315.1 Clostridia bacterium
CGATTGCTTGTCCCTTAAAGACTGAGCCGTCTTCTAATAAAATGATTGCAGACATCTTGGCGCCCCTTTCTTTATTTCTCCTTATTATACGGAAAAGGCGCCAGTTTGTCAAAGGAAATTTTTCGGTTTTCATTGATAATTTTTTCCTCTCGGGCGAAGAAAAGAGGCAAATCAGTAAATCGGACTGTCGGACCGATTTTCCTACCACAAACCGGACTGTCGACCACTTTTTCCTACCACCTCGCGGGCTATTGACTCATTTTCGCGAGTCCGGGTCCCTCCAATCAATCTAATCCGCCTTCGAGTTATACAAAATCAATTTATTATTGTAAAAATGTATAACTCAACGCGAATCTTAAGCAAATGGAAGTCAAAAGTGGTAGGAAATAACGCCCGACAATCCGAATATGTCGAAAACAAGTCTTTTGGCTGGTTCGGGCCAGCGATGCTTCTTGACCTGACACGCCCTGAACCGGAACCAGCTGACCACTTATTGAGATTTTTCGAGTTTTGAGGTAAAATAATAAAAACTGAACGTTTAGGAGGGGATTCAACTGAATCGATTTTGCAGATTTATTCAAATTACCATACAGGCGATGTTAATCATATTTATGCTGAACATCTTCCAACCGGGCATCCTGGTGAAGCCTGTGTTTGCGACAGCAAAAAACGTTGCGACAGCAAAAACCGTTGCGAAAGCAAAGGCAAAGGTTGTGACTTATGTCCTTTCCTCCCCTGTCAGTCATCGGAAGATCATCAGTGTGTTTTCGAAGAACCGGAATGGCCGGCCACACAAAGGGACGGACTATGTTTCGAAGATTGGAAACCGCTCGGTGTATGCTTTCTACAAGGGAACGCTTGCGCTAAAAGGCTATGAGCGCACCATGGGCAATTATGTGGTGATCAAACACACCATCAATAAAAAGGCGATTTATTCTACCTATATGCATTTGAAGTCTTATTTAAAGATTTCGGGCGCCATCAAGACGGGTCAGAAAATCGGCACGATGGGAAACACAGGCCACTCTTTCGGCACGCACTTACACTTTCAGATAGGCAATTCGGTGCCACGGCTTGGTCACAATGTGACGTTTTATAATGGAGACAAAATGATCGCAAACGGCTTTACCTTCTATAACAGCGAACGAGTCATCACCACGAAATGCAGGATTATAAAATGACGCAACAGAAGCATCCACATGCGCATGAACACGCACATACACACGATGTGACGGAAATCTCTGGATCTCGACTTGTCTTTGTCGTGATCCTAAATTTTCTCATAACGATTGCTCAAACAGTGGGCGGGCTTTACGCGGGCAGCTTGTCGTTGCTTTCGGACGCGTTGCACAACTTTAGTGACGGGATCGCTATCATCATTAGTTATCTAGCGATTCGTATTGCGAAAAAGGGTCGGGACGAAAAACGCACCTTCGGCTATCGGCGTTCGACAATCTTAGCCGCGGCATTAAATGCCATCGCGCTTATTGTGATTTCTGTCCTGTTATTTAAGGAAGCGATCGTCAAATTCATGGCCCCACAACCGATTGATGGCGGCTTGGTCGTTTGGGTCGCGCTCATAGGACTTGTCGCGAATCTAATCGGCATGCTGTTGTTGCGAAAATCGTCTAAAGGAGACATGAACATCAAGTCCTCCTACATTCATTTGCTGAGCGATGCTTTTTCGTCGGTTGCGGTAGTCGTCGGCGGAATCGTCATTTACTATTTCAACATTTACTGGGTGGATCCAGTCCTAACCATTTTGATTGGCCTTGTGGTACTTCGTGAGAGCTATCAAATCGTCAAAAAAGCATTCAATATTTTGATGCAAGGGGCGCCAGAGCACATTGATATCCCTGCCATTGTAACAGAGCTCGAGCAGATTGCGCAGGTCGAAAGCATCAACCACATTCATGTGTGGGGGCTGGACGAAAAAAATATCAATTTCGAAGCACGCGTATTCATTCAAGATATGCGTGTCAGCGAGACGGGGCGCATTCTGGCGCAAATTGACGAAGTCTTACATGCGCACGACATCAACCATGTGACGATTCAGTTCGAAGTGAAATGAACGGTGTGTTAAAAAAGGCACCTCTGTTCCTATTTCCGCGGCAGAGGCGCACATTTTAACACAAAAAAATCCCTAGAGTACCCGATTTTAACACACGCTATCATACCCCATCCTTTATTTCCATATTATGGCCCATCTGAAGAGCAAAATGAGTCGTG
>JBAXOJ010000210.1:0-2217 GCA_037133315.1 Clostridia bacterium
GAAGCCAAATCGGTACCACTGCGCGCCAGTCGGCGCCTGAGCCGATGCCTGAGCCAGCGCCACGCCAGATCCGCCAGCGGCATGCCTTTCCCTTTAGGGTTTGCTCTTGCAATTCTCGCTTCATTTTAGCGATTTTCTATAATTATTTGGCGTCATGCCTTCGCGTTCTTTATACACGCGGATGAAATAGAGGGTGTTTTTGAATCCAACCTCTTCTGAAATTTCCGCAATTGATAGATTGGTCGTTTGAATGAGGCGTTTTGCATTCATGATGCGTACGGACACCAGTTTCTTTTTAAACGTCATACCGAGATATTCTTTGATGTGTCGTTGCAGTTGGCGTTTGCTCATTTTTAAAATGTCCGCGAGCTCAGGTAATGTAAGTGTTTTGTATCGATAACGCATAAGATCAGTAATGACATAATGCAAAAAATTAGTGGAGGAAGATTTGATGTTTGGCTGCTTTTTTCTGCTATCCTTAATGATCGCTCTTGCAAATGACACAAAAACATTTAAAAATAAGCTCCTCAATTTGTATCGCTGAAAGTATAAGTTTGATTCAAATTCTGAGACAATTTCTTCGAATAAATCGTCCATGCGCGTTGTTTTATCTTGAATGAGTTGATAGGCGTCGCGTTGGGACAGTGTTTTGAAGAGCTGTGCAGGTTCCTCTTCAAATATGCTGAGCAGTTTGTTGCCAGTTTTTTTGTTGATTAGTTCAAAGCAAATATGATAGGAGATGAGATTTTTCTGTTTCGGGTTTTCAAGGCGAATTTGATTGGGCGTGAAATACAAAAATGAGTTTTTGGGAATGATCGACTTCTTTCCTTGGGAAATGAGATTCGCATTGCCATCCTTAAAATAGATGAGGTGAAAATAATCATCTTTCCCCAGATCGAAGTCCTTGGACTGGCGATCAATGACGAAATAAATTAGGTTGATCGAAAACACGCCTAATTTCAGCTGGATTTCTAAATTACTATAGATCGTTTTTGCTTGTAGCTCAAATTGATCCAACTGTATCACCTTCCATGAGAGTTTGTGTTGCGATAGTCCGTGGGCGTGGTTTTTTCGATTTCCTTAAAAAGACGATTAAAATAGGAGCTGTTCTCCAGACCGACTTCCTTTGCGATTTCTGAGATAGAACGTTGCGTCGTTTTCAAAAGCATCTTCGCATTTTGTAGTCGTATTTCAAGTAATTTCTTTTTAAATGTGGTTCCATAATAGAGTTTTATATTTCTCTGTAATTGACGAACGCCGATATCCAATTGATGTGCAAGTTTAGAGATGGTTAAATCTTGATAGGAAGCGTTCATAATATCGGAGATCGTGTAAATCGGAAGGCTTTTTGAAAGAGAGATTGGATTGATGAAAAGCGCGGGACTATTTAACTGAAAAGTTCGTGCAAAGGCAATAAATGCATCAAAGAACAACCCACTGAGTCTCAAGTGATAACCAAAATGATTTGCATCATATTCGCTGGAAATTTCTTCGAATATGCGGATTGTTTTGGGAAAAGGATCTTTCAGCAGGAGGAGCGTATCTCGTTGTGAAATTGTTAGGAACATGTAATCAGAATCCTTCTGGTATGCGCTTGAAGCACTGGATTTGTTCTTTTTGCTAATCAGATTAAAGCAAATGTGAAATTTCGTGAGATTTTCTTCATTTGAAATCTCACTATGAATCTGTCCAGGAGAAAAGAAAAGAAAGGACCCAGGTTGGACGTTTAGATTTTGATCATGATATAGAATTTGTGTTTTGCCATCTTTAAAATAGATGAGGTGAAAAAAGTTATCAGGAATACTGTCAAAAGAGTGGCATCGCGGTTCGTAGAGAAAATAGATGATGTCGATGACGAAGTCATGAAACTCCAAATATATATTGAAATCAGAATATCCATATCCCGATTGAAACTGATATTTGTCCACGTAAGTCAACCCCTTTCTTGAGATGAGTTTACCATAGACGCTTCCTATTCTCAATACATAATAGTACATTAGCGTCATATTTTGAATTAGGATGACACATAAGTGCATTGTTTGATGCATGGTTACGTGCTACCATTTGAGTATGGTTTACACAAAATGAGTTTATAAAAGGACGGATTTTTATGAAATGTTTTACGAGATCGTTTTTGGTACTATTTCTATTTGTAACGTTGTTGAGCGGGAGTGCGTTCAACCGCATTGCATCTGCACAAAGTCAAACCGTTGGCGT
>JBAXOJ010000211.1:0-2207 GCA_037133315.1 Clostridia bacterium
AAAATCAAAGGTAGAGGCAATTGATACAAGCGTCCAGTCCTTTAATCCAGCGTCTCTGTTTTGCCAAAATGTATGCACTTTTTTTCTTGCCGCGATCCAGTCATCTTCCATTTCCAATGGAACACACAGTATAAATTCATTCTCAAAGCGACCCTGCCGCAACATGGGGTGGTCGCAAGGATTGCCGTTTGACACGACAAACGCGTTGATGCTTTTTTTATCCGCCTTTGGCGTCGTGTCGATGACCCGGCCAGCAGAAATCTTCTGAAACCCAGAGTTGTTGTAAATGGTGATTTCATAATCAGATTCCATTTTTTCGATCCCGATTACGTCAGTCAGAAAAAGAACCGAAATGTCTTTTTTCTGAATCAAATCAAACAAAGTAGACGCGGCACCCGGCGCATGAAACCTACCCGCCGCACTGAGTACATTTCTGGAGAGCAACTCGTTTTTCAAATCGAATCCCATCGGTTCTGTTGGGTTCCACTCCGTGCTGCCCACATGCAAACTATCAATATATTCTGGCGCAACCAAGGCAGTGCGTTCAATCACCAGAACCTCATCTGGTTTTTGACTGGCGAACCCAATCCCATATGCCGTAGCCCCAATGATTACAGTGGGATAATGTGTTTTCAATTTCAAGTTACGCCCCTCCTCCTTAACGAAGCAAGTTGAAAATCCGCTGTGCTTCCGCAAGATTTTCCGTCGTAGTCATGTACGTTACGCCAGTGCGAAAGTCCGAATTGAGCACCTTTTCTAAGTTTTCATGATCCACATAATACCCACCCACCGCGATGTTTCGCGCCTTCAGTCCGCCATAAATCTTGTCGATAAAATCAAACCCGAACTCCATGTTGGGCGGCTGCCCGAAATTCATGCCCTTGAGCCCTTTGGTCTCCATCATGGAAAACACCCACTGATCCGCCCGTCCGCAGTAATGGATGGTCCCCCCACCAAACGCCGCGAGAATTTGCTCGTCGTACGGCTGTACAAATTCTTCGTACGTTTCCTTGGAAAGGATGACCGGCGTATCGTCCCGTAGCAGTACTCGCCCAGGATACAGGCTGCCCCAGTGATAATTGAAGTCGCCGTCCTCGTCGTTAAGGACTTTTTTTAATTCCTTCATATATGCAATATACGTTTCGGTGACGAGTTGCAACAACTCATGCACCAATTCCGGTTCGTCATACAGCGCGATAAAAATATCCGAGCCCCAAATCAAATGCGCCACGTCAAACGGCCCCTGTAAATCGGGGTGATACACGCGCACCAACTGCTGGCAAAGCGGAAACGCAGCGAGCTGCTCATGGTAGTACTGAATCGTGTCAAACACCCGTCCACCAAGCCCCGTCCGCAAGTCCGGCACCCCGCGCCGCAAAATTTCCTTGATTTGATCCGCACCGACATGCGCCACCCACGGCAAATTGTTTTCAACCACTTGGCAATCGAGCCCAAACAACGTGGGCATCGTCCCCACCCCATAATTCGCACGAATCATCGGTAAGGAATCACTTTTAAACTCGGGGTGACTGCAGCATGGGATGAGTTCATTCACCATCATCTTCTCCACGTCCGTGAACGCCTCCGCATACGGATACCATTGAAAGTTGTGTTCCGCTGGGCAGCAGATGTTGATCGCCATCCGATCCGCCTGTTGATAACACAATGTCCGCTTCAAGCGCGCCTTCACTTCGGTTATATGTGCGGCATCCAAATGCTCTTCTAGATAACTTAACACGTCAACTACCCTAGTCATGGAATGACCCCCTTTATTAAAACTATTATACATCGTCTACAAACAGAAAACTTTGCAAAAGTTTAGAAAAAGATTGCACATCTTGCGACATTTTAACGAAAAAAGATAATTTATTTATACAAAAATTCAAATCTGAATCCATCGAAGATAACGCGTTGCAAGAACCTCATTTTTGCGGCAAATAAGTCAACAAACCGCTTCAATACTCCAAAAACGACTCAAAATCGAGACAAAATCGCGCCTAATGAGGCAAAATTCCCAATAAAAGGGATTATCCAGCTCCATCAGATGCCAGATAATGGAATAATCGAAAATAATCCTACTTTACTGCGGTGAAAACCACGAAAAGTTCGCTTATTTGGTGCGATTTTTGAACTTGTTGCAACGCGTTATCTTATTTGATTCAATTTTCGAATTTTTGGAAACAAAATGCCTCTACCTTTTTGATGGA
>JBAXOJ010000212.1:0-2148 GCA_037133315.1 Clostridia bacterium
ATTACACCTCCATGAAGTTCCTGCTTACATAAATTGGTTTACTGACAAAACCCTTGATGACGAAACAATAAGAAAAATTTCTAACCGAATTCAAGAAATTAATGCATCCTGATCAATAATTCAAAAATATTTGAATCCCAGGTAATTTTTGGCCAATAATCCATTTATTTCAAGATGACAATTATGAATTTTGAAATAATTCCTAGATTCCCGGCGATTATTTAACCTACAGGAGCATCAACACCAAGCTGCTGCAGGATTTGCTTTTGTTCTTTTGTTAAAGGTCGCAAAATTCTTTGATCATTTATTTTCGCTATCCTAATCTTGGAAAGGGTCAGCATCATTTTATCAAATGTCATCTGTTTATACATGCCCTTATCACTCATGTTTTTATGAACCCAGGACATCAATATCAGGGCGATGAAACCTAGAAATATCTTGTTTTGCATTCGGTCATTGCTTTGGACATGCAATCGACCGAGACCCAGACTGTTTTTGAACTTGCAGAACCCCTTTTCAACAACGTCTTTGATTCTGTAAAGATCATGCGCTTCCTGAGTAGAAGAAACAGTGTTGCTGATGAGAACCAACCAACCAGCATGGGCCAGCTGTTTATTGATCACATCATTACGGGTATTGATCGTATAGCCCGACTCTTGCTTTTCTGATTTACGGATAATCAGGTATTTTTCAAACTCATCTTTCAATTTGCCATCATTGGGATCAGTTTCGGCCTTCTTTATGAGATCCGTCACGTAACTATAAAGATCATTTCGGTCTTTAAGTGCTTTTTCAGGATTGTACAGAATATGTGTATGTAGTGTTTGCCCTTTTGTTCCCCATGCCCGCAACTGATGCACACCTCTTATGGGTGCCCCACTGGTAATAATGGTATTACTGATTTGATCGATATCTTTTCTTTCGCTTTCAACTTGTTTGCAGGCAAAATTGCTGGTAAATGGCGCGGAAATGAGAAATTCTTGCCCATTTTCGAGTAGTGCATCAATATTTTTCACACTGAAGAAGCCCTTGTCCATAACAATACGAACGTGTTTTTTTGGAACCAGAGCGGTAAGCTCCGACAACGTACACTGCAGCGTTGACACATCCTTAAGGCTGCCGCTGTAAACGGTTTGATAAATCGGCAAACGCGACTGTTCGCCAAGAAGCATGCATAAGTTGATCTGCGGCAGAATTTCATGGTCGCGATTGTATCCCCATTCATTTTCAGTGACCAATTCAGAATACGATGAAATGGATGTGATGTCTAAAGCAATATATTCCTGTTCAGATATATGCCTTGTCCATGCTTCAAAAAAAGAATAACGTGTCTTTGCTCCAAAAGCCACTAGAAGTTCACTGATCCTCTGAGATGAAAGGTCACCGACCGGGAGTGTTTCAGTGGATGAAATCCAGTCGCTGCAATACATCATAGGTTTATCTGAAAGAATCATGTAGTAGGCCAACGTCAATACTTCCTGCCAATAAGCGGGAATAGACTCAGTCAAAATCTTTGTCAGTCCGATAATTTCAGAAATTTTACCCAGCAAATAGACGGCGCCATAATCTTTGATGCTATCCATGATGGCAATTGACTGTTCAAACTGATATTGCGTTAAATATTTTTCAGTGTCAACAATTTCAACAGGTGTACCGGCATCGGCCATACGGTCAAGATAATTCTGTTTGTAGATGATCCGGCCTGTAACGGGTTCAATCTTGCCGATGGGTGTTTTCTTATTTCTTGGTTTGCCGTTGGTATCCCTGAATGAAACTGATTCATAAAGATATATGCGTTTCCCGATCCGTTGCTTGGTAATACTGGTCATCAGTCAATTCTCCAATGTAGGTTAGTTATATATTAACCTACATTGGAGATAAAATCAAGTACTCTTGTGTAACAAAAGCTCGATTTTTGAGCGTGTTTTCCTAAATGCATGTTGAGCGGTCAGAGGCAAGCGCTCTCGTCTATCATTCTTACCTGTACATGCATGGCGCTAATCGAATGACAACCTATATATGGTGGAATTTGGAATTAATCAAGGTAATATATATCGAGAAACATTTCGAGCTTCCCTAACTTAATACAGTTTTCTCAAAAGAATGCTGTGATTATATGGTAGGTTAATTAACTGACGGGAATTTAGG
>JBAXOJ010000213.1:0-2139 GCA_037133315.1 Clostridia bacterium
CGTTTGTTTTCAACTTTTTGGTTAACGCGTTATCCAGATTTCTCAAATCAGGCCGAAAATACTAACTAAATGGTAATTATTTGAAATCGATTGACGTCTGACACCGCATGCTATAAAATTGGCTAGTACGTTTAGCACATACGCATTTAGAGAAATGAGGAATTGAACGCATGTCAACTACGAACCAAAAAATACATCAGGAGGTCGCCCGACGCAAGACCTTCGCCATCATATCGCACCCCGATGCGGGTAAGACCACCATGACGGAGAAACTGCTTCTGTATGGAGGCGCCATCCGGCTCGCGGGCTCGGTCAAATCGCGCAAGGCGCAGAAGCACGCCGTCTCCGACTGGATGGAAATCGAAAAGCAGAGGGGGATCTCGGTGACCTCGTCCGTGCTGCAGTTTGAATACAATGCGTTTAGCATTAATATCCTGGATACACCTGGCCATCAGGACTTCAGTGAGGACACCTATCGCACGCTTGTGGCTGCGGACAGTGCCGTCATGTTGATTGACGGGGCGAAGGGCGTTGAGACGCAGACAATCAAGTTGTTTCATGTTTGCAGCATGCGAAAAATCCCGATTTTCACTTTCGTGAACAAAATGGACCGCGCATCGAAGGATCCTTTTGAATTGATGGAGGAACTGGAAAACGTCCTCGGCATCCGCTCTTTCCCAATGAACTGGCCGATTGGCATCGATGGCGACTTCAAAGGAGTTTACAATCGCATCTTGGGGCAAATTGAATTGTTTGAAGGTGGAAACCACGGGCAGTCTCTCGTCACCTCGAAAACAGGTGGTGTGGATGACCCGATTTTCAAAGAACTGCTTGGCGATTATCACTATGATCGACTTTGCGCGGAGATTGAGTTGCTTGATATCGCGGGCGACGCATTCGATCACGAAAAAGTCATGCGCGGTGAGTTGACGCCGCTCTTCTTCGGCAGTGCAATGACCAATTTCGGGGTGGAACCGTTCCTCAACGAATTCTTGAAAATGGCCCCGTCGCCCACCATCCGAGATTCATCGGAAGGCGAAGTGGATCCGGATAGCAAACTCTTCTCTGGCTTTGTGTTTAAGATTCAGGCGAATATGAATCCGACCCATCGCGACCGCATGGCGTTTGTGCGCGTGTGTTCTGGAAAATTCGAAAAAGGGATGTCGGTCTGGCATGTCCAAGCGGGCAAAGAAATCCGCTTGTCCCTTCCACAACAACTCATGGCGCAAGAGCGCAACATCATTGAAGAAGCGTATGCAGGCGACATCATCGGCCTGTTTGATCCCGGTATTTTCAATCTCGGGGACACGTTGAGTGAAAAGAATAAGGCACTCAAGTTCGAGGGCATTCCTCTGTTTCCAGCGGAGTTTTTCGCGCGGGTGGCAGCGACCGATACCATGAAACGCAAACAGTTCATGAAAGGCATCACGCAACTTTCGGAAGAAGGCGCGATTCAGGTGTTTCGGCAGACGAGTTATGCTTCGGACACGCTCATTATTGGGGCGGTTGGGGTGTTGCAGTTCGAGGTGCTGGAATATCGCCTGAAAGGCGAGTATGGCGTAGACATACGTTTGACGCAACTCGCGTCGAAACACGCCCGTTGGATTACGAATCCAGAACTATTTCCAGACTTAAAGAAACTCAGCCTCACAAGCTCCACGCTCCTCGCGGAGGACAAAATCGGTCGGCCAGTATTGATTTTTGAAAACGAATGGTCCATCACCTGGGCGTTGGAAAAGAACAAGCACTTGGAATTGGTGGATATTCTGAGTCAGGCCTAATTGGGCAAGTGGGGAAAGTGAATGCGAGGAAGGTGATATGAATGGAACCCAATAAATTTTTTTATAAAGGGATAATAATTAACATTGTGGTAGGGTTATTATTCAATTATGGAATTGTTGCTAGTATATATTATTGGTATAGATATTATCAATCGCATGTTATCACTGAGCAATTTTGGACTAATTTAGAAAAAAGTGATATATATACCTATTCGTTTTTTGGATATATCGCGATTTTTATATTAACAAATATACTTTTGCGAAAGAAAAAGAAAAAAATGAGTGTTCTTTATTACATAATAAATATAATAGTTTTTTTACTATTCGTTTTGCTTCAGGTTTACTTGTCATTTGGGGG
>JBAXOJ010000214.1:0-2128 GCA_037133315.1 Clostridia bacterium
AAATCCGTCTTCTTCGAAACACTACCCGAAACCTTACCTCCGCGCGCTTCTATGAGTTCGGTCGCGGCGTTGCGTGGCATGCTTGGCAACGTGCCCGTTAACACGAAGGTCTTTCCAACCAAACTGTCGTCCACAAGTTTTGAACGATAATTGCTGGTCAAGTTGACTCCTGCAGTTTGAAGGCGTTCGACGATGTCGCGCGTCTGGTCTTGTGCAAAAAACTGCACCACACTCTCTGCCATGATGGCTCCAAAATCATCAATCTCCTGTAACTTTTCGACGGTCGCTTGGAACAGTTCATGTATATCTGAGTAGTGCTCCGCCAACGTCTTTGCCGCTTTCGCGCCGATGTTGCGGATGCCAAAGCCGAACAACAGACGTCCGAGGTCGTTTTGCTTGCTGGCTTCGATGGACTGCAACAGATTGTCAACCGACTTGTCTTTGAAATTGTCCAGTTGAAGAAGCGCAGCGCGCTTTTCATGCAAGTAGTAAAGGTCTTCGATATTTTTTATGAGATTGTGTTCCATGAGGCGTTCGACTATCGATGGTCCAAGGCCGTCGATGTTCATGGCATCGCGCGAGGCGAAATGCGTAATCATGCGCATTTGTTGGGCAGGACATTCGATTCCAGTACAACGGAACACCGCTTCCCCTTCGTTGCGCAAGACATCCGCACCACAAATCGGGCAGTGGGACGGCATGACAAAAGGCGATTCGGTGCCTTGCCGTTTCTCCGTCAAGACGGAAACGACTTCAGGAATGATTTCGCCGGCTTTGCGAATGATGACAGAATCGCCAACTTTGATGTCTTTTTCAGCGATAAAATCCACGTTGTGTAGCGTCGCTTTGCTGACTAGGCTGCCTGAAACACGGACCGGCTCAAACAGCGCCACTGGCGTCATCGCACCAGTGCGGCCGACATTAATCGTGATTTCATTGATTTTGGTTTCGACTTCTTCCGGCGGATACTTATAGGCGACCGCCCATTTCGGGGTTTTCGTGGTTGCGCCAAGTTGCTCCCGAAGCGATAGTTGGTCAATTTTCAAGACGGCGCCGTCGATTTCATAAGCCAATTGGTCGCGAAGTGCACCAATCTGGTTGATTCCGTTTTCGATTTCTTCATATGTCATACACGCCGAGAACCCAGGGCTCACATGGAATCCTTGCCGCTCTAGATAGGACAGCGTTTCTCCGTGGCTTGAAAATGTTTTCCCGGAAATGGTTTGAATATTGAAGACAAAAATGTCTAAGTTGCGCGCGGCGGTCTTTTTGGAATCGAGTTGTCGCAAAGAGCCCGCGGCGGCGTTTCGCGGATTCGCGAACAGAGGAAGACCTTGTAGCGCCAGCGCGTCATTCATTCGTTCAAATTCGGCTTTCGGCAAAAACACCTCGCCACGAACTTCAAGCAACGGCAGCTTTTCTGGCAGAGTCAACGGAATCGATTTGATGGTCTTGATGTTTTGGGTGACGTCTTCACCGACAAAGCCGTCTCCACGGGTCGCACCCCGCACAAGCAAGCCGTTTTCATAGGTCAGGCACACCGAAAGTCCATCGATTTTACGCTCCAAAATATACACGGGGTCCGATTCAAGATCTTGACGCACTCTCGCGAGAAACGTTTTGAGTTCCTCAAATGAAAAGACATCCTGGAGGCTCTGCATCTGCGTGCGATGCGTCACCTTCTGGAACGCGTCCAAAGGGGCGCCGCCCACGCGCTGTGTTGGCGAATTCGCCAAACGCAACGATGGATACTGCTCTTCGAGCAACTCCAGTTCGCGGTATAATTGATCATATGCGAAATCACTGATCTCAGGGGTATCTTCCACGTAATATTTCCGGTTGTGGTATTCTAGGACTTCAATCAGTTCATTCAAGCGTTGACGAGCAGTTTCTATTGCATCCAAGCAATCCCCTCCGCACTTCGAAGTATTGGATTCATTATATATTGACTAAATCGCAATCGCAACTTGATTCCTCAAAAAGTTTGCATTTTGTGCACGCAGGTGGTAAAATACTCGTTGTCGTTTAGAAAACTAAGATTTATCCCATAAATCAGTTTTAAAATAAACACGTGGAGGTGAAACAGATTGCCAAATATTAAATCAGCGATTAAGAGAGTTGAGACAAC
>JBAXOJ010000215.1:0-2036 GCA_037133315.1 Clostridia bacterium
AACTTTGCTCGAAATGCCAGACCCCGTCATCTGCAAGAACAGACTCGATGTCTCGAACAAAATCAACAGGACTCTCCAAATCGTAGAACATCGCAATTGAAGTGATGATCTTCGCTCGGGTGTTTGGGAAGTTCTTGCGAAACGCCTCCGCAGAAAAAAAACTCGGAATCAGATCGATGTCGGCCGTGTAAAATTCTGAAAACTTCTTCCCCGTCGGATCAATGCCGACCTTCCGATGCGCTTTAGAATAAGCTTTCAAAGCTGTTGCGTCATTACTTCCGATATCAATAACCAAATCGATCGGTGATAGTGGGACCAATCGTTCAAGACTGTGAATCTTGTTTGTTAAATGAGCCACCATCGACATATTCAAACCAGAGCG
Source organism: Clostridia bacterium (assembly GCA_037133315.1). Taxonomy (GTDB): domain Bacteria; phylum Bacillota; class Clostridia; order JBAXOJ01; family JBAXOJ01; genus JBAXOJ01. The sequence goes on from JBAXOJ010000215.1 coordinate 383, forward strand.
ATATCCATAATTATCGCCATACATTTCGTCAGAACTATACGACTGTTTTAGCTGTAACAGACCGCATTTCTGACAAGAAACCAAATCGAGCGGTCCTTTTGTCACCGCCACGCCCGGACTCGCGGGAAAAACCCCGGTGAGATGCTGCTCTCCCAAGGATAGAACCAACAATAAATCCACGCTCTTACAAATCCTGCACTTTGAAATTTCTTTATACATGTGCCCCGCCAGTTTTATTGATCCAGAAGATCAAACATACATCTTACTCAGTACATGTTTCTCAATAAAAATAGTATTCACGTAGGTGTCTGCGTAAACTTCATATCCCATAGATCTCATAAAATCGAGTACGTCCTGAGATTTGCGCCCCAATCCGCCGACACACGGATCAGCCGTCTCGGCACACAACAACACGGGACGATATTTTTTGAAATCAAACGATTTGATTATTTCGAAGTCGATTCCCTCGCAATCAATCGAAATAAATGTTGGAGCTTTCCCGCCAAAATACTCATCGATTACGCTATTAATGCTCTTGATCTTCGTTTGGATTACTTCATACGACTTAATCGCAGGCATATTTTTTAGAACGAGATCCGCAGCCGTTTTGTCAAACGAACTCAGACCCGGATCTTCAATAAATCTATAAAACGGCAGGGAATCAATCGTGTCGGAAGTATAATGTATACCAATATTCAGGCCAATATCACGCGGACGTATTCTTGAATATGCGCAGAATAAAACCGGATTGGGCTCAACAATGACTCCGCTATACCCCTGGGCGTATAGAAAGAAAGTGTTGTTGCCCGCGATAGGATGATTTGCGCCTATATCCAGATAATTAATCTCATCTACAAGATTTCTTTTCTTCAAGATTGAAAGTGCAAAATTAAGAATTAAATCCTCGCCGAATTGCGCAGGGAATCGTGCCTGTTTACTATTGGGGTTTCCCATATTAACAGGAAGATATCTACTTCTGAGCTGTTTGCGCCATTTTCTTACCGGGCATAGGCAGACCAATGCTTTTATTATCAGCCTTTTCATGCCGTTTTCCCTTGATGCAATTTCATGTTCTTTTGATCCGACTGATGCAGATACAAATAATCATACGAAGACATCTTTTCGATCAGCACATATCCCATGTCCCTTAAAATCTTTTGAGGCAACAAGACCTCTCGTTCCGCATTATATCCGAACATCGCACATTCTTTGTTCAACATCTCAATCCAAATCACAGGCTTACAGGCTTCCAATGTTGTTCGGGCCCCCTTCAAAAATTCAAGCTGCATGCCCTCTACATCAATTTTGCAAAAATCCACTTGCGGTAAATTAAGCGAATCTAAAGTAATGACTTTAAATGCGCCAGCAGCATCCATCTCAAATTGCGTAGAACCCACGCTGATGCTGCTGTATCCATTAATAGAAGCCAAGCCTGCGCATTCGCCCAAGGCTAAATTGTGGCCACGCACATTCGTGATGGCGTTCAATGCCAGATTCTTTTCAAAAATAGTAAAAACGGTTTTCAACGGTTCAAAGCTATGAACTTCTTTGGCATTACAGATTTTGGCAAAGAAAATAGTGTGATTGCCAATGTTTGTCCCTGCATCAATTACCACACTTGCAGAGTTGATGTATTTCCGCATTTTAATAAGAA
>JBAXOJ010000216.1:0-2035 GCA_037133315.1 Clostridia bacterium
AAGCGACGAACGATGCCACTGGTAGGGTTTTGGGCGAGCAAGTCCTTGCGCGGGACTTGCCAGCCATTTCCCCTACCAAACACGGGACTTGATCGCCATTTTCCCTACCATCCTAGATGTTTCCACTCGAAATCGTTAGATTTCGCACCTTCCAATCGCTCTTTTTGCAAAATATGATGTATTATCGCAAACAAAAAGGCAAAAGGTAGATGCAATTGTCTAAAAAGCACCTTTTGTGCCCGTGGAAAATCCATTCTTGGTAGAGTTTTGGGCGAGCAAGTCCCGCGCAGGGACTTGCTCGGGATTTTCCCTACCAGCGCTTGACTGCGCATGAAATGATCAACTGGTTCCGGTTCTCAGCTACCCACTTTAGTCAGTTGAGAACCAAAACCCACTGATTAAACCACGGTCAGTGGTTCGCCTTGGCGTTCGGCCACGCTCACGTCCAGTGTGGGCAACGCGCGCGCGAGGATGTCCTTCAGCCACCAGCAAAACAAAAGCTCGGAGCCGAAGTGGCCGCACAGAATCGCGCGGACACCTTCTTCCTTGAGGTCGATGGCTTTGTGGTAGCCGAACTCGCCGGTGACGACGACATCAAACACGGATTTCGCGGCGATCAGTTCATCGACCGACGCCCCGCCCGTGTACACCCCAACGCGGGCCACAAGATCCGTCAGGTTACCGAGGACAAAAGTGTTCTTTAGAGAAAGCTTCGTCTTTACGGTTTGCGCCAGCTCTGCCACCGAAAGAGGCGTAGCGAGGGTGCCGACACGCAGGTAGCGCGAGAATTCCGTGGTGTTGATGTCTTGGAGCGAGAGTAGGCCGGCGAGGTAGTCGTTCATGCCGCCTGTGGCCGAGTCAGCGTTGGTGTGCGCCGAAATCACCGCGATCTTGTGCTCCGCCAACGTCAAAATCTGCCGGCCCTTCGCATTGCGATCGTCGATCAGATTGATTTTTTCAAATAAAAATGGATGGTGCGCGACAATCAAATCGCACCCCGTATCAATGGCTTCCGCGATCACGTCCGTCGTCACGTCCACGCATAGCAGGACCTTCGTGACCTTGGCGTTTCTGCGCCCGCACATTAGGCCCACATTGTCCCATTCGTCGGCGTTTGCGGCTGGTGCGACCCGTTCGATTAAGTCCAAAATATCTTGAATTTTCACTTCCCTCACCCTTTCTCACGCAATTTTTGCAATATTTCTAATTCCTTCTTCACGATTTCTAAGGCAGCAAGGCTCTCTTTCGTGACCGAAACACAAAGCCCTGCTAGGCGCTTTTTGCGTCGTTTGATCAACTTGTCGACGTAACTGCTATAATGAGGGTCCGTCCTAAGTTTTAAAATCGGACCAACTATTACGTCCTCCGGCCCATATGAGACCTGGCTTGCGACTGGCACGACGGTCATGATGACATAAATCTTGTGTTCGTCGATAGCGAGCACTTCGTCAATGATATCAAATTTATTTTGAAAAAACCACTCCCGACAATACGGGATGTCCATCATGGGTTGTAGAATTAGTTTGCTGCAGGCGCGTGCGACGGCGGGGTTAACGGCCAAAATGTCCGTGATGAGATGGCCGCCCATCCCCGCGATGACAACGATATCGAAATCCCCAGGATGGAATGCACAAAAACCGTCGGACTGGATGACGGCGATTTTGTCGTCGAGACCGGCTGCTGCGATGTTTTGAGCTGCGATTTTGAGCGGCCCAGGTTTCACGTCGCTCGCAATGGCGCGCAGAGCGGTATTGTGCTGCACAGCAAAGATGGGGAGATAGGCGTGATCTGTGCCGATATCGCAGAGACAATCGCATTTTTGTATGCATGCTAGTAGTGCCGCAAGGCGTGGGTTGTTTCGCTCCATTGATCCTTCCTCTTTCGCTTTTAAAAACAAAAAAAGACAGGTGACCCTGTCTTCAATCGCGTTGGTGGGCCTTCAGGGACTTGAACCCCGGACCAACCGGTTATGAGCCGGTCGCTCTAACCAACTGAGCTAAAGGCCCGTTTGGCTCCTCAAGTTGGACTCGAACCA
>JBAXOJ010000217.1:0-2020 GCA_037133315.1 Clostridia bacterium
GAAGGGTTCACAGTGTCTGCATCTACCGTGCAACGGGTGCTCCAAGGAACACCGGCAAAAACACGAAAGCCACGGACGGCAAAAGAAACGGACGTAACAAAGGTGGTCAAACCGATCGCTTCTGCCCCAGTAGCGGCACAACAGAAAATGACTGACGCCGAGGCGCTGTTGAAGCAGATGTGCCAGGAAGATAATAACACGACCCAAGAAACCGAAAATAAACGAATTGCAACCCTGAAATAATACCAATATGACAAACATTCCAAAACCTATCGAACGAGTCTTGATTGTCACCATCAACGGAAAAGGGGGTGTTGGCAAAACTTTCATCACCACTTTAGTTGCAATGTGGCTTTCCTATCACAGACTGCTCCAAATTCTACTGGATTGCGATGACAACCAAAGTCTGTCGAAACTCATGCCCCAAGCCGAGCGTCACAATCTGAAACCTTCGGACGGAATTGAAAAATTAATTGCGCAAATTCTGAAAAAAGAAATCGGTGTTGCCGATTTTCCAGCAAATATTACAGCTGAGTTGGTTGATCTTTTCGCCAGCACTGAATTTGGCCCTTCCTTGGATTCCATCAGTGGCAGGTTGGTAATTCTTGTTCCAATCGTTGCTAATGATTTGGTGGCGCTGGACGAAGTGCGGCGCATGGTAGCGGCGGTCAAAAGTGCGGCGACTTACGTGATCGTCAAAAACGAAAGAGATGGGGAAGATTTCAGTGCTTTTGACGCCTCCGCGACGGGGTTGTATTTAAAGTCACTGGGAACACCAGAGATACGCATCCCAAAATTGAAGGCAAATCTGCAACAATTACTGAACACCGACAGGCTCACGCTGACTCAATTCGTGGGACGTTATTGGTCTATGCGAGAAACTGATCCGAAAGCGGCATTTCCACAAACGATTCCAGCCCAAGCTGCTATATCAACTCTCAGACATATTTTTGTGCAACTGTATGGTATCTCCTCACTTTTTCTACCCACGGCTGTTGCCGAGAAGGTTCGTGTCGAGACCGACGATGAATCTGATGAGCTTAGGACTTTTTGCCTAAACTCATGGGCTGCAAAACACAAAACGCAAAATATAACTTAAACCAAACCTACTATTATGACAATATCAAGAACATTTAAAAACGGGAAAGTAAAGTGTCATGGCCTCTACGAATGGCAGTGCGACAACCTCGTCTCAGACGATGACCCAATGTTTTCAATTGTGGCCACCGTTTTCCTTGTCATGTCCGTAATGCCAGCTTATTATGAGGAACATCTCCGTGCCGAGAAAATCATTACTGGTGAGCGTCAGGCAATCTCGAAACTGCTCGCAAAACACATGGAGTACCTTGATGAATACTTAGCAAGAGTTCCTCTTGCGTCGGATATTCGAATCGAACTGAAAGCCCACCGTGATGCGTTTTGGGAACTTTTGGTAAAGCATCTTGCCGAAATTGATGAACGTTTTGTCAAACAAAACGAGCCAATAAATGCAATGAATTCTAAACTGGACGTTGTTGCTGAGAACATAAGTTCAATCAACACATGTCTTCGGGAACTGTGCGACAAGCTGATAACCGAGCACGAACTTATGGTTTATGCTATTGCTACGGGTGTTGCGTCGGGATTCTTTTCTTTATTCACTTGGTTAATGCTTTACTACCGGAGCAAATAAAATCACGCGTTACAGAGCAACGCCTCGGTTTCTGCAAACCGAGGCGTTGCTGTTTTCTTCTGATGCAATTACCGTCTCCAAGAGTGGCTTGAAGCCCTGTAGCGGCGGGTGCGAACACGAACCCGCCCCAGTGCCAGTCCGCGCGACTTCACTGGCACACTGGCCTTCGCATCTGGCATTACATTTGGCGGAACTGGGGTTGACGCAACTTGCACAACCAAGCAGGTACGCACAAACGCCAACAACCAGTCAGCATGTTTCGGTTCAACATTGATAGGTAATCCTATATCAAGTGGTTTTTCGGATTGGCCCGCATAGGCGAGAACACCCCAGTAAAAATCCATTATA
>JBAXOJ010000218.1:0-1984 GCA_037133315.1 Clostridia bacterium
CGGCCTGATTTGAGAAATCTGGATAACGCGTTAACCAAAAAGTTGAAAACAAACGCGGCTGGATAACTTTCACACGGTTCGAGGTTGATTTTCCCGCAGAAAGGCTACGAAATGCCCAGTATATGGAATATTCGGCGGTAAAGTCATTGAAACTGCTTGATTTATTGTCAAAATCTCGAGATTTGGAGCAAGCAAGCGCGCCCAGTTAGTATTTTAGGTGCTTTTTTTATAAATCTGGTTAACGCGTTATCCAAAAATCTAAAAAAGACCGCCGCTGGATAACTTTTTGGTTGCTTTCCGGCCTAATCGGGCACGAGCGGCGCTTCCTCTGGGACGAACTCGACGTACGCCCCGCGTTTTAGCTTGGGATCGAGTGTGTAAGGCCCCATGGAGAGGCGTTCTAAGGTCTGCACCTCACGCCCGACGGATAAAAACATTTTTTTCACCTGATGAAACTTTCCTTCATAGATAATGACATCCACATCGTCTGACTCAACCGCGTCGGGCGACTTTTTATTTAGAATGAGCTCAGCCGGCATGCACTGCACCGTATAGTCCAGAATGGAACCGCGTGCAAAGATTTGGATTTCCTTATCGCCTACGGGCCCGTCTAGAGTCGCCCGATAACGCTTCGCCACGTGTTGCTTAGGCGACAAAAGTTTGTGCGCGAATTCGCCGTCGTTGGTCAAGATCAAGAGTCCCGTCGTATCAATGTCGAGGCGCCCAACTGGGAACGGCGCAAACACCTGATGCTCCGGCGCAAGCAAATCAATGACCGTCTCGTGGCGTCTGTCCTCGGTCGCGGAAATTACTCCAGCCGGTTTGTTCATCAGCAGATAGATAAACTTGCGATAGTGCATTTTTTTGTCGTGGATGCGGATGTCACTTTTCGCCGGATCGACGTGCATGCCTGGGTCTTTGACAAGGAAACCGTCCACTTGGACGGCCTTGGTTTTGATGAGCTTTTTAATTTCTGTGCGCGTGCCGTAGCCTGAATTGGATAGCACTTTGTCTAAACGTTGCATGGGTTATCCTTTCACGCCTGCATAATAATTCATCAAGCAGCCCGCAAGGATGATGTCGCGTTCGTCGTGCGTGAGGTTTGGCAACGTCAGTGTCAACGTCTTTGTATCGTCGTTTGCATTGATTTGCACCGCCTCAAACGACTGTGCATCTGCGAGGAGCGCGGACCGCAGTCCATGGATGAGGATTTTATCCCCCACGCGCAGGACGCTCGCGTCTTCTGGCTTGATGATAAACGGGCACATGCCCCAGTTGACCAGGTTGCTGCGATATCGTTTCGTCGCATATTCCAGCGCCAAATTCGCCCATCCGCCGAGTACCTTCTGGCAGGATGCGGCTTGTTCGCGTGCGGAGCCGTCACCGGGTTTGTTTGCAAAAATCACACTTCCAACGCAGGTGTTGCCGCGATGTAAGTTCTCTTTTTTGGTCGCCGCCGCAACGCTTTCCATCAGTGACGTGAAGTTCTTTGCGTTTTCAAGACGGCCTGTCTCGTATGCCTGCACAGCCTTTGCCTTCCCTACGTATCCAGGATCTTTCCGGGACAGCGTGAATTCAGCTAGGCGGAGTGGGTTGGAGCGATAGGATGACGTCTCGCCCGAAGGGATGAGTTCGTCGGTCGTCGTGACGGGATCGGTGATGACCGTGACCACTTCCAGCAAGAGGTTTTCCGCGAGCGGAGATATTTTTGGCCAGTCGACGATATTCGGGCCAAATTTTAATGGCAACTCCGTCTGCGCATCGCCAAATCCCTGATACACGCGATTGCGATAAGGCGAAGAATCATACGTATAAGCAAAGGTCTTTTCGGCAAGGCCAAATTCAGAAGCGGAGGTCAATCGCCCGCCGTTCGCCGCCGTCGCCGCGATGGACCGTGCGTCCATCAACGCAACCGACGAAATCTGCCCGTTGCTCGGCTTGGAGCCTTCCCGATTGACAAAATTGCGCGTCGTGTGTCGGATGC
>JBAXOJ010000219.1:0-1973 GCA_037133315.1 Clostridia bacterium
AGTTTTTTGTAGTTTAGCACATGTGTGACACGCAAATGCAGATTGGATCTGCCAAAGCCAGAGGAGAGTTGCATTTTTTCTCCGGTGCCGAAGTTGAAGAGAGTCTCAGCGTATTTTTTGCGCTGGGACTGATTCAACTTTTTGACCGCTTTCGCGTCACAGGTCAATTCTGTGTCGTTAAGAAAACTGCGCAGAAAGAGCCATACAAACGGGTTAAACCAATGCACACACGCGACGAGAATCGCAATCATGCGTTTGAGATTATCAAAACGCGCGATGTGAACGTTTTCGTGAAGAAGAATCGCTTGAAGAGCCTGCGTGTCATCTTTCAATGCGGCCGGAAGGAAGATTTTTTGCTTGAAGATTCCACTGACAAGTGGCGCCGTCACAGTTTGGCTCAAATAGAGGTTGTCTTTGTAATGGACCGACTTTCTCAAATCGCGCATATTCAGAATATAAATCACAAGCAGAAAAAGAAACAAGAGCGCCGTTACGATAATCCAGATGGTCGAAGCGATTGTGAAAACTGAGGTGAGGTCTTGTGTCTTGTAGGTGACGGTCGGGAGATAGGTTTTTGCGAAGCCAAAACTATTGGTGGTGGTAACGGGGGAATGATTCGAAAACGGCACCATGGTCAGCACGGGGATGACTTTTTTGAAGAGCCCGTCCGCTATGTTGAACACGCTGAATTCGCTGGAAACCGTAAACGGCAAGGTGAGGCGGAGCAATACTAGAGCCCAAAGGGGATAAATGATGTTGCGCGGAAGCGGCTTGATGAGGCGTAGCAAAAGAATCAGCAGCCCGATTGCGGTCGCCGTGATGCTTGTGTTCAGCAAAAAATAGAACGCGGTATTGCATAAGTCCATCATTTACTCACCATGCTTTTCGATCATGCGCTTGAGCTCTGCGATTTCATCCTTGGACAGGGTTTCTTTGCTGAGGAAGGAGGAGAAAAACGCCTTGCGCGAGCCGGCAAACAGCTTGTTGATGAGGGTGTCCGCCTCGTCCTGCTGCACTTGCTCCTTCGAAATGAGGGGGGTGCAGATAAAGTCGGGGTCTTGGCGCGCGATTGCGCCTTTGGAGGCGAGTTTTTTCAGGATGGTATAGGTCGTGTTTTTGTTCCAACCGATTTCCTCAGCGGCGAGTCGTGCCAGTTCCTTCGCGGAAACAGGGGCCCGCGGCCAAATGAGCTCCATCAATTTTAGTTCGCTGTCAAACAGCTTGATTGATTCCATTGCGTTCACTCCCATCTACCTGTAAGACTATCACAGTAGTGTGGATTATACAAGGGTTGGATACTTTTCGCGCAGTTTCTGCGCACCTTCGATGCGGCCAGTCGCTTCTAAGCGTTCGAGGTATTTGGGGAGCGCGTCCCACGTGTGGTACGGGCCGCCTTCCGCCATCACCGTCCAGAGCGGGTCGATTTGGCTTGTGGAACAAGCCATCATGTCGTCGTGCCAGTCGAGGATGATTTTGGCGCCCTTTGCGCAAACATCGGGGAACTGATCCTTCACGTCGTGTTCTTCGTGGACGTCGGTGCGTAGGTTGTAAAGCATCTCTTTGTCAAACAAATGATAACCGTCGTGGTACGTGCGCATATAGAGCCAATCGCCCGCCGCATCCGCGAAGCGCGCAGAACGTTGGCACACATGTGCCATCTGAGAAATTACCAGGAATTCGCGCCCTTCGTCCGCGCAGTCGGTGATGGTTTTCGCGAAGCTCAAGCCGTCCCACTGGCCTTCGTTGTGTGTGTCGGGTGATGCCGCTTGCTGCACGTTGAGCAGCTCGCACATGGTCGGCACGAGGTCCAAATTGTAATGCAACGCGCCGTCGACTTGACCAGGCTTGCAACCAGGCCACTTGATGAGCATGGGGATGTTGCAGGTCGCGTGGTCGGCTGTGGCGTGTTCGGCATAGATGCCGAGTTCCCCGAAGTTTTCGCCGTGGTCGGACGTGACGATAATCGCCACTTC
>JBAXOJ010000220.1:0-1921 GCA_037133315.1 Clostridia bacterium
GTAACTCCGTTGTTGAATACAAAAAAGATAGTAAAGGACGATGGATTGGAATGATACTCGGAGGAATACAGGAGATGAATGAAAACAATTAGAGTGGCCATTACTGGATTGAAACGCAGCGGAAAAAGCGTATTTATCACCTCATTGGTGAATCAATTGCTGAATAGGAAAGACGATTCAATGCAAGATTTTCCAGAGAAAAAGAAGAATTGGCATATTTATGCCGAACTGCTGCCACTCCCTAAAGGATTAAGCCGATTTCCGTATGAAGATAATTTGAATGCGTTAAACCAGGATCATCCTGAATGGCCATGTCCAACGACAGTACTCTCAGAAATCCATCTGAAATTTTCGTATCGCAAATCAACAAATAATCCTTTGAAAACATTCAAACTTGAAATTGTTGACTATCCAGGCGAATGGCTTCCCGATCTCCAAATGCTGAATTTACCATTCCATGAATGGTCACGACTCATGATTTCACGCGCCAAGGAGAAAACTCGAAGTCAATGCGCACGCGAATGGTTACGGTTGTTAGAAAATACGAACGTATCTGGTCCCATAACGGCTCAGGCGAGCAATCTCGTAACAGCTTATGTACAATATCTTTCAGCGTGTGATGATTTAAAAGCTGGACTGATGGATTTACAACCGGGACATTTTTTAAACATGCCACCCTCATCAAAACAAGAATTTGTCAATTTTTGTCCTTTACCTATGCCTAATTCGACTCAAAAACGACATATTCTATCATTCCACCAAGATCATGCACTCTTTTCCGAGTTTGAACGCCGATATTTACAATTCCGCAACGACTACATCTTTCCGTTTTATACGAAATGTTTTCGGCGAGCTAATGTTCAAGTCGTTCTCCTTGATGTGCTTCAAATATTGAATTGGGGGATGGGATCATACAATGATCATCGTCGCTGTATTGAGGGAGTGTTAGGGCGTTTTAAGTATGGCAGCATTCGGAAGTTCATTCGGCCATTGCGCCCCTTATCAAAGCATCTCCCGACATTTTTATCGTTGGAAAAAATAGAAAAAACAATTTTTGTCGCCACAAAAGCAGATCATGCGATTCCAGGTTATCATGAAAATCTGACACAGTTGGTTGCTGATCTCGTTGACAAGGTTCAACAGGCTATTCTTGGCCCTAATGCCAATGCCAAAATCATCAAAACATATATTTCTTCTATCCGGAGTACCGAATCTTTTTCAGATGAAAACAAAGAAGATATTCGACTTCGTGGGATTGTGTTAGGACATCAGGATAAAGGTCTTGCTGATTGGCGTGCCCGTCCAGTGCCACCAAAGTTTCCTTCTGAAGATGCATGGAAACCTGACGACTATCGTTCATATAGTTTTCTGCCAATTAAGTTTCCGTCAAAAGAAGGGACTCCTGTTCCGCATATCAATCTCGACCAGTTACTTGGACATATTTTGCAAGACTACTTATAGATGAGAATATCATGAAACACGATACGATTCCTGAATTCATCCCTGTACAAGTAAAGCTACACAAGGAAACCCCTATTCCTGAAGACGTTTCACAAGAATATATTCCGGTGGATGATAAGCGCATACAAACAACAATACCTGTCGAACTTCCAAAAACAGAGACTTCTACGGAAGATACGCCAATTGTCAATCCTCAGTATTTTCTTCCCGCTGCTGACAATCAACGTTTGTCTTTGCTCTTTTGGAGCGTAAGTATTTCTCTTGTGGGCATTATCATGCTGATACTCCTCAAAAATTCACTTGAAGCCCATCAGTCCCTGACACATTTTGGAATAGGGGTCGGGTGGTTCTACCTTATCTGCATAGTCACCTTGGCGAGTAGTGTTGGGATTGTTATTTTTAGAATGTTTCAAGATTATATCCGTGTGGATGACGGTTCTGAGCTTGCAAGGATTGGGGC
>JBAXOJ010000221.1:0-1806 GCA_037133315.1 Clostridia bacterium
CCAAAAGGATGAGGTCACTCCCATCGACATGCCCAAGAATCTCGTCGTTGACGTGCCCGATGTCCGTCGCGATGGTCAATTTTTTGCCGTTGGCAAAGAAATTGAACCCGACTGGCTCTGCTGCGTCATGCGGGATGGAGAACGGATGGATTTTGATGCCACCGTGTTGCAGATGCTCCCCTGTCTTGAAAATCATCATGTTTTCGGGAGAAACGCTACCGACAAGCGGAATCATTCGCGCCCAGGTATTTTCGTTTGCATAAATGGGGATGTTGAGTTTACGGGAAATGATTCCAGCCCCGCGCACGTGGTCAATGTGCTCGTGTGAAATAAAAATGGCACTGATATCCGCCGGATTTTCGCCAATGGAATCAAGTGCCAGAAATATTCTTTTGCAACTCAACCCTGCGTCGACCAGAATTTTGGTCCCCCCCGCAGAGACAAACAGCGCATTTCCACTACTTCCACTATACAAACTGCAAAACTGCATCATGCGCGTTTCACTTCCTCATTCGTTGATTGAGACGCGTGCAATATCGGCGCCGAGTGCGAGTAGCTTCTCTACAAAATGTTGATAACCCCGGTCAATATCCTTCACATTGTATACTTCGGTTCGTCCTTCTGCGGCAAGCCCCGCAATCACCATCGCCGCGCCTGCACGTAAATCATGAGCCCGAATCGGTGCGCCGTACAAGGTCTTTACGCCATCAATCACAGCCGTCCTGCCATTCACCTCGATTTTTGCGCCCATGCGTTTGAGCTCATCCACGTATTGAAAACGGGATTCCCACACGCCTTCATTGACCGTGCTGATGCCTTCTGCAAAGCAGAGAAGCGTCGCAATCAGTGGTTGCAAGTCGGTCGGAAAGCCAGGATGCGGCAATGTCTTTACCGTCGCCCGATGAAACGGCTTATCTACCCAGATGCGAATCGCGTCGTCATGTTCTTCGATATTTACCCCGATGTCAATCAACTTCGACACAAGAGATTCCATATGCGTCGGGATCACATTCTTCACGAGCACATCGCCACCGGTCGTCGCCGCAGCAATCATATAGGTGCCTGCCTCGATTTGGTCAGGAATGATGGTGTGTTTGTATCCACCTTTGAGGATTTCGACGCCTTTGATACGGATTACGTCGGTGCCGGCGCCCTTGATATTGGCGCCCATGGAGTTCAAAAAGTTCGCGACATCGACGATGTGCGGTTCTTTGGCTGCGTTTTCAATGACGGTCGTGCCTTCGGCCTTGACCGCCGCAAACATAATATTAATGGTCGCCCCCACACTCACAATGTCGAGGTAGATGTGTGCGCCATGCAGTTCCGGCGCTTCCAACAAATCCGCACCATGCTTCAACGTATGCTTCGCGCCCATGAGTTCAAATCCCTTGATGTGCTGGTCGATTGGTCGCACACCGAAATTACAACCACCCGAAGGCGCCACAAAGGCAATTTTCTGGCTTCCCAGCAACGCGCCCAACAAATAACACGAGGCCCGAATGCGGCTCGCCATTTCATAGGTCGCCGTATAAGAATTGATGGTCGACGTATCGATGCGCACATCATCCTGAGACAACCATTCCACCTTCGCCCCCAATTGTACTAGCAGTTCAATCATGGTCTTGACGTCATCAATGTTTGGCACACAATGAATCTCGCACGGTCCTCCCACAAGAATCGTCGCAGGGATAATCGCGAGTGCCGCGTTCTTAGAACCACTAATCTCGACTTCGCCTGTCAATTTCTTCTGTCCGTTGATCACAAATTTATACAAAGATATCGCTCTCTTTCAAAATAATTATTAAA
>JBAXOJ010000222.1:0-1732 GCA_037133315.1 Clostridia bacterium
TGAGCGGGAGTGCGTTCAACCGCATTGCATCTGCACAAAGTCAAACCGTTGGCGTAGCAAGTGCGGCCTCGGATCTGCTTTTTGTGGAGGAAGATTTCAATTATGAACCAGGCCCTTTGTACGATGAAAACCGAACCCCTAGCAAAGCGATCAACGGCGGGACGGGGTGGGCGAGTCCATGGATTATTGGGAACGGAACCTATCCGCCGACTTATCCGGCTTTTAAAGTGGATAAGGCGCAAGCCTTCAACTACCCGGATTTGCTTGAGTCATCCCAGTACATGAGTGGCGGAGAGTCCTATGGGTCAATCGGACGCACCATGTTGGCGAGTGGCGCCAGTCTTCCTGCGGCGTATCTGCCGTACGTGTCGGATTCGAAGTTTGGCGTGGCGGGCAATGAAATTTGGGTGAGTGTCTTGATGAAAACAAACAACCTCAGTCAACCATGCGAGGTCTCCATTCATCCGTCAAATATCGCGGCATGGCCAGGGAGTGCGCCGAATTTCATTACAGTGGGACAATTGGATGCAACAAAAAAATGGGGTATTAAATATAATAACGTGATTCAATATTCGACCGTTGATGTGAAAATGGGGGAAGCCGCATTGTTTCTGCTTCGATATCAGTTTCATCAAAATCGTGGCGCGGTGATTAGTATGTATGTCAATCCAGACATCAAAGCAGCGTTGCCGACTCCGGCCGTGCAGTTTGACACGGGGACGAACGATATTTCATTTAAGGCAATTCGTTTTAATCCAGCGTCGATTCCAGGCGCAGCGGCATTTGATGCGTTCCGCGTAGGAAGCACGTGCGAAGCGGTTCTTCCACTGAAAACAATGAACCAACCCGTCACGAAAGCGATTCTTCATCCAGTACAAAAAGACGCGACAACGCTTGCAGGCGGCGCACTTGTTGGATCGAATGAAAGCCCAACGAATGGATTTCAAATCATTATTACGATTGCGGAGAATGTCTCCGGTGAGGTGGTCACCTTAGAAATCCCGCAAAATACGAAAGCCTATCGTTATGTGAAATACTATGGTAAGAGTGGAAGCAGCGCGAAGGTTGCGGACATGGAATTCTACAGCAATGCAAGAAGACTGTCGGGCACTCCGTTTGGCACCATCGCCACGCCTGGAAACGAAGCAGAGAAAGCTTTTGACGGGGATATCAGCACCTATTTTGAAGGGCAAATCACAGACGATCAATATGTCGGACTTGATTTTGGTGGTGAAACCATTGTCGCAAAGCCATCATCCAGTGCGGTGCAAGGCCGATATGAGGCACCGTTTGTTGTCACACTTTCGTGTGAAACGGAACTTGCAGAGATTTATTACACGAAGGATGGCAGCGTACCGAGCAAGGAAAATGGGATTCTTTATACTGTACCGATTCCGATTGGACAAGGCGAGAGTGTTTTGCTGAAGGCGGTTGCGTTCAAAGCGGGACTGTTTGAGAGTGAAATGTTTGTCGCGGGCTATGGGGTCGGGATCCCAGCACCAATTGCGCAGGGCTTACGCACCTATTCTTTGGGGAATAGTCTGACGGATACGTTAGTTTCCTGGCTCGTTCCAGTCGCACAAAGTGTCGGTTATTCGCATAGTTTTTTGAGATTGACCATTCCGGGAGCGCCCGTCAGCTGGTTGTATACACACCAAACCACAGGGAACGGTACGCCGTGGGTTGAGTCGGCCTCATGTACGACGAGTACGACTTTTGGGGCACCCTATAC
>JBAXOJ010000223.1:0-1602 GCA_037133315.1 Clostridia bacterium
GCAATCAAAAACGTCACACTCGCGCCCTGCGGATCGTAGTCCTGTTTCGAAATATTAATGACATTGGCCCCGATCATCGTCGTGACATCTGTCAGGATTTTCACAAGTCGTTCTGAATTGTATTGTTCGTCAATGTATGCGATATAATCACGTTGTTCTCGCTCGCTTTTCGCGTAACAAACGTCGTAAATATTGAAACTAAGAGACTTCGTCAGGTTGTTGAACCCGTACAAGGTAATTTTGTTTTCCATAAATGCTATCTACCCCCTTCAAATCATGTAAAGATAATAACACTTTAATACGGATGAGTAAAGCAAAAAAACGGGAACAGTCTTTTTTACCATTACTGCTTGACAAACAATATTGTTCATTGTATAGTATAGCCAGAAAGGAAGTGATGATATGGATGCACAACTCAAGAAAGGGCTCCTGAGCACCTGTGTTTTAGCCATTGTAGACAGAGAAGACACCTACGGCTACAAAATCACGCAGGACACAATCCAACTCCTTGATGCTTCTGAATCCGCGCTTTATCCTGTGTTGAAACGACTGGAAGCTCAATCCCTGCTCAACACCTACAGCAAAGAGTACGGCGGTCGCCTCAGGCGCTACTACTCCATCACTGAATTGGGAAAGCAACGCCTCGTGGAATCCAAAATCGAATTAGAAGAATTTAAAAAAGTAATTGATTTTATTATGGAAGGTGGTAATGACCTATGACGAAGGAACAGTATTTATCAGAACTTGCGCTCAAGCTAACAAAACTCCCACAATTAGAGCGCGACAATGCAATCACGTTTTATACCGAATACATCGATGATGCGATGGAAAACGGAAAGACCATGCAAGAAATCGAAGTTACACTTGGCAAACCAGCAGATGTCGCAGCCAAAATCATTGCGGACTATTCGGTCAACAAAGCGAAAGAAAAGCCCTCTCTATCAAACGGCCTAAAAGCCTTGATTGCTGTCCTTGGGGTGTTTGCAATCCCAATCGCAGCGCCGGCAGCCATCGCCATCGTTGTCATCATTGTTGCACTATTAATTACGGTCTTTTCCGTTGCCTTTTCACTCATCATGACAGCCGTTGGTCTGTTCATTGCGGTGGCCTTCATGCTTGGTGTATCCATCGTATTCCTTTTCACTGACACCATGCTCGGTCTCGCAACCCTTGGTGCATCGATGATTGCAAGTGGCATTCTAATTTTCCTCGGGTATTGTTTCATCAAACTCGCGAGTGTCATGGTCACTGGCACATCGTTCTTCATTAAATCGATCATTGACAAAAATCGAAAGGCAGGTGTTAACGTATGAGCAAAGGATTCAAACGCGTACTCGCGACCTCGTTAATTTTAATATTTTTAGGCATTGCGTTATTAACCGGTGCAATCGTCGCCACAAAAGGAGATTTCAAGACCATTTCCGGCGTGTTTCAAGGCTTCAGCCAATATTGGGATCAGTTAAACGCCGTGGAAAAGACGCAGACATTCGAGATGAAACCCACCTTGAAAAGCATCAATTTGAACTTCATCAATTCTGATATCCGCATTGCAAAAAGCGAAGATGCCAATGTCCACGTTTCTTACGAAAAACGAAAGAACTA
>JBAXOJ010000224.1:0-1540 GCA_037133315.1 Clostridia bacterium
TTCGGCCTGGTGCACTTCCAGCTCCCGCTGCAGGCGCATCAGATCGGCCTCGGCGGAACGCACCTGCGCCAACGCCGACCACTTCGCCAACCCCAGTGCCAACCCCGAGAGCCCCTTCCATTAGCACAATCACGGATCGGTCGTTGAAAATTTCCGGCAAGGATTTTGTAGGAGGCACCATCACGGTTGCCAGCAAAACGTTTCGGAAAACGACCTCTTCTAAAAAAGGTTACTGGGCGATTACCCTTAAAAAAGCGCTCGTTTCAGGAACGAAGGTAACGGCTACAGTAAAACACGATGGCATGGTGAGTGTGACCACTGTGAGATACGTCATTCCTGCAACGCCGGTCGTTTACAAATTGAAAGCGAATAGCATATATGTCAAGGGAACCGCTACCAAAAGTGCCATGGTTTATGCTAAAATAAAGACGAAAATCTATGTCGCGAAAGCAAGCCCAAAGACAGGCGTGTTCGCAATCAAGATTCCAAAGATCAAAAAAGGAACCATCGTGATTGTGTATGCAAAGGCGGGCGGTCGCAACAGTGCAAGCAAGACAGTCAAAGCGGTATAACGGAGGCGTGTTGAGATGAATTTTAAAAGAAAAGATTTAATCGCAAGTGTTGTGGTGGTTGTGTTTTGCACCGTGGCGCTGTTTGGCGGGATGTTCCCGCAGCTGGAGGTTAAGGCTGCGACGAGGGCAGCAGCAGTCATCATCAATCATGCGTTCGCGAAGCTTGATAAAATCCCAGCGGGGTTTGTTGGCGCAGCAAAAGAGCAACTGCACATTGCATACGGACATACGTCGCACGGGAGTCAACTGGTGGACGGCATGAACGGGCTTGTTGGATTTAAGGGGCAGACCTATGCAGTGAATTCTGGCGGGACGGGTGGAGCGCTTGATTTGAGGGATACGCCGTTTTCGGGGGCCTATGACCTTGGAAATCCTGATTTTACGGCTTGGGCGGACGCAACCAAAATCTATTTGAATGCGAACAGCGGTATCAACGTGATTATGTGGTCCTGGTGCGGGCAAGTTTCATGGGCTTCCGAGGCAAACATCAACACCTATCTCACGCGCATGAACACGCTGGAATCGGAATTTCCCAACGTGCAATTTGTATATTTTACGGGGCATTTGGATGGCACGGGACTGACGCAGAATTTGGATCTGAGAAATAACCAGATTCGTCAGTATTGTACCGCGAACAAAAAAATCTTGTATGATTTTGCGGATATTGAAAGCTACGATCCGGACGGGGTTTACTATGGCGACAAGACGCCAGATGATGCGTGTAATTATGATTCCAACGGCGATTCCGTCAATGATAAGAATTGGGCGACCGATTGGCAGAGCAAACACACCATGGGCGTGGACTGGTACAACTGTAGTGCGGCGCATAGCCAACCAATCAATGCGAATCAAAAAGCATATGCGGCTTGGTCGCTGTTTGCAAGGTTGGCAGGGTGGGATGGGACCCCAGTTGGGAGCAGTCCAACACCGATTCCTTCGCTGACGCCAACACCTTCGCTGACGCCAAC
>JBAXOJ010000225.1:0-1535 GCA_037133315.1 Clostridia bacterium
ATCAAGACAAAGCAATGTCCATCGACGCTGCCTCCGGCGATCTGATAAGTCTGGCCAGGCACAAAGGTGAAAAGTTGCGTCGCGACGTTGAGCGCGTAGTCTGGCGACTTTTCGAACCCGACCTTGCCCTCCCACCAGCCCTCCAGACCAGCCACATAGGCCATGCCACGGGCGTTTTGCGCCTCGTCCCAGCAGCCGTTCCACATGAAATCGATGTCATGGGTCGACGGAAGCACCGTTCGCGCTTCAAACGAAACCATGACATTTCCCTTAAAATCCTTCTTTGAGACAATCATAGACGGCGCATTTTCGCGGTTTCGACCATGGATCCAGCCGTCCTCTGCCCACCACTCGCCGTTGTGAATGTCCCAGTCTCGCGCCAACATCTCCTCGGAAACACCCGCATCGTACAGAACAGGCGAACCTTCTAAATCAATTTCTTTCTTCATTAAACGCAACATCACTTTACTCCTCCTATGTCGCACCCTAGCGCCCGCAACTGCGAATGCCACGCGCTGATTTGCGCCTCGGTCGCGTTTGGTAGTTCGGCCATCAAAGCCGCTTCGCCGATGCGTTCATTCTTCGCCGTGCCCATGTTATGATACGGCATGAGTTCAATGCCCGCAAGCGAGGGGTATCGCGCCGAAAGCGCTGCAATGCCGGCGATGTGCTCCGCAGTGTCGTTGACCCCTGGGACCATTGGGCAACGTAGGTAAATTTCTTTTCCCGCTTGCACCGCCAAATCGAGATTCCGTAGGATTTGCTCGTTCGTTTGGCCCGTCAACGCGTGATGAGCCGCGGGATCCGTCGCTTTGTAATCAAATAGCAGCACGTCGATTTCCGGCAGGAACTCGAGAAATAAGGCCTCGGCTGCAAATCCGGATGTCTCCACGCAGGTCTGGATGCCATCCGCTTTGCATTTGCGGAGCAACGCAAGCGAAAATTCCGGTTGCGCCAAAGGTTCGCCGCCACTTAGGGTCATGCCGCCGCCAGATGTTTCGTAGAAAACGCGGTCCTTGATGATCTCAGCAAAGACCTGGTCTACGGTCATTTCTTTTCCTTTGATTTCGAGCGCGTCATACACACACGCCTCGACACAGTCGCCGCACAACACACACTGGCTGCGGTCGATTTGATGAGTGCCTTCCGAAAAGGTATGCACGTCGTAGTTGCAGGCCATTTTGCAGGCGCCGCACATCTGGCACTTTTCTTGCGAAAACAGCAAAACCGGCTTCCGCCGATACGATTCGGGGTTGTGACACCAAACGCAACGCAAAGGACAGCCCTTCAAAAAGACCGTCGTCCGAATGCCTGGGCCGTCGTGGTAGGAAGCGCGTTGGATATCAAAAATAATTCCCGTCATGAAGTCTCCTTAGCTATTCGTGCAACGTGCGGTGCAGCAAGTCCAGCTGAATTTCTTTGCGCAGTTCGATAAATCGCGCACTGAACCCGCCGACGCGCACGATGAGGTTTGTGTATTTTGATGGGTTGACCATCGCTTGCTCGAGGTCGCCACGGCTCACGGCCGTGATCAT
>JBAXOJ010000226.1:0-1531 GCA_037133315.1 Clostridia bacterium
GATTGCCCGCGAAATCCGGAATCAGCACCTCGATCGTAAGATTCGGCTTCCCCAGCTTTTTTATCGCGTCAATCACCGACACGAACTGCGTGGAACCGCCGTCGTCTAAATCATCGCGCGTAACGGATGTGATGAAGACGTGTTTTAGAGCGAGGAGGTCGACGGCCATTGCTACGTTTTCAGGCTCGCAAGGATCCACGGCGTCGCCTTTTCGGGCAGCGCCGGTTTCTTCCACGGCATCGCCAATTCGGGCAGCGCCCCGTTCATCCACAGAAATCGCTTGCACTGGCACTTGACCTCGTTGCGACGTGTGCGCTGCCTGTTCCATCGACTCCACATTGCAGAAGGCGCAGTTGCGTGTGCAACTTTTGCCTAAGATCATAAATGTTGCAGTGTGACGCCCAAAGCACTCAAGCCGATTTGGACAAGCCGCTTCGTCACAGACAGTGTTGAGCGAGAGCGAACGAATCAACCCCTCGACCTGCAATAATTCCGGGCTACTTTGCGCTTTTATTTTTAACCATTCAGGTTTCATCATCAATTTCCCCCTGCCTTTGTCCTTGCCATTGTCGGCTCCTCACGGGTTTGAGTGGGCAAATAACTTTTTCCAACTTTTCGGTGATTATTTGTATATATTGGGGCAGTTTCAACCTCCAAATCAGTCCTTTTTGAGGTCAAAATAACTTTTCTTTTAGTTTTAAAGCTTATTTGTATATCAAATCATCCATTTGATATACAAAAACCGGTGGAAATTCGGAAAAAAGTTATTTCGAGCCAGAAACAATGCTAATTTGGCATGAAATTGTTGTGAAAATATACAAATATCCCTCATAATTTCGAAAAAAGTTATTTTTGCCTTTACCTTTAGCCTTTACCTTTTGCCCTTGCTCTTACCTTTGCTCTTATCCCTCAGTTTCTTCGCCCAGCAATTCCTCCAGCTTCGTGGGATTCACTCTGCGCCCAAATACGGTGCAAAATGTCTGCGCGACCTTGAGTTTGAGGGATAATAAGTTCTGCTCCACGCCCGTGAGTTGTTGGAGCGAAGTGACTCCACGGTCAGTGATGCCGCAAGGATTGATTAGATTGAAATGATCCAGGTTGGTGTTGACGTTGAAGGCGAAGCCATGCATCGTCACCCACTTCTTTACAGCGATGCCAATAGCGGTAATTTTCTTCTCCATTACCGCGGCGCGTGACGTGTTAGCATCCGTCGCGTTTCCTGATAAGCAACCTATCGCATGACCCGTCATCTCGCCTACTGTACCTGCTCCGCCGCCTGTTCCGTCACTTGACCCATCGCCCGTTGCGGTTGCCCCTGCCATATCTGCGTTTACCTTTTCACTCGTCCCTTCGCCCGTGGTGACTGTCCCGTCACTTGTCCCGTCGCCCGCGGCGCCGCATTCCGCGGCTCCTGCCGCGCTTGTCCCGACGCCCGTCCCCGCGCCTATCCCAGCGGGCACTTTCACCCAGACGCCGGTGTACTTCTGGTCTTCGCGGGTCGCGGCGATGCCGTATTCCTCCGAAAGGAGGC